>DWYY01000141.1 GCA_019118445.1 Candidatus Eisenbergiella merdipullorum | reverse complement strand
GGAGGCCGGCACGAACCGAGGGTTCGTGCCAAAGTATGGCTCACGCCATTCTTTTATGTTTAGATGCCGCCTTCGGCGGCAGAAACGAGGTAATATGACGGAGCAGATCGGAAAAGTGACGCTTGACTTGTCCCATTATCCGGGGGAGGATTTTTACTGTGACGGGACAGTGGAGGATGAAATCCTGGAAATCGTGAAGAACTGTCCCGGCGGGGATTATCAGAAGCAGATCGAGGAAAAGAAGAGCTGGCCTGTCTTTTACCATCTGTCGCCGCAGCGGGAGAATATCGTCTCCTGGCTTCCCATGGACAAAAATACAAAGGTGCTGGAGGTGGGAAGCGGCATGGGAGCTGTGACGGGTGTCCTTGCCAGAAAGGCGGGAAGCGTCACCTGCGTGGATCTGTCGAAAAAACGCAGCACCATCAACGCCATCCGTAATCAGGAGCGGGAGAATGTGACGGTCCATGTGGGGAATTTTACGGACATCGAGCCGGATCTGCCCTGTGACTATGATTATGTGCTCCTGATCGGGGTGTTCGAATATGGACAGAGCTATATTCCCACGAAAACGCCTTTTGAGGATTTCCTGAAGATCAACCTGAAGCACGTGAAGCCGGGCGGGAATCTCGTCATTGCCATTGAAAACAAGATGGGGATGAAATACTGGGCCGGCTGTCAGGAGGACCATCTGGCGAAGTTCTTTGCGGGTATTGAGGACTATCCGGAGGGCGGCGGCGTGCGCACCTTTACGAGAAAAGGGCTGGAGCGGCTGCTTCAGACCTGCGGGGTGTCGGATTATCATTTTTATTATCCCTATCCGGACTACAAATTTGCAGATGTGATATTTTCGGACAAGAGGCTGCCCAATCTGGGAGAGCTTTCAAGAAACCTCAGGAATTTCGACGGGGACAGGCTCCTGCTGTTTGATGAAAAGAATGCTTTCGATATGGTGATCCGGGAAGGGATATTCCCTATGTACAGCAATTCCTATCTGCTCATGACGGGCCCTGCGCCGGAAACCATTTATTCCAAATTTTCCAATGACCGGGCGGATATCTACGCCATCCGGACGGACATCACGGAGGATGCGGACGGAGGGCGGAGCGTTCTCAAGTATCCGGACAGCCCGGCTGCGGCGGAGCATGTGGAAAACATCGCCCGATTCGGAAAGCTTTTGAAAGAACGGTATGAGGACGGCGGCCTGTATGTAAACCGATGTGAGATCACGCTGCAGCCGGACGGCCTTCCCTGTGCGCGCCTGGAATATCTGGAAGGACGGACGCTGGAGGAGCTTCTGGACAACTGCCTGGAGGAAGGGGACCAGGCCGGTTTTGATGCGCTGTTCGAGGAATATCTGCATAAGATCTGCATTCATGCGGAGATGCCCGTTTCCGATTATGACCTGGTGTTCGGAAACATCCTCATCGATCAGGAGGGACGCTGGAACCTGATCGATTATGAATGGACCTTTGAGGAAAGGGTGGACATGGAGGCGCTGGCCTATCGCTCCCTGTATTGCTACCAGATGGGGGACGGCAGAAGAAAAAGCATTCCCATGGAGCCTTTCCTCAAACGGCTCGGCATCAGTAAAGAAAAGGCGGAAGGGTACCGGGCAAGGGAAAGAAGGTTCCAGAAAGCGGTGACGGGAAACAGGGTTTCCATTTCCGACATGCGCATGCTCCTGGGACGCAGGGTAGTGCCCTGGCAGTCTTTTTTCTCCCAGGTAGAGCGGAGCATTGTAGAGGTGTTCGAGGATTTCGGGAAGGGCTACAGTCCGGAGCATTCTTACCATCTGTATCCCAGCTTTGTCGTGGCGGACAGGATGCGGATCTCCATCCCGTTAAAAGAAGGGATCCGGGGGATCCGTGTGGACCCGGCAGAGAGCTCCTGTATCATCCGGATGAAAGCCGCCAGGCTTTCCGGAAAGGAGCTGGACCTTGCGGACAAGGCGGTGCTCGCCATGAACGGATGGGAGCTGACAGGAAAGGGAGAGGAAATGCCGGTCTTTTTCTTCCACACCAATGACCCGAACATCAACATCCGTCTGGAAAAGGAAGACGGGGAGGCGGGAGATATCTTGGAACTGGAATTTGAGATCAACCGGCTGACGGAGGAGACTGCGTCGGCCTTGGATGCGAATCTGAAAAGGAGACATTGGTTTTGAATATCAAAAAAGTGCTGCAGGCGCCTCTGCGGGCCAGGCAGATGGGAAAATATGAGGCCAGGATCAGGGAACAGACCGTCCGTTACCATGACTGGATCCTCAGAAAAGAGGAGAAAGAGCGGGAGGGGAGAAGCACTGCGGGGGCGGAGCTTTCCGTAAAGTGCGTCCCTTTTTGCTCCTGCGGGGCCTCTTTCCGGCTGCAGGAGGCCGGAAAGGATGCGGATATCCTGGTATTTCACGCAGACTGCGGAAGGCCGGAAGAAGAAGCGCTCCGGCTTTTCGGGGACTTTTTTGCCCGCAGCCCGGAAGCGGTCCTCGCATATGGGGATGAAGATGAGGCGCTGCCGGAAAACGGCGGCCGCAGGACGAATCCATGGCTGAAGCCGGACTGGTCTCCGGATACTCTGATCTCCTATTTCTATTTCGGGAATATTTTCGCCGTGCGCTCTGCCGCCGTGGGAAGCGTTTCCTGGCTGGAGGATGCGGACTGGAAAAAGAACCTTTATGATCTCTGCCTGAAGCTGTCGGAAATTTCTGCCCCGGGCCATGTGGACAGCGTCCTTTTCCACGGGGAAAAGCCTATCGAGCCTTTTGGCATGGAAGAGGAATATGACGGACTGAAGCAGCAGGCTTACATAAGGCGGGGCTGGCCGATGAAGCCGGAAGGGATGGTTTCCATCGTGATCCCTTCCAAGGATAATCCGGGCGTGCTTTCCACCTGTATCCATTCCGCCATGGAGGCCAGCAGCTACCGGGATTTTGAGATCATCGTGATCGACAACGGCAGCAATGAGAAAAATCGAGCCCGGATCGAGCGGATGCTTTCCCAGATGATGCCGGAATGCCGTTTTCGGTATGTGTACGAGCCGATGGAATTCAATTTTTCCCGTATGTGCAATAAGGGGGCGGCTCTGGCGAAGGGAGATTATATCCTGCTCTTAAATGACGACATCGAGATCATCCAGGAAGACTGGCTGGGAAAAATGGTGGAGAAGGCGCAGCTTCCTCATGTGGGGGCGGTGGGTGTGAAGCTTCTGTATCCGGAAAGCTACGCCATCCAGCACGCGGGCATCACCAACATCCGCCTGGGTCCCGCGCATAAGCTGCAGTACCGGGATGACCGGACGGACTATTATTTCCTGAGAAACCGCCTCGCCTTTGACGTCCTCGGCGTGACGGGGGCCTGCCTGATGGTGAAAAGGAGTGTTTACGAGGAAAGCGGCGGATTGAATGAGGACCTGCGGGTGGCATTCAACGATGTGGATTTCTGTTACCGCCTGCATGATATGGGATATGTAAACGTGGTGCGAAATGACGTGGCCCTTTATCATCACGAATCTTTAAGCCGCGGTCTGGACGACAGCGTGGAGAAGCTGAAGCGGTTGCATCAGGAGTTAAACCTCCTGTACGAGCTGCATCCTTCCCTTTACGGAAGGGACCCTTATTACCACCGTTATCTGGTGAAGGATGTGCTGGATCAGGAATTTTACGCGGGAAACCGTTATGAATATGAGGATCGTTGTGACCGGGTGGCCCCGGAGATCATGAAGGACGGGCTTCGGCCGGAATGGAACAACGAGGTCCTGCGCATGGGGATCGAATTCGCCGGCGACATGGACAAGTGGCAGACCGGAAAAAGCGGCGGCGGGGATTATTTCATTCAGGGCTGGTGCTACGCCCTTCAGGTGGACAACAGCCAGTACCGATTTAACCTGATCCTGAAGCCTGTGGGCCGGGGAGACGGCCCGGCCGGAGAAGAAACGGGAGCGGTCTGGAAGCTTTCCGTAAACCGCCAGTACCGTCCGGATATCCAGGAAAATCTAGGACATCTGGAGCAGAATAATGTGGCTCTCACCGGTATCTGTCTGAGCTTTCCCAGAAAAGCCCTGCCGGAGGGAGAATACCTGATCGGCTTTCTCTGGGAGGACTGCTGCTCCAGGCAGAAGCTGTACCAGTGGACGGCGGAGACGCTGAAGGTCAAGTATTGAGTTACGGGGAGAACGGTAACAGGATTGATGAAAGGTGAACAGGATGGACAAAGATTACAAAGAGGCTTACGAGCAGGAACGGTATAAAAGTACCTACCTGGCTGGCCGTGTGGCAGAGCTTGAGGATCAGGTGGACGATCTCCAGTTTAAGTTGGACCGGATCAAGAACAATCCGATCTGGAAAGCCAGCACGCCTTTCCGGAAATGCATGCATTTCTGCATCCGGCAGATCGACCGTCTGAAAAACTGCGGAAGCCTGGGCGGCGTCATCGCCAAAATGAAATACAAATCCAACGAGCGAAAAGCCATGCGCCATTACGGCACGGAAAGCTTTCCGGACGAGGCGGAGCGGGCGCGCCAGAGGAACACGGTATTTGACCGTATGGTGAAGATCAGCATCCTGACGCCTCTGTGGAATACGCCGGAGAATTTCCTGCGGGAGATGATCGGTTCGGTCCAGGCGCAGACTTATGAAAACTGGGAGCTGTGTCTGGCGGATGGTTCAGACGATGCGCACGCCTATGTGGGAGAGATCGTCCGGGAATATGCGGCAAAGGATAAGAGGATCGTATACAAGAAGCTGGAGAAGAACGGCGGGATCGCGGAAAACACCAACCGCTGCCTGGAGATGGCGACCGGGGAATTTGTCGCTCCCTTCGACCATGACGATCTGCTCCACCCCTGTGTGCTGTACGAATATGTAAAGGTGATCAATGAGAAGGATGCAGATTATGTCTACTGCGACGAAGCCACCTTTAAAAACGGCGATGTGAATCAGATGATCACCATGCATTTCAAGCCGGACTATGCCATTGACAACCTGCGTGCCAATAATTATATCTGCCATTTCAGCATGTTCGACAAAAAGCTGCTGGAGGGAACCGAGCTGTACCGGACCCAATTTGACGGGAGCCAGGACCATGACATGATCCTGCGCCTGACGGACAAGGCGGGGAACGTGGTTCATGTGCCAAAGCTTCTGTACTACTGGAGGCGGCATGCGGGAAGCGTTTCCTCCGGCGTGGAAGCCAAGCCCTACGTGGTGGAATCCGCAAGAGGCGCGGTGGCGGATCATCTGAGGAGGCATGGCTTTTCCAACTTTAAGATTACCAGCACCAGGGCATTTGAGACTATTTTCAAGATCACCTACGAGATCATCGGGGAGCCCAAGATTTCCATCATCATCCCCAATAAGGACCATGTGGAGGATCTGAAGCGCTGCATCACATCCATCATCGAGAAGTCCACCTATGACAATTATGAGATCATCGTGGTGGAAAACAACAGCGGGACGAGAGAAATTTTTGCATATTATGAGGAACTGGCAAACAATCCGGCGGTGAAGATCATCACTTATAAGGGAGACTTCAATTATTCCGCCATCAATAACCTGGGGGTGTCGGAGGCTGCGGGCGAATATGTGCTGCTTCTCAACAACGATATCCAGATCATCACGGTCAACTGGATGGAGGAGCTTCTCATGTATGCGCAGCGAAGGGACGTGGGCGCGGTCGGGGCGAAGCTGTATTTCCCGGACAAGACCATCCAGCATGCGGGCATCGTGATCGGCCTTGGCGCGCACCGCACGGCAGGCCATGTGCACTACCGCCAGAAGCGGGAGAACCTGGGCTATATGGGCAGGCTCTGCTATGCGCAGGATATGTCCGCCGTGACCGGAGCCTGCCTGCTGGTGAAAAAAGAGCTTTACGAAAAGGCCGGAGGGCTGGACGAGGGCTTCGCCGTCTCCTTAAACGACGTGGACTTCTGCCTCAAACTGCGCAGGATGGGCTATCTGAACGTATTCACCCCCTTCGCGGAAGCCTATCATTATGAATCGGCTTCAAGAGGCTCCGACATGACCGGGGAAGCTGCGGAGCGCTACAACCGGGAATCCGCCCGTTTCCGCGAAAAATGGAAGGCAGAGCTCGCGGCGGGGGACCCTTACTACAACCCCAACTTCAGCTTGGATAAAAGTGACTTTTCTTTACGCGTCTGAAAATATGTAGTATACTGAACAGGATACGAAGAAGAACAGGAGAAATGAGCCATGGGCTATATGGAAGAATATCGGTTCTGGCGGGAAGATCCTTATTTCGACCAGAAGACAAAAGACGAGCTCGCCGCGATCGAAGGAAATGAGGCGGAGATCGAGGATCGGTTTTACAGGGAGCTGGAATTCGGGACCGGGGGCCTGCGCGGCGTGATCGGCGCGGGAACGAACCGGATGAACGTTTATACGGTGAGAAAGGCCACCCAGGGCCTTGCCAATGATATCATCAAACAGGGCGGCCAGAAGAAGGGCGTTGCGATCGCCTACGATTCCCGTTTCATGTCGCCGGAATTCGCGGATGAGGCGGCGCTGTGCCTGGCGGCAAACGGCATCCGGACCTATGTGTTTGACGAACTGCGCCCCACCCCGGAGCTTTCCTTCGCGGTGCGCCTGCTGGGATGCATCGCCGGGATCGTTGTGACCGCGAGCCACAATCCGCCGGAATACAACGGCTACAAGGTGTACTGGGAGGACGGCGCGCAGGTGACTTCTCCCAGGGATAAGGAGATCATCGCCGAGGTGAAGGCGGTGAAGGATTATCATTCGGTGAAGACCATGCCCAAGGAGAAGGCTGTAAAAGAAGGACTGTATCAGGTGATCGGCTCCGAGATCGACGACGCCTATATGGAGGAACTGAAAAAGCAGATCATCCATCCTGAAGTTATCCGGGAAATGGCGGACGACATCAGGATCGTCTATACGCCTCTCCACGGGACCGGGAACAAGCCGGTAAGACGTGTGCTTTCCGAGCTCGGCTTTAAGCATGTTTACGTGGTCCCCGAACAGGAGCTGCCGGATCCCGCGTTTACCACGCTGGAGTATCCCAATCCGGAGGATCCCAAGGCATTTACCCTCGCGCTGAAGCTGGCGAAGGAGAAAAAGGCGGATATCGTGATGGCCACCGATCCGGACGCGGACCGTCTGGGTATTTATGCGCTGGATACGAAGACCGGAGAATATGTTCCCTTCACCGGGAATATGTCCGGCATGCTGATCGCGGAATATATCCTGAGAGAGAGAAGGGCGACGGGGACCATGCCGGAGGATCCGGCGCTGGTAAAGACCATCGTGACCACCAACATGGCGAAGCCCATCGCAGCGGAGTATGATGTGGAGCTGTTCGAGGTGCTGACGGGCTTCAAGTACATCGGGGAGCTGATCAAGCGTTTTGAACAGACAGGCTCCAACCATTATGTATTTGGCCTGGAGGAGAGCTACGGATGTCTGGCGGGGACCCATGCCAGGGACAAGGACGCCGTGGTGGCGGTGATGTGTCTGTGCGAGGCCGCCGCGTGGTGCAAGAAGCATGGGAAGACGCTGTGGGATCAGATGCTGGAGCTGTATGAGAAGTATGGCTATTACAAAGAGAGCCTTTATACCATCACCCTGAAGGGAATCGATGGTTCCAGACAGATCGCGGAGATGATGGACAGGCTGAGAAAGAACCCTCCGGTCCGTTTCGGCGGGCTGGAGGCGGTAAGGATCCGGGATTACGCCTCAGGCGTGATCAGGGAGCTTGCGACCGGAAAGGAAAGCCCGACGGGGCTGCCGGGATCCAACGTGCTCTATTTTGAGCTGACAGACGATGCCTGGTGCTGCGCAAGGCCTTCCGGGACCGAGCCCAAGATCAAATTCTATATGGGCGTAAAGGGAAACAGCCTGGAAGACGCGGCGGAAAAAAATGAAAAGCTGACAGAAGAGCTGAAGGCTGTGATCGGTTAAAGGCGGATCAGGAAAGGGCGATGTATGGACATGGCGGGACGGTTCCGGACGGCGTTTGCAAGGACGTTTGGGTATTTCAGAAGAAACGGCATATCGGCTGCTGTCTGGGCTGTGGCGGAGCGTCTCCTGCAGGAAAAGGAACAGAGAGGCTATCGCTATACGCCGCCCGCGAAGGAGGAGCTCATACGGCAGAAAAAAGAGGCGGCAGGCTGGAAAGATCCGCCTCTTCTTTCCGTTGTGGTCCCCGCCTATGAGACGCCGCCGGAATTCCTGCGCGCATTATTGGAAAGCATGCAGGAGCAGACCTGGCAGAACTGGGAGCTGGTGGTGGCTGACGCGGGAAATACGGATACGGTAAGACTATTGACAAAAGAGCGCAGGGATGCGCGCATCCGGTATAAGAAACTGGCCGAAAATTCCGGCATTGCCGGGAATACCAACGCGGCGGTCTGCGAAGCGAGAGGGGAATACATCGGCCTGCTGGACCACGATGATCTCCTGACGCCCGACGCCTTGTATGAAATGGCGCGCGCGCTGAAGCAAAGCCGGGAGAAGGGGATACGGCCCGTGCTTCTCTATTCGGACGAGGACAAGTGCGATGGAGCAGGGAAAAACTTCTATGAGCCGAACCGGAAGCCGGACTTCAATCTGGACCTGCTCCTTTCCAATAATTATATCTGCCATTTTCTCATGCTGGAAGCGGATACCTTCCGGAGGCTTGGCGAAAGGCCGGGCTTCGACGGCGCGCAGGATTATGACCTTCTGCTGCGGGCGGCCGCAGGCGTCCTTTCCGGCGTGCCTGAGGAGGCGTATGTGCATGTGCCTAAGGTGCTGTATCACTGGAGATGCCATGAGACCTCCACCGCCTCCAATCCAGCAAGCAAACGGTACGCCTATGAAGCGGGAAAACGGGCGCTGGAGGATTTCTGTGCTGTACAGGGCTGGGATGCGCAGGTAGAGGATACCAGGCATCTGGGATTTTACCGCATCCGCTATCTGCCCGACATCCTGACGGTGAGAAAGGATGTGGGAGCAGCAGCCTTTCCCCTTCCTCCCAGACGGGGACGGCTCAGGAGCGGGATCTATGACCGGAAGGACGGCGTGACCGTCATGCGCTACGCCGGCCTGCCGCGCCGCTTCAGCGGATACATGCACAGGGCGGTCCTGCAGCAGGATGTGGAGGCGGCGGATGTGCGCGCCATGCGGGTGCGGGCAGAGAAAGAGCTTCAGAAAGCGTGGAAAGCTGTGGAACGGGGAGAAGATCCGGAGGAGGTCAGCCTGGCTTTCTGCCGGAAGATCCGGGACGCAGGGCTTAGGATCTGCTGGGAGCCTTGGGAAGGGCCGCATGGAGGAGGAAAACGGATTGAAGACCACCGTGGTGATCCCCAATTATAACGGGGAAAAATATCTGGCAGAATGCCTGAGGAGCTTGGAAGCCTCAGAAAAGGAACGGCCTGCCGTGCTGGTCGTGGACAATGGCTCCGGAGACGGGAGCGCGGAGGCGGCAAAGGCGGCATTCCCCTGGATCGAACTGGTCCGCTTTCCGGAAAACCGGGGATTCTGCGCAGCGGCGAACGAGGGGATCCGCAGAAGCGGGACGCCCTATGTTTTTCTCCTGAATAATGATACCGTGGTAAGGCCGGGCTGTGTCAGCGCACTGGAGAGACGTCTGGAGAAGGATGAGCGCCTATTTTCCGTATCCGCCTGCATGGTGGATATGAAAAACCCGGACCGGATGGACGGGGCGGGCGACCGCTACAGCGCGCTGGGCTGGGCCTATGCCATCGGAAAGGGAAGGAAAGCGGCAGACTGCGGAAAACCCTGCCCGGTGTTTTCCGCCTGCGCAGGAGCCGCTCTTTACCGGAAAAGCGCCCTCAGGAAGACCGGGGATTTTGACGAGCTTCATTTTGCCTATCTGGAGGATGTGGATCTGGGATACCGCGCGCGTATCCTGGGCTTTCGCAACGCCTATGAGCCTTCCGCCGTGGTGCTCCATGCGGGCAGCGCGACCAGCGGCTCCCGTTATAATACGTTTAAGGTGTTTCATTCCGCCAGGAACAATGTTTACCTGATCTATAAGAACATGCCTCCGCTGCAGCTCCTTTTGAATCTGCCTTTTCTGCTTGTGGGCTTTCTGGCAAAAACGCTTTTTTTTCTGAAAAAAGGCTACGGAAAGACCTATGTGAAGGGACTTGGGGCGGGAATCCGGCTGTGCGCCTCGCAGGAAGCGCGCGCGCGCCGTGTCCGGTTCAAAGGACGGAATCTGGGGAACTATATCAGGATACAGGTAGAGCTGTGGCTGAATATGTTCAGACGGTCCTAGACGAAACGGTCCGTACCTTTAAAAAAATTTAAGTTGTGCTTTCGAAACGAATATTGTACAATACAGGTTGTATATGGGGAAACGGGTGAAGCCATGATAAAGGATAACCAGCAGTATTTTAACCGACTGCATGTTATAATGGACGCGCTGGTGATTGCAGGCTCCTATATACTTGCGTGGTATCTCTGGATAGGGAGAAACAGAAATAGTACGGGCGTAACGGTGGGCGTGCTGGATATGGGAATCTATTTCAGCGCCCTGTATTTTGTTGTGCCCGGATACCTCATCCTATATTACTGGTTTAAATTATATTCCCCCAAAAGGGTTCAGAGAACGGAAACGGAAATCCTCAACGTGTTCAAGGCGAACATCGTGGGCATGACCATTTTCCTGGCCATTCTGTTTATGGCGCATGACTGGAGGCAGCTCCAGCATTTCTCTCGTGGTATGGTGGGGCTGTTTACGGCCATCAACACGGTGAACACCCTTTTGATGCGTGCTTTCATCCGATACTGCCTGCATTTTGTGCGTAAAAAAGGCTATAACCGCAAATACATCCTTCTGGTGGGATATTCCCGGGCGGCGGAGGAATACATCAACAGGATCAACAGCAATCCCCAATGGGGATATGTGGTAAGAGGAATTCTGGATGATAAGGTTCCAAGGGGCGCAACCTATAAGGGAGTGAAGGTTTTGGGTTCCATCAACAACCTTCTGTACATCCTGCCGGAAAACAAACTGGACGAGATCGCGATCACGCTTTCGTTGGAGGATTATAACCGCCTGGAGGAACTGGTGGATCTGTGTGAAAAGTCCGGCGTGCATACCAAATTCATCCCGGACTATACCAGCCTGATCCCCGGACGGCCGTATATGGAAGACCTGATGGGTCTTCCGGTCATCAATATCCGTTACGTACCGCTGACCAACACGATGAATGCCATCGCAAAGCGCCTTGTGGATATCGCAGGCTCCTTTTTCGGGCTGATCCTCATTTCACCGCTGCTGCTCGTGGTGGCTATCCTGGTGAAGACGACCAGTCCCGGCCCCGTGATCTTTAAGCAGGAGCGGGTCGGCCTCCATAACAAGCCCTTTCTGATGTACAAATTCCGTACCATGCACGAGCAGAAGCCGGATGAGGAGAAGGAGGGCTGGACGGTAAAAGGAGACCCCAGGATCACGAAGGTGGGTGCGTTTTTAAGACGGACAAGCATCGATGAGCTCCCCCAGCTTTTCAACGTGCTCAAAGGGGACATGAGCCTGGTAGGCCCCAGACCGGAGCGGCCGCAGTTCGTGGAAAAGTTCCGTGAAGAGATCCCGCGCTACATGATCAAGCATCAGGTACGTCCGGGTATGACCGGATGGGCGCAGATCAACGGCTACCGGGGGGACACCTCCATCCGCAAACGGATCGAGTACGATATTTACTATATTGAAAACTGGAGCATGGCATTTGATATCAAAATCCTTTTTTTGACCTTCTTTAAAGGATTTATCAATGAAAATGCATATTAACATCTGGAAAAAACAGGAGAAAAAATATGGCATCATCAACGAGAAACGAAGGAACACGCAGAACGAATGGCTCCCGCCCGTCGGGCTCCGGCCGGCGGACGAATGGCGGAGAGTACAGATCATCAGGTTCCGCCTCTCGCCCGTCAGGGTCCGCCCATAGGAAGGGCCAGGCGCGCAAGAGAAAGGCAAAGCAGAGGAAGCGGATCATCCTGTTCAGCGTGGAGATCCTTGCGTTGGTGGTGCTTGCCCTTGTCCTCTGGGCGGTGGGTAAGCAGGACGCCGTCCAGCACATCACCATCAATGAGGGGCAGATCGTCGAAAACATGAATGACGGCGTGGAAGAAAATGTGACGATGCGGGGGTATCGGAATATCGCTCTTTTCGGCGTGGACGCGAGGGATGACGACCTGAAGAAGGGAAACCGTTCCGATACCATCATGATCGCTTCCGTCAATCAGGACACGGATGAAGTGAAACTGGTCAGCGTATACAGGGACACTTATCTGAACCTGAGCAACGATACCTACAATAAATGTAATGCCGCTTATGCGGCAGGCGGACCGGAGCAGGCCATTCTCATGCTGAATATGAACCTGGATCTGAACATCACGGAATATATCAGCATCAACTTTAACGGCCTGATCGAGCTGGTGGACGCGCTGGGAGGCGTGCAGATAAATGTGGAGCAGGCGGAGATCGAGCATCTGAACAATTACCAGAAGAGTATGTTCAGTACGGAAAGCAAGGTAGTCCTGTCCGATGACTATACGCCTGTGACACAGGCCGGGCTCCAGACCTTAAACGGCATGCAGGCGACCGCTTACTGCCGTATCCGCGCGACCGCGGGGGATGATTTCCGGCGTGCGGAACGGCAGCGGACCGTGCTGCTGGCCTGCCTGGACAAGGCAAAGTCGGCTTCTTTTTCCCAGCTTGAAAGCGCGCTGGACAGCGTGCTGCCGCATGTGGCGACCAATCTGGATACCGCAGAGATTTTAAGCGTGCTGCAGGAGGTTGGGAATTATAACGTCGTTGCGACAGACGGCTTCCCGTTTGAGGACAGCCGGACGACTGGAACTCTGGGAAGTAAGGGAAGCTGTGTTATCCCTGTGGACCTGCAGAGCAACGTGATCCGGCTCCATGAATTTCTCTTTGACCAGGAGGATTATACGCCTTCCGAGCAGGTGAAGGCTTACAGCGCCAAGATATCGAGCGATACCGGATATTGACCAAAATGAGCTTAAAAGGGGCTTGCAATAAGCCCCTTTTTTCCAATATAAAAGCGGTCTGCAAAAGCAGAGTCCGGTATTTGCCAATAAGGCACGCAAAGAACGGCGCCTGGGCCTGAATGCGAGAGGGGAACTGCAGCATGAAAATTGACGTTATCATACCGACCTATCGGCCGGGGAAAAAATTTCTGGAGATGATGAAGAGACTGTCCGTGCAGAGCGTAAAGGCGGACCGTATCATCATCATGAATACAGAAGAAAAATATTTTGACGGACTGTTATACGGGACGGATTTCGCAAGGGAATACCCGGAGGCGGAGGTGCACCATCTTTCAAAAAGGGAATATGACCACGGCGGGACGAGGGATGCGGCCGCGTCAAAAAGCAGCGCGGAGCTTTTTCTATGCATGACGGACGATGCGGTCCCTGCGGATAACCGTCTGATCGAGCGGCTGCGGGACGCTGTCTGCCAGTCGGAGGATATTGCCGTTGCCTACGCCAGGCAGCTTGCGGGAAAGGAAAGCGGAGAGATCGAACGCTTTACCAGATCCTTCAACTATCCGGAGGAGGGCTGTGTCAAAGGCCGGGAGCAGCTTGGAACGATGGGGATCAAGACCTATTTCTGTTCCAATGTGTGTGCTATGTACCGCCGGGATATATTCTGTGCGCTTGGGGGATTTGAGAAGCATACAATTTTTAATGAAGATATGATCTATGCTGCGAGGGCGGTGAAGGCGGGATACCGGATCGCCTATGAGGCGGATGCCTGTGTCTATCATTCCCATGATTACACGGCGAAAGAGCAGTTTCGCAGGAATTTTGACAACGGTGTATCCCAGGCACAGCATCCGGAGATCTTTTCCGGCATTTCCTCAGAGTCTGAGGGCGTGAAGCTGGTGAAAAAAACGGCTGCGCACCTGTGCGGGATCGGAAAGCCCTGGCTGGTACCGCGGTTTTTCGCGGACTGCGGGGCGAGATATCTGGGGTTCTGGCTGGGAAAGCATTATCAGAGCCTGCCTGCGGGACTGGTCGTGCGCTGCAGCATGAACAGGGATTATTGGAAACGCAGATAGGAGGCAGAGGCAGCAACTGAAAAGCGGCAGCGTACAGGGCCGCAGCAATTGGAAAGCGGCAGGGGTACAGGGCCGCAGAGCAGAGAGCCGCGGGGCGGCGGAACGGAGGGAATCATGTGCGGAATCGTAGGCTACATCGGAAAGGATCAGGCGGCGCCGATCATTCTGGACGGTCTTGCCAGACTGGAGTACCGGGGATATGACTCCGCGGGAATGGCGGTTTACGACGGGGAAAAGGTAAACATCACCAAATCTGTAGGAAGGCTGAAGGCGTTGAGTGAGCTCACCCATGACGGCGCGACCATGCCTGGAACGGTGGGGATCGGCCATACCCGCTGGGCCACGCACGGCGCGCCAAGCAATGTGAACGCTCATCCCCATTTCAACGAAAAGGAAACCATCGCAGTGGTGCACAACGGCATCATCGAGAACTACCTGGCGCTGAAGAAAAAGCTGACCCAGAGAGGGTATCATTTTGTTTCCGAAACGGATACGGAAGTGCTGGCGCACATGCTGGATTACTATTACAAGGGAGATCCGATGGAGGCCATTATCAAGGTGCTGCACCGCGTGGAGGGTTCCTATGCGCTGGGTATCCTGTTCGCGGATTTCCCGGGAGAGCTTTTTGCAGTGAGAAAGGACAGTCCGCTCATTGTGGGGCAGAACGGAGAAGGCTGCTTTATCGCTTCGGATGTGCCTGCGATCCTGCGTTATACCAGGACCGTGACTTATATTGAAAACCAGGAGATCGTGCGTCTTTCAAAGGAAGGCTTCCATGTCTATAACGTGGACGCGGAAGAGCTGGAAAAGCCGTCCGTGACCATCGAATGGGATGCGGAGGCTGCGGAAAAGGCAGGATATGAGCATTTCATGCTCAAGGAAATGTATGAACAGCCAAAAACCGTGGCGGACACCGCCGGGCCCAGGATCCGGGGAAATGATATTGTGATCGAGGAGCTGGGAATGAGCGAGGAGGAGCTTCTGAAGGTGAAGAAGATCCATATCGTGGCATGCGGCTCGGCCTATCACGCGGGCGTGACCGGAAAGTACGTCCTGGAGGGAATGGCGAGGATCCCTGTTGAGGTGGATCTGGCGAGTGAATTCCGTTACCGCGATCCCATCCTGGAGGAAGGCGCCATGGTCATCGTGATCAGCCAGTCCGGGGAAACTGCGGATTCCCTGGCGGCCCTCCGGGAAGCGAAGGAGCGCGGCTTCAAGGTACTGGGCATCGTGAACGTGGTAGGAAGCTCTATCGCCAGAGAGGCGGACAATGTGATGTATACCTGGGCGGGGCCGGAGATCGCCGTAGCAACGACCAAGGCATACAGCGCCCAGTTGATCGCTCTCTATCTGCTCGCCATGAAATTCTCCCGTGTGCGGCATACGGTGACGGAGGAGGAATTTTCCGAGATGCTGGGGGATCTGCGCCGTCTGCCGGATCAGATCGAACTGCTGTTAAACAACAAGAACAGGATCCAGCGGTTTGCGAACCGGTATATTGCGGCGAAGGAAGTCTTTTTCATCGGACGGGGGATCGATTACGCCATTTCCATGGAGGGTTCCCTGAAGCTGAAGGAAATCTCCTATATCCATTCCGAGGCATATGCGGCCGGAGAGCTGAAACACGGCACCATCTCCCTGATCGAGGAAGGAACGCTGGTGGCTGCCGTCGCTACACAGTCTTCTCTGTACCAGAAGATCATCAGCAACATGGTGGAGGTAAAATCAAGAGGAGCTTTCGTGCTTGCCGTCACCTGCGAGGGCAACCGGGAGATTGAAAAGGCGGCGGATTATGTGATCTACATTCCGATCACCAACCGCTTTTTCACCAACTCCCTCGCCATCATCCCGCTGCAGCTTTTCAGCTACTATGTGGCTGTGGGAAAGGGCTGCGATGTGGATAAGCCGAGGAATCTGGCGAAGTCGGTGACTGTGGAATAAAAGCGCGGCGCCCTCAGGCGCACGGGGACAGACGCCCGGGATCAGCGGCATGCCCGCCGTTCCCGGGCGCTTTTTATATATTTTCAAGAGTTTCATCACAGATTAAACACAAATACCAGATATACTATATTTTGAATAAAACAAAAAGAAATCTTAAAAGATTTCAAAAAAACAGAGAAAAGGGGAAATGGTCATGTTCGATCAGGATTATTCCAACAGAGAAGAAAATCAGGCGCAGTCCGCACAGGAAAGCGGCGGCGCTTCCCGTCAGGATACAGGAAGTCATCAGGGAGAAAACGCGCAGCAGGATACGGGAAGCCGGGAGTATGGAAATGCCCGGCAGGAGACCGGCGGATATCAGTACGGCAGCCAAGACAGCCAGGGGACTTACAGCGGTCAGGGAGCATACAGCGGACAGGGTTCTTACAGCGGTCAGGGAGCATACAGCAGCCAGAACGCTTACAACAATCAGAACGCTTATAACAATCAGAATGCTAACAGCGGTCAGAACGCTTATAACAGCCAGAACGCTTACAATGGCCGGAATACTTACGGCGGCCAGAGTGCTTACACCGGCCAGAATACGTACCAGTCCTATCGGGGCAATTATCAGTATGGAAACGGGAACGGAGATTTCGGGACCGCACCGAACGGGAAGCATAAGGAGAAAAAGCGCAGGGAGAAGAAACCCGGCAAGCCGCTGAATCCGTTCTGGAAGAAGGCGCTGGCAGTTGTAGTGAGCGCCGTATGCTTCGGCGTGATCGCCGGAGTCAGCTTCCTGGCTGTCGCTTCCCTCGGCGGCTATCAAAATGAAGTCGCTTCCGCGACGGCTCCTGCGGTTTCGGAAAGCCAGCCTGATGTTGCGGCTTCAGACGCGCAGGACGGGAATTCCTCAAACAGCGCGTCCGTATCGCAGGGAACCACGACTACAGTGGTGACGGATGTGACAGAGGTGGTGGAGGAAGTGATGCCCGCCATCGTAGCGATCACGAACGAGTCGGTCACCTCGATCGAGAGCTTCTGGGGACAGACCTACGAGCAGCAGCAGGAATCCGCAGGCAGCGGGATCATCATCGGGAGAAATGACGACGAGCTGCTGATCGTCACCAATAATCATGTGGTAGAGGATTCCACACAGCTTTATGTGAAATTTATCGACGACGCCATCGTAGAAGCGCAGGTCAAGGGCACAAGCCCCTCCATGGACCTGGCTGTGGTTGCGGTCAAGCTGGAGAATATAGAAAGCGATACCATGGATGCGATCACCATTGCGACCATGGGGGATTCCGATTCCCTGAAGGTGGGCGAACCTGTGATCGCCATCGGAAACGCTCTGGGTTACGGGCAGTCCGTGACGACGGGCGTTGTGAGCGCCCTGAACCGTGTCCTTGAGGTGGATGATACCGGGACCAGCAACGCGATGATCCAGACGGATGCGGCGATCAATCCCGGTAACTCCGGCGGAGCGCTGCTTGATATCAACGGACAGGTGATCGGCATCAACTCCAACAAGATCGGCGGAAACGCCATTGAGGGAATGGGCTATGCCATCCCGATCTCTTCCGCGAAGCCTGTGATCGAGCAGCTGATGAACCAGGAGACAAGAGAAGCGCTGGATGAAGCGAACAGAGGGTATCTGGGGATTTCCTGCATCAACGTGACCGCCGCTATGGCGGAAGCCTACGGCATGCCGGAGGGCATCTATGTGGCGCAGGTCTATCCGGGAACCGGTGCGGAAGAGGCCGGGATCGTGAAGGGCGATATCATTACCGGTATCAACGGGATGACGGTGACGACCCAGGATGACCTGCTCAACGCGATGCAGTATTACGCCATCGGAGAAACCATAGAGATCACGGTCATGCACGGCAATCCGACGGAAGGCTATGCGGAGGAAACGAGGACCGTAACGCTGACCTCACAGGAAGCCATGAATTCCGCGCAGCAGTAAAGAATAGCTTTTCCTTTCGCTATCAGGGGAGAGGCCCGGCCGTTCAGGTCAGGGCCTCTTCTGCTCTCTGATATTTGATCCGGAGCCTGACGGTGGTTCCTGTTCCTGGCTGACTGATGACCCGCAGCCGATATTCTTCTCCGAAGTATCGCGTGAGCCGTTCATTAATGTTATAAAGTCCGTATCCGCCCTCTTTGGAGGACGAAGAGGGCAGGGAGTCATTGTTCAGTTCCATTCCCTTTCCATTATCTGATATCTCAAAATAAATGTCATTCCCCGATATGTAATTGCGTATCAGGATCTTTCCCCCCTGATGGATTTCTTTGAAACCATGCTTTATACAATTTTCAACAATTGGCTGCAGGATAATTTTGGGGGTAAGGCAGCAGTAAGTATCTTCCTCTATTTCCCAGGTTGTCTGAAACAGATCGGGAAAACGGATGGCCTCAATTTCCAGATAACTTTTTACGTGCTCCAGTTCCTGTGAGATGGGAATCATATCCGCTCCCTTATGAAGGCCGATCCTGAAAAAGGTAGCAAGCGTGACCACCATATCGTCAATCTCATACTGATGGTTTTCCTTGGCCTTCCAACTGATGGAGTCAAGGGCATTATAGATAAAATGCGGATTGATCTGTGACTGGAGTGTGCGTATTTCCGCTATGCGCTGTTTTTCCTTTTCCTGCCTGATATCGGCAACAAGGGTGCGGATCTCATCGGCCATTTTATCAAAGCTGATTTCCAACGCTGCAATTTCGTTGGAGGGATTCCGGTAAATTTCCGTGTCATGCTCCAGATCAAAATGTTCCATGGCATTTTTCAGACCTGTCAGGTGCCTGCTCAGACGGGAGGAAAGGCAGGTGGCCAGGATGAAAGCAAACAGGAGGATCAGGAGATAAGAAACCAGAAGCGTGAGAAGCAGCCGGTTCATTTTTTGAGAAATGGCCTGATTGGACAGAATGCAGGTGATCTTCAATGAATTCTGGATCGAGGGATTTTCCAGTGAATATTCCATATAGATATAGCCTGGCCTGGCAGCCGGGTTTTTTTGTGGATCGGGGAGTAACTGGGATGGGATATATGGCTTGGAACCGATATAGGTCCTGTCAGGATGAAAAATAATGATATCGTCCGATGAAATAAAAAACAGACAGTTTTCATCCGGAGAGATGGAATACAGGGAACTCAGGTTACTTTCATCAATGTAGAAAACGACGGTTCCTAGTTCCGTATTGGTGGAATAATTATAAAGAGTCCTGCCGATAGCATTGAAAGAGCTGTCACCAAGATGTACGATGTCTTCAGAAAACAGGAATTGGTGGCGGGACAGGGAAGACAGGAAAGGACCGTCCGGCGCTGCAAAATCAGAAATATCGGCTCCAAAACGATATAAATTGCCGGACGTATCGACAAAGTCAATGATGGAAACAGTGGAGGTTCTGTTCAGTAACTCGTAAAATACGGAATGAAGCGCCGCATCCCGCTGAACAGGATCAGTGGAAGGCGCCTGGTTTATATCATAAAGTTCACGGCTGGTCATCAGTTGAAGATAGGCATTATTCAGCCGGAAAACAAGCAGTGAGAAATTTGTTTTGATTTCAGAGGAAATGGATTCTATGTAATTAGCCGTAAACTCTTTCTGTATGGTATGTCTGACGAAAAAATGCGTAAACAGGGCCGCTATGGAGGAGGGAAGAATGATGCTGAAAAACAGAAAGAGGAAAAGGAAATTCCTGATTTTTATTTTCATACCGATTTTCATGAGATATCTCCTTCCTCTTTTACCGGTGAATAACCTTCAATCTTTTTGGAAATTTTTTCCATTCGGGAAACCAGATTCCTGGTATAAACGCGGATCAATGCCGTGACTCCGACAGCGGCAGTCAAAAATATGACGAGCAGGCCTGCAGCCATGATCAACTGTTTTTGAAAAAGCGGCTGAAGATAGATTGATGCCTGAAAGCTTAAATTAAAATCCTTCATAGGGACATTGACATAAGCAAAGCGCGAATCGGACCAGGAATAACCGGTTGTCTGAAAGGAAAGCGAGGACGGAAAACCGGAAGCTTCAGCGCGCGGACTGATCTGGATCGGAAGGAAACTGCCGTCATCAAACCGGAGACAGACGGAAAGATTGTCATGGTAGACAGCCTCCAGAGGCTCAAGGCTTTCCGTGAAAACAGAGGGTGAGGGAAAGAGGAGCAGGTAGCCTGCAGGAATGCCGTTGCTGTCTCTGACCAGATAAATATAGACCAGATCGCAGGAACGGGATGCGGCGTTTCCTACAGGGATACAGTACCATCTGTTTTCCTGAATGTTGTTGTAAATGTTCTTTTGCAGGAAACCGGTGACTTCATCCAATCCAGTCCTTGAATTATTGGTGGTATAGTAATAATAGCATTCCGATCCGGTGACGAAAGCAAGATTGAGAAGCTCTGAATTAGAAGAAATCATATTGCGGAATGTCTGATAAATGGCCGTATGAAAACTGAAAACTTCATCTTCCTGATTCGTCGGAACAGAAAAAAGAAGGGCGGATTCCTCAATGTTATCCAGGTGGGCTTCAACGGACTGTGACAGGATGGTACAGGTATGGATTACCTTTTGCAGATAATCCTGACGGAGAAAGCTGGAATACAGTAAAAAAACAATGATCAGATAAATCAGGACCACACTGAGTACGGCAATGGAAACAGCATAATTTATCTTTGCACGGAATTTGCGAAACATAAATCCTCCTAGGCTTGATGGCTGCGGTATTCAGAAGGCAGAAAACCAGTCTGCTTTTTAAATACCTTGCAGAAATAGTTGGAATCGGGATAACCGACATTGGCGCCTGCCTCTGAAATGGAACATTCCCTGCATTTCAGAAATTCACAGGCCATGTCGATCCGATAGCGGGTCAGAAATTCATTGATGGTATCACCGGTTTCCTGTTTGAACAGACGCATCAGATAGAATTTATTCATGTGCAGTTCATCGGCGATGGTATCAACAGAAATATGGAGCGGATAGTTCAGAAAAATATAGGTCTGTACGTCTCTGACCGGGCGTGAAAGCTGTTCCGGCAGGTGATGCAAAAACGCTGCGTGATCAAAAATTTTGGAAATAAGCTGTCGGATATATTCCTGCATATCAGAGATCTGCGTCATGGACAGGATTTCCACGGCAGGAAGAGGTTTCCGGCCGAAAATGAGCCGTGTCAGTTCAGAGTTAGTACAGGCTGTTGAGATGATCTGGACGGCAAGCTCCGTCAATGAATTTTTCGTCATATCCCAGTCGACATCCGTCAGGGAATTTTGCCTGGAAAAATATTGGTTCAGGATCTGCTCCGTCAAAGGACGGTTAAGGGTCCTGATACCGGTAAGCAGCCGGCTCTGTTCTATCGGAGTCAGAGCAGAAACGTTTGCAGAACTTCTATTCGATTTCAGAGAAGCATCGTTGTAGAAAAATATGTGGCCGTTTGGATGTCCTTTTTTCTGCTGGACTGCATAGGATGCCTCCAGATAGGCGTTCCTGATGTCGGTGATTTCGCTGAAAAGCCTGCTGACGCCAATGTCCAGGGCAATCCCCGTTCCTGCCATATATTGTTTTCCCAGTTTGTCAAGATGGGCGCACAGGGTGCTCCGGGCGTGGACGCTTGCGCAGAAAATGAGCGCAGCAATGTGGGATTGTCTGCCCCTCTTCCGGCAAAGGAAAAGCTGGGAAGGGCCGGTAAATTTTTCCGCCAGGAATGTCAGAAGCTTTTGGTAAACTTCTTTTTCCGCTGCGGGCTCCGGATGCTCTGCGGAAATGACAGACAGAAAGAAACTGCCGGAAGGAAGGTGAATCCCATACTCATTTTCCAGAGAGGCAATGCCTTCTTTTGTGGGCATGGAAAGCTGCAGAAGCTGGATCAGGAACTGGGAAGCCGCCCGAGAGCGTTCCAGGAGTATTTTTGACCGGACCTTTCCAAGGGTATCAAAGAATTCTGAATTTTTCAGGGGCTTCAGAAGATAGGCAAATGCCCCTTTTTCCAGGGCGGATTTGGCATAGCTGAAATTGGGATAGCCGGAAAGGATGATCACCTCTGTGGAAGGATCCTGTTTTTTCAGCTCGGAGATCAGAGTGAGCCCATCCTTTCCCGCCATGCAGATATCGGTGATCACCACGTCCGGGCTGTATTGCCCAAACAGGGTGAGAGCGGAATCGGTATCTTTGGCTTCTGCCACGATCTCAAACCCGAGAGAGGGCCAGTCATAGCTGTTTCGCATCCCTCTTAAAACGTTGATCTCATCATCAACGATCATGATCTTTAACAGTTGTTCCATAAAATTCCCTCATAATATAAAACGATTGAATCTATTCAGATTATAGCAATTTTTGCAAATGGACGGAAGGGAGAAAACGGATCAGAGCACGATATTGCTAATTCCTGTCATTTATTTCTTCTTGTGGCAGACAGACGGGATGCAATACAATAAAGCTGCAAGGATACATATTATCGCGATATGGATGAGAAACAACCGGTTGAGGAAATGCCTGAAAAAAGGAGGAAGGTATGAAAAGAAAGTGGTTTCTGAAAAAATCCGGCAGCTTACTGCTTGCCGGTATTCTGGCAGCTTCTTGTATTGGATGCGGAGGGAGTGCGGACAGCAGAGAGTCATCCTCTGCGGCTCCGGTTTCGGAAGAGACTGCTGCTGATCCGGAGAGCGCTTCCGCGACGGAGGAAACAGCCGCTGTCGAACCGGAGGAGGATCAGACCCCGGTAGAGATCACGATCGGCGGGTGGGCGGATAAGGATACCAATCCGGAAGAATATGAGGCAATGGAAAAGGTAAAAGCCGCATTTGAGGAAAAATATCCCTGGATCACGGTCAACGAGGATACCTGGGGCTACAGTGTGGATACGTTCCTGCCTAAGGCGGCGGCCAATCAGCTTCCGGATCTTTTCGACGTATATCCCACGGAGATCGGTAAAATCGTGAACGCCGGCTATGCCGCGGATCTGACCGAGATGATGGATAAATACGGCTATACGGACGCGCTGCAGGATGATGTCCGTGAAATGGTGACGGTAGACGGGAAGATCTATTTTGTGCCGGAATATATGTATACCCTTGGCCTTGTGGCAAATTCCGCGATTTTCGAGGAGGCAGGGGAGCTGAACGAGGACGGCACGATTCCCTGGCCCGATACGTGGGAAGAATTAGGAGAGCTGGCCGGAAGGATCAAGGAAAAGACCGGAAAGATCGGATTTCAGATGCCTACCATGAATAATACCGGAGGCTGGCTTTTCACTAATATCGCGTGGTCCTATGGCGTGGAGTTTGTGAAACAGGAAGATGGGAAATGGGTTGCTGCCTTTAATACTGAGGAATGCGCGCAGGCTTTGCAGCTTGTAAGCGATCTGAAGTGGAAATATAACGCCTTATCCGATAATCTCTTTGTGGACAGCAATGAATATTACAGCACTTACGGATCTGAGCAGGTAGCCATGATGATCGGAGATATGAGCTATTCCAATATGGAGTGGTATATCGACCAATATCAGATGGATGGGACCCATATGGCGCTGGGGAAGATGCCCGGCGGGCCGGCAGGTCGTTATGCTCTTACGGGAGGCGCGGTATACATGATCCCCTCCAGCGTGGATCCGGCAAAGTATGATGCGCTTTTCAAATGGCTGGATTTTAACGGCGCAGGCCCGGTAATGACGCAGGAAGCGGAAGCCAACTATGAGGCGACGCTTCAGAGGCAGGCAGAGAAGGGAGTCCCGATCCTGGATCAGCTTTGGTTCAACATCTGGAAGAGCGGTGATACCTATGATAAGGAAACGGCACTTCATCAGAAGTATGCGAATGCAAACATGGATAATTTTAACAGCTATCTGGACTTCAGCGATGTGAATATCCATGCTGAGCCTGAGGTATGCGCGCAGGAGCTGTACAGTATTCTGGATAACTGCATTCAGCAGGTGCTGCAGGATCAGAATGCGGACATCCCTTCCATTCTGGAAAATGCCGCAAACGATTATCAGATCAATTATCTGGATAATGAAAACTGAAAAAGCAAAAACAGGGCAGGCAGGTTCGCTCATGCAGGCGTGCCTGCCTGTTTTTCAGGGGGATAATGAATGAAAAAAGAGCTGAAGTTAAAAAAGAATCTGAGCGGATGGCTGCTGTTCCTTCCTTTTCTTGTATGTATTACTTATACGCTCTGGATGCCTACAGTACAAGGGCTCATCTGGTCCTTCTTCGATATGCAGGGCTATACGCCGCTTTCGTTTGCAGGACTGAAGAATTACAGGATTATTTTGAAAGATACCGGGTTCCTGCGGACGCTGCTGAATACCCTTCTCTATGTTTTCTGGTCGCTGATCATAGGCTACTGGGTGCCTTTTGTCCTGGCGGTGATGCTGAATGAGGTGCTTAGGGGAAAGAGCTTTTTTCGTTTTGCCATGTATCTGCCCAGCATGGCGCCGGGCATAGCGATCTCCATGCTTTGGTATTATATGTATTATCCTAACGGAAGCGGCCTGCTGAACATGCTGCTGGGATGGTTTGGGATAGAACCTCAGGTGTGGCTCCAGAATGCGGACATGACGATTCCCCTGATCCTGATCTCCTCCACATGGAAATCTATGGGAGGTACGCTTCTTTTGTATCTGGCGGCGCTTCAGGGTGTAAACCGGGAGCTGTATGAGGCGGCGCTGATGGACGGCGCCGGGATATGGAAACGGATCCGGTATGTGATGCTTCCAGAGGTGTCCGGCATTTTGCTCTTAAACCTAGTCAGACAGATCATTTCCGTTTTCCAGATCATGGAGGAACCGCTTGTCATGACGGGCGGCGGGCCGAATAATGCGTCCATGTCCCTGGGACTGTTGGCATACCGCAACGCCTTTCAGTATTTTAAGATCGGCAACGCCCTGGCAGTCAATGTCATCATGTTCCTGCTTCTGGTTGTTCTGACACTGTTTTATTTTAAGCTGGAAAAGAAGATCAACGCGGAGAATTAGGGAAGGAGGGAGCTATTTTGAAAAAAGAGAATGAAAACAGGACGAGTATTATCCTGGATGTGGAAATGCGCCAGACAAAGGCGAAAATCATACAGATTTTCCTGACAGTATTCTTTATCCTTGTAAGCATGGCCTTTTTCCTGCCGATCTTATGGATGATGATTTCTTCCTTTAAGGGGACGCAGGAATTTATGCAGGTGCCTCCGACCCTTCTTCCGGAGCATTTCGATCTGGGCAAGATCGGCCGCGTCTGGGCAAAGGGAAAGCTGACAAGGACCTATCTAGTCACCTTTATCATGGTGGCCGGAGACGTGGTGTTTTCCCTGTTCTGCTGCGGGCTGGGCGGATACGTGCTGTCGCGTCTGAAGCCGGCAGGTGCAAAGGCTGTAATGGCTGTGGTATTATGGTCTATGATGATGCCAAGCAATCTTGGGATGGTGCCGCTGTTTATCAATCTTACGAACGGAATATTCGGGATCAGCATGATGGATACCTACCTGCCGCTCTGGATCATGCAAGGGGGAAATGCATTTAATACGCTTCTGTTTAAGAGCTTTTTTGACGGGATCCCCAAAACCTATCTGGAAGCGGCGCGGGTGGACGGCGGAACAGAGTTCCTTATCTTTGGGAAAATCATCATGCCTTTAAGTAAACCTGTATTCATGTCTGTCGCAATTTTTACGGTTGTTGGCGGATGGGGCTCCTTCCTCTGGCCTTCTCTGATTTTAAAAAACGATGAGCTGCATCCCATTGGCCTGGCCCTGTTAAACCTGGAAAAGACGCTTCCCATTGATGAATATCTGATGCTGCTGATCTTTGCGATCGTGCCGCCCGTTCTGTTTTTTATTCTGTTCCAGAAATACATTATGGAGGGCGTTTCGGTGGGAGGCATTAAGGGCTAGAGACAGACTGCGGCAGAGGATGGATTCAAAATGAAGGGGATCATTTTTGACAAGGATGGAACTTTATTAAAATTTGACAGTTTCTGGAGGCCGGTAACGGAACATGCCGTCGAGTATATTTTGAGAGAAAGGAAAGCCCCTCCCGGAATGAAAGACAGGATGATGGAAGCCGCAGGGGTGGACAGCGGCATATGCGGGCTGATATACCGGGGCACATATGCTCAGCTCTCGGAAGCCTTTCAAAATGTTTTGGCAGAAGGCGGGATGGATGTGGACAGGATGGACGAGTTGACGCTGGAGGCATTTCGCAATAGCATGGAGGCGGGTAAGATCATTCCCGCATGTGCGGATATGGATGAGGTATTTCGCAGGCTGAAAGAAAGCGGCGTCAGGATATTTTTGGTCACAACGGACTGCCGTGAG
>DWYY01000015.1 GCA_019118445.1 Candidatus Eisenbergiella merdipullorum | reverse complement strand
CCGCTTCTGTGCGGCTTCGCGTCATCCCTGATTTTTACGGAACGAAAGAAAACGTCCGCTCTTTTTCTGATCGAACTGAGCATGTTCTTTCTCTCCTTTCTCAAAGTATCTGCGGTAGATTTCATCCAGATCGCTTCCTCTCTGTCTCAAATGGGCAATGGTATAGCCGCCCTGCAGCGCCTTGCGGACCAGCTCTCTGCGCAGATCCATGCGGGAATAAACCACATAAAATTCTCCGCCCTGCTCCACACGGTCCACATTTCCCAGATTTTTAAGGAGCTCCGGAAATCCGCTGTCATCCGGTATTGCGGAAACCTCCAGCGCGCAGTGGCCCTCCTGCTGAAGCTCCTTTGCCAGCTCTTCAATTCTGCCGCAGGCCATCAGCTTTCCTTCCACAAAAATGCCTACTCTGTCGCAGACCTGCTGTACCTGGTAAAGCTGATGGGAGGAAATCAGAATGGTCCGCCCTTCCTCCTCCGCCATCTGACGGATCAGCGTCATCAGCTCCCTCATTCCTTCCGGATCAAGTCCCAGCGTGGGCTCGTCCATGATGATCACCTTTGGATCCTTAATCAGAACATCCGCCACACCAAGGCGCTGTTTCATACCACGGGAATAGGTTCCGGTTTTCTGGTCCGCCGCTCTGGTCATTCCCACTTTTTCCAGAAGAATATCGATCCTCTCCTCCAGCTCTTTCCCGCCGAGACCGTTCAGTCTTCCGGTGAATCTCAGATTTTCCCGGCCCGTCATATCCATATAGAAGCCCACGCTGTCCGGCAGGTATCCCACGATCTGTTTTACGGAAATAGGGTCCCGGGTACAGTTTTTTCCATCGATAAACGCGGTTCCTGCCGTGGGCTCCGTCAGCCCGAGAAGCATCAGCGTGGTCGTTGTTTTTCCCGCACCGTTTGGTCCGAGCAGGCCGAAAATCTCGCCTTTTTTAATACTCAGCGTCAGATTATCGACCGCTTTCTTTTCTCCATAGGCTTTGGTCAGACCCTTCATCTGTATGATTATTTTATCGTCTGACACGGCAATGCCTCCTTTCTGCGTCTGTCTTCATACGGCAATTACCTCCTGCCGTATTTGCGGAACACATATACAAGTCCGCCGACCACAATCAGGATGATCAGCACCGCCACCAGGCCCCATATGGTCTGTGTCTTAACGGACACACGGAACTCCACGCTGGAGCTCGCCTCATCCGTTTCCGCCGTAAAGGTGGCCACATAATCTCCCGTAATCGCATCAGAGCTGGGAGTTACGGTCGCAATTACCTCCACCGTGCTTCCCGCAGGAATGGAATCGATCACGTTGTCTTCCACGTTATAGGTCACCGTCCATCCGGAAGGAAGGCTGGAATTCAGAGATACATTCTGCAGGTCCACATTTCCGGTGTTGGTAATATTCAGCGTCACGTTCGAATCATCGTTCGCATGGGCGTCAAAGCTGACTCTTCCATCCGGCGTGCTCAGGGAAATTCCATATGTACCGGTAATAACCACCTTCAGATCCGTGGTCAGAGTCTCGGACGCAGATACCGCGCTGCAGGAAATATCATACTCTCCCGCTTCCACGTTCTGGGGAGGAACTACCTGAACCGTCAGGCCCTGGCTCGTGCTGGACTCCACATCGATTCCGGCAACAGACGCTGACTCGTCAGAGGGAACGAAGCTCACCTGCCATCCGGAGGGAGCGTTGGAAGAAAGGCTGTAGGACTGGGTAGAGAGGCCGTTATTGATCAGCGTGGTGCTGAAGCTGAAGGTTGTACCGGCGGTTCCTTCCTGCTCCGGATATTCCGTCGTAAAGCTTCCCGCTCCCGCATTCACCTCATTTACCTGAAAAGAAAGGGTCAGAGAATCATATATTTCCTCGCCGGCAGAAGCATCCACCACCACATCATAGGTTCCTTCCTCCAGTGCATCCGGAACCGTCAGATGGAGGGTCAGGGAAGTTCCCTCACTGCCATTCGCCACATATACCCGGCTTACTTCATAGCTTCCGCCCTGCAGGTAGCCTTCCCATCCTTCCGGAAGAGAAGCGATTTCCACATCCGCATTCTGCCCGCTTCCGGACGTATTTGTCAATGTCAGCGTAAGGTTCAGAGTCTCTCCGGGCGTAATCGTCATTCCCGGATAATCCGTGGTCAGACTCAGGCCTCCAGCCGCGTGCACGGTCCGGGCGCTTCCCCAGAACAAAACCAGCGCCATCAGGCTTGCCGCGAATGCCGCGATCAGAATGTGCATTCCTTTTGAAGGCGTCTGCCTTCCGATTTTCACTGCTTTTTCCATAGGTTTTCAATATCCTCCTTTTGCCTTCCCGGCTTTTTTCAAAAGGCGTCCCTTCGATCACAGCCGCCTTTTTTCTCGTTCTCTATCTTAGCAGAGAAAGCTTTAATGAACCTTTAGGAAGTTTGAAAATCCTGTGAAACCGGAGCACGTTATTCCGTTCCCGCAGCCAAAGCGCACCATTCTGCCCTGGCAGCCGAAGTGCGCCATTCCATCGTGTATTCCTCCCGCCCCGTATCTTTCTCCATTTCCCGGGAAACCACCTTCAGTCCCTCACGCCGGTAAAAGGAGACAGCCCGCTCATTTTCCGCATAAACATGCAGGGAGAAAACAGGATGTGTCTCCTTCACCCGATTGAGGAGTTCTCTTCCGATTCCCTTCGAACGGTAGCCTGCCTCCACAAAAATGCCCGCCAGATAATTTCCCTGCAGTCCGGCAAAGCCCTCTATCCTCCCCTCTTTCTCACAGACAAAAACCTCCGCCTCAAGAAGCTGCTCTTTTACCGCTTCCGCGTTGGACTCCCAGTATTTACGCGGGATGAAGGCGTGAGCCTCCAGATTTCCGTTCAGCCAGATTTCCATGACCCGTTCCATATCATCCGTAGTAAATTTTCGGATTCCGTTTTCATGGACGTTTTTGCAGATATTTCCGCAGGCATTTGCGCAGACATTTCTGCAGAAATGTCTGCGCAAATAAACCAGCTCCGTGATTCCGTTTTCACTTCCCGCCCGGATCAGCCGCAGTTTTTTCTCCTTTTCCGACGTCTGAAACAGACGGATGCCGTCTCCCAGAAGGATGGGGAGAATGGAAATGTGGTAAATGTCTATCAGATCCTCTTCCATCAGCTGTCTGACGACGTCCGCTCCGCCGCAGATCCAGATATTCTTTCCTTCTTCCTTTTTCAGGTTCCTCACCAGATTGCAGGGCGACCGGTCCGTGAACAGAACCGGAGATTCTGCTGTTTCCATCTTCTCTTCCGCCGTCCGATGGGTGATCACCCAGGATGTGAGCCCCTCGTAAACCCATTCCCCTGCAGACAGCTCCGTAGTGATCTGATGATATGTGTTCCAGCCCATGATCACCGTATCCACCGTTTTGATAAAGTTCTCATAGGAATCCCCGTTTTCCGCAGATTCATCCTGTCCGGTCATCCAGTCCACTCCTCCGTTGGGATCTGCGATATATCCGTCCAGACTCATGCCGATGTATAGTGCTGTTTTTCTCATTTTCTCTTTCCTTTCCACAGGCGCTCTTTTTCTCGCAGGAAACACAGAACCATCGGCTGAATCCAACCGGCGGCCCTGATTACATGGAATATTCTGAGCTTTCACAAATGGGAAGCTGTCTTTTTTCATAAGCATCACCGCCTGTTTTTCCTTCCTTTTAACCCCATAGTTTCGATAACACATATAATATATTCGTGCAAAGTATTGTTTTCTTCGTGCAAATGACATATACCAAAGGTATCAGCAGAAAGGGGTTGATACTATGGCTGGAAATACCACAAACATCAGTATCCGCATGGACGCGGATTTGAAGGCACAGGCCGACGCCCTGTTTGCGGAACTCGGCATGAATTTATCCACAGCATTCAATATCTTCGTACGCCAGTCGCTTCGTGAAGGCGGCATTCCCTTTGAAGTGAAGCTGGAACAGCCCAACAGGGAAACGATTGCTGCCATGCTGGAAGCGGAAAGGATTGCAAAAGACCCGTCTGTAAAGGGTTACAATGACCTTGACGAGTTGTTTGCTGATCTGAAAAAATGAGGGAAACAAAGTACACTGTCAAGTACACAACCGGTTTTAAAAAGGACTACAAACGAGCGATCAAACGAGGCCTGAAAATTGAATTTCCGGAACAGGTCGTAGCGATGTTGGCGATGGGCGAACCGCTGCCGTCCGGATAGCTGAAACAGCTCTCACCACTTATTTCCCTTCCACCCATTCCAGATCCTCCATCGTATACCTTTTGGCCGGAAGAATCACCGCCCTGTCCTTCAGAATCTCCTGAATCAGCCGGAGTTCCAGCTCCTGCCTGCGCTTCAGGCAGGCAAGCAGATCGTCAAAAGTGCTGCAGCCATACTTTTTCCCATAGGGCGAGGCCGCCAGATACTGCATCATGAGGGGATACCAGAGCTGATTTCCCTCATTGTCCGAACGCTCCCTGCAGATCTGCCGGAGGTGGGGTTCCGGATCGGAATCATACAGATAATAAAGAAGAAACGGTTTTGCAGATACAAGCCGAAACAGCTCCTGATAGAAGGAAAAAATCCCGTCCTCCGGCATCAGCTGCCATAGGGTGAGTTCCGAAATGATATTCTGAAAAAAGGCGCATTCGTACAGATATCCTCCGTCTCCTTCCGGCAGATTTTGATAGCGCCGCCGGATGATGTCCAGAAACTCCTCCCTGCTTTTTCTTCCATTATAAATCTCAAACCGCTCCATATCCCTGTGAAAGCCCGGAACATCCGTGAGAATCCGGGTATATTCCATGATATACCGGTCTCCTTCCCGATATGTCCGGCGCATCATTTCTTCCTTCAACGTGGGATAAGCGGACAATGCTTCCTCATATTCCCTTTGCGTCATACAGGTGCACCAGGCCAGCTCAACCGGGCAGTAGTCTCCCTCATGATAAATATGATACTCCGGATATTTCCGGGACAGCTTCTGCAGAAGAGTGGACTTTCCCATTCCCTGCAGGCCTTCCACAAAAATGTTCATGATTCCCCTTTCCCGCAGCCAAACATAATGGTTCAACGGTTACATTTTGCAGATTTTTTTATAATATCCAATTTTTACGCCTTATTCATGGTTCCCGGCGAACCGCGATCTGCAATTATGAATGTATCCTGTTTTTTATACGCAGACTCGCTTCTATGTGCATAATCCAATGCCTTGAGAATGGCATTTGTATCAAACCCCGGATATCTTTACCACACCAATAATCAATAAGCCAGATTGCATTTTCATCATCGCTTACAACATTCAATGATTTTAAGTATTCTTTTCTTTCTTCTGATATTTTCTTTTTCAGGTCATCATAAGATAAGCTGTTGATTATCTTCTCGGCGCTGTCCTTTACCTCCAAAATATACGCATATAATTCTTTCAAATTGAGTTGTTTTGAAAAGTCTGCAATCTGCTCTTTTACGAGTTCATTTCCCGTTGTGATGATAGGTGAATTGATACGTTCCTGATAATTGCCCGCAAAAAACACCTGCTCGTCTTCACCTATCAATGTGTGTGCAACGATATCTTCAATACGGAAAATATGCCAAATTGAATAGGCAATCGTTTTACTGTGATAACCGTCTGCATTTATAAATGGAATTGCGTCAAATTCCTCTCTGCTTAATTCCTCATTAAATGAGGTTAAGGTTTCCATTAACTGATTCCGCAAATCAAATAATGTGTCAATACCCGCTTCATAGGTATCCTTCTTTTTGATTTGCGCCTGCATTGTTTTATTCAGTTCAGACCACGCCTTATTCATAATCCATCATCCTCCAACATTCCCCTCCGGCTTTTTTTACGGCGTCCATTCATAGATACCGCCGTCAAAAATGATGTCGTCTCCCGTCCGATCCTTATAAAAGGATACCTGCTCCGTTCCGGTCTGCCGGAACCCCGTTGTCTGAAGCAGTTTCACGGACGGCAGATTTTTCAGGGCCGTTCCGGCCGTAAGCCTTGTTACGCCCATTCCCTGAAAATAATCCATGAGCGCCAGAAGGCTTTCCCTGGCATACCCTTTTCCCTGGTAAGCCGAATGAGAGCAGTATCCGACTTCGTATCCGTCTCCTCTTTTATGAAAAACAACGTATCCGATCATGATATCCTTCAGACATACGGCAAAAAACAGATGCTCCGTCCCTCTGTTTCCTTCTTCCCATCTGGCGGCTCTTTTCCGGACATCTGCCGTATCCGTATTATGCCAGACATCATACTGCGCGTATTCCGACGAAGCGAAATCCTTCCAGATCTCCTGAAGGCTTTTCCAGTCATCCCGATTAATATAACGGATACGCAGCCTTCCGGTTTCCAACAGCATTTCTTTTGATCTCCTGAAAAACATATTTTTGCCGATTGATTCTGCCATTCAGTGGCTATCCCTTCAATGTCAGTATCAATTTCCCTTCTTTCTCAGTTTCAGCACGACCCGGTTCCTCTCAGCACAGTTCCGGAGCTGCTCTGCCATATACGCCGCCCGTTCTTTGAGAGAAAAAGACCGTGTCTGCTCTTCCGCTTCTTCCAGAAGGGAACTGAGTTCTTCCAGCTCCAGCAGATTTGCAGCCAGACAAAACAGTGTTTTTCTCCGGCCGTCATTGTATTCCGCCAGCAGCCGGTCCAGAATCTCTCTTCTTTTTACCTGCTCCTCATTGTACCGCTCCGTCCCCAATTCCTGCCGCCTTTCCAGATTTATTTTCTGGTTCTGATGCGTCACAAAGGAATCCCATTCGTCGATGTGATCATATTTTCTACAGGGATATTCCTCACATTCCGAACAGTATTCCGGCTTTTCATGCTCCAGGATGCACCGGGCAATCGGACAGGACTGACTGCCAAAACCGCAACTGCCGCAGTGGCCGCCAAGCTGCATGGGGCACAGGAGGCAGTTCAGGCCGCAGAGAGACAGGCAGGGATTGCTTCGTTCAAAATTTTTCATCAGCCGCCTCTTTTTCTATAACAGATAATCCTGGGCTCCGTACCGTTACACTTATAGTCGCAGACCAGAAGATACTGTTCGTCTGCAACCAGCCCGTAGCATCTGTCGCTTCCGGGAATTTCGATCTGGTTTCCCCAGTAAACATTGTTGTCCTCCAGCAGCTTTACAGACTGTCCGTTTGCAAGGGGATATTCCAGATTCACAAAAAAACCGTTCAAAAGGTTCAAGTCATCCACCCGAAGGCCGGGAATCCCCAGCGCGTTGAATTCTGAAATCAATGCATTTTTCAAATGCCAGAAGGCGTCCATCCCTCCCTGCCGGATGCTCTCGGCAGCGACGCAGGTTCCCCCGAAGGGATGGCCGTCCGTTTTGCGGCAACCGCCGCAGTCCTCTTTTCTGCCGCACTCGTTGCAGCAGTCCATTCCACAGATGGATTCCGCCATCTTCTCCATATCCGGAAATACCTCCCTCATCAAAGCTTCGTTTCGCTCTCCACGATTCTCAGATCCCATCCTTCAACCGTAAGCTCCTGCCCCGGCACATACGTTTCCTCGGAAAGCAGTTCCGTTCCGCCCTGGGGGCAGATGCAGCGCTGCGGCTCTTTTGCATAGTTCAGATACCAGGTGAGACGCTTTCCGGCCTGATTCGTCCCTTCCGTAATAACCAGCGGAAAGGCATAGTCCTGCTTCCAGTCGGAAAGGCCCTTCTCCTGCCACAGCGCTCCGATCAGCGCTTTCAGGTAAGCCGATGAGGTCATGCAGCCCAGATAAATGCAGGTTCCCTTACCGTAATCATTTCTGGTGATGGCTGCATATTTTTTCCAGGCGTAGTGGTCATAAGAAGCCAGCACCTGCGCACCCTGAGGCTCCAGAAGCTCCATGAACAGCCGCACCCGCCTGTCCTCCGCGGACAGGCCGAAGGCCGCTTCCGTGGACAGGCTGAAGGCCGCCTCTGCCGACAGACCGCAGGCGGAATTCCGGGACTGGCCGTCACCTTCTTCCGTCAGGAACACGTCCGCAGGAGCCGTAAATTCATGATACAGCACGCCGAAGCAGTCCTTCAGCAGATGGGGCTGCTCGTCCGTCCACACCTTCACATTTTCATCGGTGAAAGCGGTCTTGAAGGTAGCGACCACCGTTCCGCCCTGCGCTGCAAAATCCCGGATTCGCATAAGGCAGCTTTCCGGAGCGCTGTAGAGGGCGGGCACGAAAAGCACGTCATAGCGGGCGAGGTCCGTCTCCTCCGGGCTTACGAAATCGCAGCCGATATTGCTTTCATAAAGGGCGTCGAAAATCCAGCGCACCACGTCGTTATAGTCCATTCCGCCCTCTGCTCCCGCGGGGAAGGGGAACCATTTGAGCGCGGTGAGGGAGGGGTTGCTCACCAGAATGGCCGCCTTATTTTCCTTTTTCTGATGCAGCAGGTGCGGGCTCAGTCGGGAAAATTCAGCACCGATGCGGCAGGCCTCCCGATAGACTGCGTTTTCAGCAAAATCATGGCTTAAAATTCCCTTCCAGTAGGTCTCGCAGGCGTTATGGATGGAGTGCCAGTGCCAGTACATCACGCTGTCCGCACCGTAGGCCAGATGGCTGAAGGCCTGCAGGCGCAGCTGTCCTTCATAGGGCGTCCACTCCGGGAAGCCCTGGGCCTCCGTCTCGATCACCAGATAATTGTCCTTTTTCAGGGAACGGGTCAGGCTGCCGCAAAAGGCGATCTCCTTCCCCGTCAGTTTTTCCTGGGAAGGGTGGTAGATATCGCAGCCCGCAACGGTAAGCGCCTGTGCCGCCTGAAAATGATCCACATCCGGCTGTACGCCGAAGGAGTGACCCTTCCAGGCAAAGTCAAAGTTGTGGGTGATGAACTGGTCCGGCCTGCAGTATTCCCGCACGATCTCAGACTGGCGCTGAAGAAAATCCGTCACCTGCTGCCGTTGGAATGCCTCAAAGGCGCATCCGAGGCTTCCATTGATGGTACCGACCACGCTCGGAAATTCCTCCCAGGAATTGATCCGGTTGCTCCAGTAGTTCAGGCCGAAATCCCGGTTCAGCCGCTCCAGATCCCCGTTGTAGCGTTTTCTCATGTAGCGCACGAACATCTGCTGTACGTTTTCACTGCAGGTACCGAAATGCTTGGTCTCATTGTCCAGCTGGAAGCCGATGACGCAGGAATAGCCATGCACCGCCTCCATCAGCTTCCGGATAATGCGCTCCGCAAAAAAGCGGTAGGCCGGATGGGTGATGTCCATTATCTGCCTTGCGCCATAGGGCCTTCTTCCGCTTCTGTCCGTCACCATCACTTCCGGATAGGCCTTCGCCATCCAGGCCGGGATGGCATAGGTTGGCGTTCCCACAATCACGGAAATGCCCGCCTTCTCGCAGGCGTCCAGCACCCTCGTCACATGGGAAAAATCAAACACTCCTTCCTCCGGTTCTTCGCTGCTCCAGGTGGATTCCGCAATCCGGATCACATTGATT
>DWYY01000001.1 GCA_019118445.1 Candidatus Eisenbergiella merdipullorum | reverse complement strand
ATCTGCGGCAACGCATATTCTTCCCTGAATCATCTGTCATCCGAATATTTTTGTACAATGATCTGCAAAAATAAAAAGGCTCCAAACCCAGTTGTTTATAGGGGTTTGAAGCTCTTCTACAAAAGGCGCAGACCGGATTTGAACCGGTGAATCGAGGTGTTGCAGACCTATGCCTTACCACTTGGCTACTGCGCCGTATGTCCTCCGACATGAATGTATTATAACGCCGGAAACCTGTCGGTGTCAATTCCCAAATTCATGGGATTTTCTGAATTTTTTCAGCATTTTCCGGCTTCCCCATCATCTCCTTGTCCACCGCTGCAAAATAAGGTAAAATAGAAGCACAGTTAAGAAGGGAGGCACTGCTTATGCGTTGGAAACCGCTTCCGGTAGGGGTGGATGACTTTGAAAAATTAATCCATGAACAATATTTTTATATCGACAAGACGCTCCTGATCAAAGATCTTCTGGATATGAAAGGTGAAGTAAATCTGTTTACCCGCCCCCACCGTTTTGGGAAAACACTGAATATGAGCATGCTCCGGTACTTTTTTGAAAAAAGTTCCAGAGACACCGCCGCATTGTTCCAGGGCCTGAAAATTATGGAGGCCGGAGAGCACTATCTCTCTCACATGGGAAAATATCCGGTCATCAGTCTTTCCCTGAAATCCATGAAGCAGCCCACTTACCAGCTTTCCTTCGAGATGATGAAAAAGACGGTCAGCGAGGAATTTCTGCGACACTGGCCGGTGGTAGAACATAGCCGGAAGCTTACGGAAGCCCAGAGGGAACGTTTTCTCAGGCTCCGCGATCTTGGCGGCATTGCCGCAGACTATGCGGATGCTCTGAAATTCCTGTCGGAATGTCTCCATATCTGCTGCGAAGAAAAAGCGGTAATCCTGATCGATGAATATGACGCTCTCCTGGCAAATTCCTATTTCTGCGGTTTTTATGATGAAACCATCAGTTTCATCCGTTCGCTTTTTGAATCAGCACTAAAAACCAATGAGCATCTTGCGTTTGCTGTTGTGACAGGATGCCTTCGTATCAGCAAGGAATCCATTTTTACCGGTTTAAACAATCTGAAAATGAATTCCATAACAACCGAATTATATTCCGAGCATTTTGGCTTCACACAATCCGAAGTGGATCAGATCCTGTCATTCTATTCTCTTGAAAAGCAGCGGGATCTTCTCCGGCAGTGGTATGACGGCTACCAGTTCGGGTTCACCGAAGTCTATAATCCATGGAGTGTCATCAATTATATTGAGCTTTGCACCCAAAATGAAAAAGCTCTGCCCAGACCATACTGGTCCAACACCAGTTCCAACAGCATCGTGCGTTCTCTGGTCGAACGGGCGGATCTTTCGGTCAAGCAGGAAATTGAATCGCTGATTGCCGGAAAGACCATCACAAAACCGATCCACGAGGATATCACCTATGAGGATATCTATTCCACGCAAGACAATCTGTGGAATTTCCTTTTCTTTACCGGATATCTGAAAAAGATCCGGGAAATGCAGGAGGGCGAAACCATCTATATGGAGATGGCAATTCCCAACCGGGAGGTTCTCTACATTTATAAAACCACGGTGCTTCGCTGGTTCGAGGAACAGACAGAGAAAAAGGAGCTTTCTCCTTTGTATGAAAGCATCCTGAACGGCGATACAGAAAAAATGGCCCGGATTCTTTCGGAGAATCTGATGGAGACCATCAGCTTTTACGATTATCAGGAAAACTACTATCACGGTTTTCTGGCAGGAATGTTAAAAAATATCGGAAACTATATCGTTCTGTCCAACCGGGAATCCGGCACCGGACGCCCGGATATTCTTCTGAAATACCCCAGCGTAAGAGGGAAAGCGGTCATTCTGGAACTCAAAGTATCCGGAACCTATCAGGGACTGGAAGAGAAATGCGACGAAGCCCTGAGGCAGATTGAGGAACGGAACTATGCCGCGGAATTGAATGCGGAGGGATATCAGGATATCTTAAAATACGGAGTGGCATTTTACCGTAAGGAATGTATGGTGAAGAGAGGATGAAACGGCAGAAATTATTTGGCAATTTGGACTGGCTGTTTTTCGATCTGGGTTCCACACTGGTGGACGAGAGTAAAGCATATGAACACCGAATCCGGGAGATCGCTGATATCTCTCACAGAAGCTATGGCGAGCTTCTGGAATATGCCAGAGCGTTTTACCGCCAGAATATAAAAGGAGATCTGGCGGCGGCCCGGATAGCAGGTATTCCGCTTCCTGCATGGCACAAGGAAGAGGAAGTTCTGTATCCGAACACTGCCGCATGTCTCCGTGAACTCAGCAGCAGATACCATATCGGAATCATCGCCAACCAGTCACCCGGTACAGACAGGAGGCTGAAAGCCTATGGCCTTATGCCCTATATAGAACTGGTGATTGCCTCTGCAGAGGAAGGCCTCTCCAAACCAGATCCTGAAATCTTTCGGATTGCACAGGCAAGAAGCCATTGCCGTCCGGAAAACGCAGTTATGATCGGCGACCGCATCGACAACGATATCGTTCCAGCGAAACTGCTGGGTATGAAAACCATCTGGATCCGGCAGGGCCCCTGGCGGGAATGGAATATTTGCCAGAATAGAGAGCATCCTGATTGTATTGTAAACAGTCTCACAGAATTGTGTAATATTTTATAGGCGATAGAATTAAAAACCACAGGGAGCCGCAATACACTTCGTATCCGGCTCCCCTTCTGCATCATCTTCTTTACTGCTTCATCCGGGTGGCATCTGCCCTGTGCATATTCTCTCTTATGCCCCCTGCATACCTTTACACCTGCAGAACTCCCCCTTCCTCCGTCATAAACAGCTCCACACGCAGCACCCGATGCCCGGTCAGCGCACAGCTTCTCTCATCGGGCTGGCTGCCGCCCACGTACAGATATACTTTCGCGTTTTCCCAGACATAATTTCCTTCTTCGTCCACCACCCGCAGTCTTTCCGCCGGGAAATCCAGCTCTATTTCCTTTGTCTCTCCTGCCTCAAACGCGTTTCTTCCGAACTGCACCAGGCTGTAATTTGGCACGGCCAGCGGGCTGTCGCATACTTTTATGTAAACCTGTGTGATTTCTTCCGCCGGAACGGCCGAGGTATTTGTCACCGCCACCCGGACATGAATATTCTCCTGCTCCTCATCAACGGTTACCCGGGCATTCGCATACTCAAATTCCGCGTAGCTCAGCCCGTATCCGAAGGGATACAGCGGTTCCGCAGTCAGATACCGGTAGGTCCGTCCTTTCATACTGTAGTCTTCAAAGGGCGGCAGATCCGCGATGTCACGGTAAAAGGTAACCGGAAGCTTTCCGGAGGGAGACGCATTTCCAAAAAGGATATCTGCCACAGCAAGACCTCCCATCTGCCCCGGATACCACACATGGAGGATTGCCGCGCAATGCTCCTGCGCATAAGGCAGAGAAACCGCCCCTCCGCAGGCCACCAGCAGAACCACCGGCGTGCCGGTTTCGCAGACCGCCTGCAAAAGTCTGCGCTGAGGATCCGGAAGACCCAGATCCTTTCTGTCAGCTCCCGCATAGCTGTTTGCCGCGTCGCCCTCTTCCCCTTCCAGCGTGGCATTCAGCCCCAGGCAGAGAAAGACCACATCGCTTCTTCTGGCAGCTGCCACCGCCTCGCAGATCCTGTCATCCGGCTCGGCCAGCGCTTCCACCTGATCCCGCACCAGATCGCAGCCCTCCGAATAATACACTCTGACACTTCCGGCCAGTTCTTTCTGTATTCCCTCCAGAATCGTATAGCTTACCGACGCCGTGCCATTATAATTTCCTTTCAGGATTTCCCGGCTGTCCGCGTTTGGCCCGATGACGGCGACCGACTGGATCCGCTCCTTCCCAAGGGGCAGCAGACCATCATTTTTCAACAGGACAATCGACTCCTCCGCCGCTCTCCGTGCCACCTCATGATGGGCATCCGTGTCATTTTCCGAGTAATCGATGCTGTCATACGCTGTCTCGCGGTCAAACATCCCCAGCCGCATCCGCGTCATCATCACATGGCGCGCCGCTTCATCAATGGCGCTCTCCTGGACAAGTCCCTTTCTGCAGGCGGCCAGCAGAAACTGGTACATTTCCCCGCAGTTCAGATCGCATCCGCTTTTTACCGCCATGGCCGCAGATTCCTCCGCATTAGCGGTCACCTTATGTCCCGCATGGAAATCCTCGATGGCCCCACAGTCAGAGACGAAATACCCGTCAAATTTCCATTCGCCCCGCAGGACCTCCTGAATCAGACGCGCGTTTCCACAGGCGGGAACGCCGTTGATGCGGTTATAGGCGCCCATCACGCCTTCCACTTTCCCCTTCTCCACACAGGCACGGAAAGCGGGCAGATACGTCTCCGCCAGATCCTTTTCTGACACCACCGCATTGAAGGAATGACGCCCCGTCTCCGGTCCGGAATGAACCGCGAAATGCTTCGCGCAGGCTGCGGCTTTTAATCTTCTGCCGTTTCCCTGTATCCCCTGAATATAGCAGACCGCCAGTTCTCCCGTGAGGAAAGGATCCTCCCCGTAGGTCTCCTGCCCTCTTCCCCAGCGGGGATCCCGGAAAATGTTCACATTGGGCGCCCAGAAGGTGAGGCCTTTATATAAGCCCCGGTCCCCCTGCCGCGACTGTTCATTGTATTTTGCTCTTCCCTCCGTGGCCACAATCTCGCCCGCCTGCCGCAGCAGACTGCGGTCAAAGGAGGCGGCCATCCCGATGGCCTGGGGAAATACCGTCGCCACCCC
>DWYY01000140.1 GCA_019118445.1 Candidatus Eisenbergiella merdipullorum | reverse complement strand
AAAGCAGAGGGAACAGGAGTGAAAAATGTGTTGAAACGCAATCAGATTATGATTACGGCTCTGGCGATCATGATCGCCGTGGCGGGATATCTGAATTTCGCCGGGACAAAAGCGGGGCAGGAGCAGCTTGCCAGTGCGGATGCGCAAAACGCAGGGGAAGAAGATATGACCGCCCTTCTGGATCTGTCTGAGGAGGATATCGTCTCCGATATTGACAGCGGGGACGTCTCCGACATCGACAGCCTGGATTCCGATCAGGAGGCTGCGGCCGTCGACAACTATCTGGATGAAAGCATGACGGCGGACGCCGCGCTTTCCGGAGAGGTGGAAGCGGACGTGGCGGTGGCCGCAGAAGGCATCGATGAGGCCAGCGCGGAGCTTGCACAGGAAGAAGCCAGCGTATCAGACAGCGGCGTTCCGGGCGAAGCGGTTTTCACCAGTTCCACCGGGATCAGCTCCCTCGCCGGTGCCAAGCTCCAGAAGGAGCAGACCAGGGCGAGGAACAAGGAAACCCTGCTGGACATCATCAATAACGAGAACATCAGCGAAGAACAGAAGCAGGACGCCATCAACGGCATGATCAACCTCACCGACATGGCAGAAAAGGAAACCGCAGCCGAGATCCTTCTGGAAGCCAAAGGCTTCACCGACGTGGTGGTCAGCATCAGCGGCACCAGCGTGGATGTGGTCGTAAACGCTTCCACTCTCACCGACGCCCAGCGCGCCCAGATTGAGGACATCGTCACCAGAAAAACCGGGATCGCCCCGGAAAACATCATCATCAGCCCGGTTTCCGGGGGATGAGCAGGAAAAAAGAAAGCCCGCCGGGACTGTGGAGCATGCCGGAAATGTGAGCTCCATGGTCCGGCGGGTTTTTGTCGTCAAAAAGTCACGAGAGAAATTTCCGCCGGATGACTGTCCGGACAGAGGCGGGTATGCTATACTGAAAAAAAGAAAAAGGACAGACGCGGACTGCGGCTGAAGGAAAAGAGGATTATCATGCTGAGCATTTATCTGGGAAATTTTCAGTGGAAATGATAAAGGATGTGGACAAGTCGACTGTGGTGAGCTGCCGCCTGATCGACAGCCCGGTACTGGGCCCCATTTCCGTCAAAGAGCTGTCCGGCGGCGTCAAAACGCTGATCATTATGGCGTTTGACGAATCTGGAAAAATTTTTAACGCTTCTGCATGCGGCGACAACTGCGCAAAATGGATCCTGAAGATCGGGAAACAGAAAGACCTGACGATCAACCTCCGGCATATCATGGAATTTGGGGAAAAAGAATTTGAGGCCAAAATTCTGAATACCGGGGAAATGGTCCATAATATGTCAGAATTTGTCGAAATTGCGGGAAGATACGTGTAAGTGGGACAGATGAAAGGGAAGCATAAAGTTATCGTATAAAACAACAGACTGCACTATGAGGTTGAACAAGGCGTATCTGCATGAAAAAATAAGGAATGCATCCTTCAGACTATAAAGGGAATAGCATTTGAAAAGCAAAGTGCAGGATCTTCCACTGCCATGACAAAAAAACAGGGGAGACAGAGATGAAAAAGTTCTGTGCAATGATAGGGATGGGGATAAAAACAAAATTTGCATATCGGGGCGGCGCGCTGCTGAAAATAGCGGTCTCTGCGTTCAGTGTCCTCATCCTGACCCTTTTCTGGAAAGCCCTGTACCCGGAAGATGTTGAAATGCAGAAATATATGATCCGATATGCTGCATTGTCGCAAATATTATCTATCATTTATAATGTGGAAAGTAAGCTTGCGGATGATATACGCACCGGAAATATTGTGATTGCCCTGCTGAAGCCGTGGAATTACCTGTTTGTGATGCTGCAGGAAAATATCGGGAAGATGATGGGAGATCTGTTTCTGGTCGGGCTGCCGGTCTTTTTTATCTGTTTCCTTGCGATCGGGTTTGAAAGTGTTAACTGGGCGAATCTGCTTTACTTTGGAATTTCTATACTGCTCGCTTTTCTGATCATGTATCTGATCCGGATTTTGGTGGAACTGAGCTGCTTCTGGATTATTGAAGCCTGGTCATTGGTATTCCTGGCGGATGTGATCATAAGGATCTTCTCAGGAAGCTTTATTCCCAGCTTCCTTATGCCCGCATGGATGCAGACGGTTATGGAGGCGCTGCCTTTCATCTGGATTTTTGAAATGCCGTTAAGGATCCTGCTGGAAAGTAATGAGATCTCGAATGTGAACATTCTTTCTGTTTTCCTGCTGCAATTTGCATGGATCATTTTTCTGGTGATCCTGGTTGGTATCATATGGAGCCGCGGAAGAAAAAAGCTTGCCGTTCAGGGAGGATGAGTGCAGTTATGCTGATCAGAAGATTATTTTATATGTGTTTTAAGCGGGAGACAGAATATAAATTAAATTTTATTCTTTTATGTGTGAGTGTTGCGCCGCTGCGTCTGATGTTTCTTCTCTTTGCCCTTGTTTTATCGTCGAAAATCGAAGCCCTGTATGGCTGGAATGCATGGGATATTGCCTTTCTTTACGGGATGTACGTCGTTTCCTACAGCCTTGCGCAGATTTTTTTCAAGCCTTTCCGCAATCTGGACAAGCTCATTACGCACGGAGAACTGGACAAATTTTTTACAAAACCGCAGCCGGTGCTTTTCAGCCTGATCTTTTATAACATCCACATCATGGAAATTTTTTCCCAGTTGGTTCCGTCATTGATTATCCTGATCTTGGCGTGCTTTCAGATTTCTGCCCGCTGGAATCTGTTTAAAGTATTGATCCTGACAGCCGGGATTGCAGGTGGAACATTGATACAGGCGGGCATATTTGTTTTCATCGGCTGTACGTCGATATTTATGTTTAATTCGAGCTGGCTTGGCGATCTGTATTATGCGTTCCGCGATTTTCTGAGTTATCCGCTGGTGATATTCGGGAAAAAGATGTTGCTGTTCCTGACATGCGTCCTTCCGCTGGCATTTGTAAATTATTACCCGGCCAGATATATTTTGGAAAAGGAAAAAAAGGATGCCCTGATCAATTTTATGACGCTGCCCGTAAGTCTGGTCATTTCCGTTCTGATCTGTAAATTATGGAAGATTTCATGTAAGCACTATACGAGTTCGGGAAGCTGATGGAGTGGATAAGCTATGGAAAATAATATGGTGGTAAAAAACCTGGTCAAGGAATTTGATATTGTAAAGAGGGAAAAATCCGTCAGGGGATTTCTGAAACCGCGGAAAACGAAGTTTCGTGCGGTCGATCATGTCAGTTTTTCCATTGAAAAAGGGGAAATTGTCGGACTCATCGGTCCGAACGGCGCCGGTAAGTCAACTACGATAAAGATGCTGACAGGAATCCTGACGCCGACGGAAGGGGAAATCTTTGTTGACGGGATAGCTCCGTGGCAGAAAAGAAAGCAGTATAACAAGAGTATCGGAGTGGTTTTCGGACAAAGAAGCCAGTTGTGGTGGGATCTTCCCGTGGAGGATACCTTTCGGCTGTATAAATATGTATACAACCTGACAGAACAACAGTATCAGGATAATATGGAACTGTTTCATGAGGTCCTGAAGATTGGGGAGCTGCTTCGCAGGCCGGTCCGGCAGATGAGCCTGGGGCAGAGAATGCGTTGTGAAGTGGCGGTCAGCTTTCTGCATAACCCTTCCATTGTATTCCTGGATGAGCCGACCATCGGACTGGACGTTGTCGCCAAAGACAATATCCGAAAGTTCGTCAGAGAGATCAACCGGGAGAAAAAGGTTACGGTACTGCTGACAACGCACGACATGGAAGATATCGATACTCTTGCCGGAAGGATTATTATCATTGATAA
>DWYY01000139.1 GCA_019118445.1 Candidatus Eisenbergiella merdipullorum | reverse complement strand
TTTACGGGTAGCAAGTAATCCCACGCGTGGCTGGCAGGCCAATAAAAGACGCACTTGTGCGTAGCTAGAGGTATTAGGGCTATGCCCGAAAAAGAAAAACCACCCGCTATGCGGGTGGATATTTATTTCTGAAAAACTTAATTTTGCAGCGGAAAACCTCGATACATAGATTGGAGAAAAAGCATATCAAAGTCGGAAAAGGGAGAAATCATGCTGAAAGATTTACATGCTGGAGAAGCCTTTCTGGATTCGCTTTTTGCGCTCAATGAGGATGCGCTTTCGCTTTATCAGAAGCTTTCGGAAACGCAGGAAGACTGGAAAGAGCTTTTCCTTAATATGGAAGAAAGATTACAGGAACTGGAAGGCAAAGCGCATGCGCTGAACCGGGAGGAACCTGCACTGATGACCGTAAACATGCATCGGAACATAGCAGGTTCTCTGCAGAGGATTGGGAAACTAGCGGGAGGATCGCCGGAGAGAGCCAGCCATAAGATCCGGTATGAACTGATCCCGTTTATCCTGGACTGTTACACGGATCTGTATTTTTTCGGATTCTGTTATCCGGACCGGAAAAAGATGAACCAATATTATGCAGATGAGATGAAGCAGCTTTGTCCGCCCAATATACCGGCAGACGAGGAATGGCCGGTAGAGGTTTCCGTTGTGGTATCCGCCTATAACAAAATCGAATATACCAGAAAATGCCTGGACTCGATCCTGGCCTGCTTCCCTAAGGACCTTGATCATGAGCTGGTTCTGGTAAATACTGGCTCCACGGATGGGACAAAGGAGCTGTTCGAGTCCTACCACCCGGATAAGCAGATCGACATGGAATGCATGGTGAATGGGTTTTCTGTGGCGGCGCGCGTGGTGGAGGGAAAATACATCCTCTTCATCTCCAACGATGTGATCGTCATGCCAGGTGCGGTGGAAAACCTGTTTGCCTGCCTGATGTCAGAAAAAGAGATTGCATGTGTGGCGCCGACCTGTCCCAACATAGCCAATCTGCAGACGATCCCGGGCGATTATCGGACGAGGGCGGAGATGGAGGACTTTGCCAGAAGGAATAATGTGTCCGATCCTTACCGCTGGCATCAGAGAAGCCGCCTGAACCCGCCTATGCTTCTGGCCCGCAGTGATTCTCCTGCTATGTATACCTTCTGGGGATACTGGTATCCCAATGCTCCGGAACGTTTTCTCGCTTTCACGGATGACACCATGGCAATGGCTGTACGCCAGTCCGGAGAAAAGCTGATGCTTGCCACGGATGCCTTCGTGTATCATGCAGGAAGCGCAACGGTGAAGGATATGATCCAGGAAAGGGATTTCTATGCAAGGCTGCGAGGGGAATTTCAGAAGACCTTTGACCTGGATCCCTGGGGAATGGATTTCTGCTATGATCCGTCTGTTCTGGATGCGCTGGATCCTTCTGAAAATGGGACGGTAAAAATCCTGAGTGTAAACTGCGGCCTGGGAGATACCCCTCTTGCTGTCAAGAACGCGCTGCGGGAAAAGCATAACAGGGACTGCACGATCTACGGAATCTCTACCTCCAGCCGCCTGCGCAGGGAGCTGCCAGGCCTTTGTGACTATGTGATAGAAGAAACTTCGCTGGATAAGGCGCTGGCAAAGCTTTCTGGAAAACGGTTTTCCTATATTATCATCGGAAACTATCCGCAGTTTCCCCTCCCCAGGAAATATCTTCCCATGCTTGAGGCGCTCCTTGCGGATCAGGGGAAAATGCTCATATTCACCCAGTCCAGGCTGGAGGAGAAGTCCCTGAAGCAGGTCTATACGGGAGAGGAGTCCCTGTACTCGCGGGGAAGGTGGCACATCTATGAGCGGCTGGGAGCCGGGGGGGGGGTAGATGAGAAGGAGAAAAAGCCTTCCTATTATTCCCATGTGAGAAAGGATGTGGCGTCCCTGATCGATGCGCCGCAGGACGCCGCTATCCGGGTCATGGAGCTTGGCTGCGCATCCGGCATGACGCTCTCCTATATCAAGTCTCAGTATCCGAACGCAGAGACCTGGGGCATTGAGCTGGATGAAAAAGCGGCGAAAGCTGCGGAAAACCGGATTGACCACTGCTTCTGCGGAAACTGTGAGGATATGGATCTGCCCGGCGGAGAGGAAAGCTTTGACTATATCCTCTGCCCCGATGTGCTGGAGCATCTGAGGGACCCATGGAAGATGACAAAACGGCTGGCGGCAAAGTTAAAGCCCGGCGGCTGCCTGATCTGCAGTATTCCCAACGTGACCCATTGGAGCGTATTGATCCCATATTTACGCGGAAGGTGGGATTATCAGGATGCAGGAATCCTGGACCGGACGCACCTGCATTTCTTCACATTTGAAACGGCGGCAGCCCTGTGCGAGCCGGAAGGAATGAAAAGAGAGGCCTGCATGGTGACGCAGATCGCCATTTCGGAAGAAGATCAGAAATTCCTGGATCAACTGAGCGCACTGCCGCAGATCATGGAACCGGTCCGGATGAATGCCTATCAATATCTGATCCGTTCCAGAAAAAAAGTTTCAGACCGCTCTTAATTATTCGAGGCAACGCCCGATAGTATATATGAACAGCTTGGAGAACAGAAACAAAACAATGGTTCGGTCTTAGAAATACCGTTTGCCGGGGATAAAGAGTTCTTGGGCTGCGATTGTGAGTTTCGTGTATCGGCAAGGGCCCTGTCGTACATGAAATGCAGATTTTTACCGGGGAAAAGGATGCCCCCGGGGTATTACAAGGAGGTAAAACCATGAGGATCCAACATAATATTGCGGCGTTAAACGCATACCGCAACCTGACTAATAACAACAGCGCTGTTTCCAAGAACCTGGAAAAGCTTTCTTCCGGTTACAGGATCAACCGTGCGGGCGATGACGCTGCCGGACTTGCTATTTCCGAGAAGATGCGTGCGCAGATCACCGGACTGGAAACCGCACAGAAGAATGCGAACGACGGCATCTCCCTCGTGCAGACCGCTGAAGGCGCTCTGACAGAAGTACATTCTATGCTGAACCGTATGGTAGAGCTGGCTGACCAGTCTGCAAACGGAACTTATCAGGACGAGGTTGACCGTGAGAACCTGCAGAAGGAGATCACTTCCCTGAAGGACGAGATCGATCGTATCAGCGAGTCTACCAACTTCAACGGGATCCAGCTTCTGGATGGCTCCCTGGCTACCAAGAGCGGTGTGGAGGAGATATCACTCGGAGATACGGCTCAAACTACTGGAAATGCAGCGACAACGTTTTCGCAGACCCTTACGCTGACAGCAGGTACGAGCGGAGCAGAACAGACGCTGAAATTCTCCTATACTGATGAGAATGGAAATTATCAGGAAACAAGCGTTACCTATGTCGCGGGACAGAGTGACGGTGCCACTGCCACTAATGCTGTGAAAGAATTGCAGAAGGTGTTTGGAGATTCCTATACAGTGTCAAATGCGAGTGGAGGAGCAGTAATTACTATAACAGCAAATACTGCAGGTGCGAATGAAACACAGTTTGTAAAGGCGGCACAGTATGAAGGCGATAATTTAGTAAGCGATGTGTCAATTGGTACTGTTACTGCTGGTAAAGACGCCACGATTAATGTCGATATGGATACATCGGAACGGATGTTGACAATCGACGGACAGAAATACCAGATTATTACCCGTGGCCAGGAAGATACATTGGAAGCAGGGGCCAAAGCACTGTATGTTGATGACACTTCAACGACTACATTAGGGTCAGACGCGGTAGCGGAGATCGCAAGGCAGTTAAAAGATTACGGTATCAATGCTACAGCAAGCGGACAGAAACTTCAGTTTGTGCAATCTACTAACAGTTCCGAGGGCGGACTGAGACTCCAGATCGGTGATACTTCCGCAGATTATAATCAGCTTACTGTTTCCGTTAGCGCCATGGATACCAAGTCGCTTGGCATTTCCGGCATTGATGTGAGCACACAGGAAGGTGCAGCGGCAGCGGTGGATCTGATCAAGAATGCGATCAATCAGGTTTCCTCCACGAGAGGTGATCTTGGCGCTATTCAGAACCGTCTGGAGCACACCATCAACAACCTGAGCGTAACGACTGAGAACATGACCGCGGCAGAGAGCCGGATCCGTGACGTTGATATTGCGGAAGAGATGATGGCTTATACCAAGAACAACATTCTCGTGCAGTCTTCTCAGGCTATGCTCGCGCAGGCAAATCAGATTCCGCAGGGTGTTCTGCAGCTTCTGCAGTAACGAAAAATGCGCAGAGGGGATGGCTTCGGCCATCCCTTCTTTTGAGTTTGCATAAAGATTATGTTTCATGGAGCAGCATTCTTTGTCGGGCGGACGCAGACTGAGAATATTTGCTGCAGAATCGGGAGAACAGATGAAGAAAGAGGTTCGATTATCTCAGTGCATGATCGTAAAGAATGAAGAAAAAAATATCCGACGGGCTCTGGAATGGGGAAAGCCGATCGTGATGGAACAGATTGTGGTGGATACCGGATCCACGGACCGGACTGCAGAAATCGCAGAGGAGATGGGAGCTAAAGTCTACCAATTCCCGTGGACCGGCGATTTTTCAGCGGCCAAGAACTATGCAATTGGCAAAGCATCCGGGAACTGGATCGCTTTTCTGGATGCAGATGAATATTTCCTTCCCGAAGATGTGGAGAAGCTTTGGCAATTGTTGAATCATTTGGAGCGGGATCTCAGGCCGGAAAAGAAGCCGCATATCATCCGGGTCAGACTGGCCAATATGGACGATCAGGGTAAGCCTTTTTCTTTCACGGTGCAGGATCGCGTTTTTCAACGGATCCCGCCTCTTCGTTATAGAAACCGGATCCATGAATATATTGGGATGCCTCCTAGCATGCCGGTCCGTATCCTGGAGAAGGAGGATCTGACTATCATACATACCGGATACACCAGGCAGGCTATTACTGAAATGAACAAGACAGAAAGAAATATTGAACTGCTGAAGCTGGAACTGGAAAAGAAACCAGATGATTATAATGTGATGGTCTATCTGGGCGAAGCGCTCCTCATGGAGAACCGAATAGAAGAAGGTATGCAGTACTTTCGGAAAGTCATCCAGCATAAACCGGGAAAAAACCTGACCGTCCAGCGTTACAGTGTAGCAATTGGTCATATTCTGCGGTCGATGTGCATGAACTGCTCCCCAGATCAGGAAGAGGAAGTAAAAAGGCTCTGCGGATTGATGGAGGATGCTTATCCGGGATATCCGGATACCACTTATTATCACGGCTGGTGGTTGCTGCAAAATGACAGAGAAAAAGAAGGAGAACGACTTTTGCTGGAGACACTGGAGCGGGTTGAAAGTTATCAGGGCGTTGCGTCAAGCTATGCAAGCGCGCGATTGGCAGATATTTATCACTGGCTCTCCCGCATCTACTACAAACAGCAAAACCGGGAAGAAAGCATGCGCTTAGGCATCCTGTCCCTGCGCTTGAACCGCTACAACCAGAACCAACTGGACATTCTGGTGGCCCTGTTTTACATGTCGGCAGGCGAAGAAAAGGAAACGGTCGCCCAGGGCGCATGGGAAGTGTTGAGTAAGCTTTATGACGTGAACCGGCAGAAGGATCAGCTTTTCCTGCTCCGTTCCGTGAAAACCGTACCCTTTCAGGAACTTGCCCGGATCATATTGCAGAATCTTCCAGAGCAGGATACCCCTAAGCTAAGCTGACCGCAGACAACAGCGCGGCGGATGCCGCATTTCCTTTGGACAGATAAGATTGCAGGTGAATGAATGAAACAAATAAAGGAAGAAAAGAAAGACAAAAAGAGGATACTGGGAAGAACGGCCACGGATCTGAGGGGAAGACGCTTTGGACGGCTCGTCGCGGAGTATCCGACGGCGCGCCGGGATCATAAGGGTTCCGTATACTGGCACTGCCGCTGTGACTGCGGCAAGGAGACGGAGGCGACAGAGGACGGATTGATCTTTGGAAACAACCAGAGCTGCGGATGTCTGAAGCGTGAAACACAGAAGCGGCTGCCGGAAAACCTGCACCGCGTGGATGGCACCTGCGTGGAATGGCTGGAGAAAAGAAAAAGCAGAAGCGATAATACAAGCGGTTTCCGCGGAGTGTACCGTAAGAAGGATGGCAGATTCCGTGTCTCTATCGGCTTTAAGAGGCAGCGCATCTATCTGGGAACCTATGAAACGATGGAAGAAGCCGTCGAGGTGCGCCGCAAGGCAGAGAAGGAGATTCATGAAGCTTTTCTGGAAATGTACCGGAGGTGGACGGAAAGGTGTGACCGTGACCCGGAATGGGGGAAAAAGAATCCGCTGATATTCCGGGTGGTGAAAGGAGACAGAGGAACGTACCAGGTGATAACTGGTCCCGATATGACGTAAAACAAAAAACGCTAGTGCACAAATTTAAAGTAATTTAAGAAATCTACTTAATTTCTTTATCAGACATTCGATAGATTTATTATGTGCATGACTCAGTGCCATGACATAAAGTCTTTTCTGAAGGATCAAATCGGCTGTAACGAAAATCTCTCCGCCGGGATGAGGCGGCTCAAGACAGCCAGTAAGATGGCAGATTGATATCAGGTTCGGAGACGGAGAAGTGAAGAAAGCATTGATCATAACGACTATCAGCGGCTTTGTCCCGCAGTTTGAAATGAATAATGTCAGGATCCTTCAGGAAGTGGGATACGAAGTCCATTATGCATCGAACTTTGACCGGCCTGTATACGAATTTGACGACAGTCTGTTTGAAAAAGCGGGGATCATTACACATCATTTTTCAATCGAGAAATCCCCTTTTTGTGTTACTCAAAACATTGGGGCTTTTTTCCAGTTAAAGAAGCTGCTCCGGAAAGAGAAGTTCGATCTGATCCATTGTCATAATCCCATGGGCGGTGTGCTGGGGCGTCTGGCGGGAAGCCTTTATGCGCCGGATGCCGTGATGATCTATACTGCGCATGGGTTTCATTTTTATAAAAAAGCGCCCCTGAAAAACTGGCTGATGTACTATCCGGTAGAACGGTGGCTGGCTCACAGGACTGACATCATAGTTACGATCAACCGGGAGGATCATGAAAGAGCCTCCTCTTTTCGCCTGAAAAAAGGGGGAAAAGTCTGGCAGATCCCAGGGGTGGGGCTGGATGTGGAGCGTTTTCATCCCCAGCCGGAGCTACGGACGGAGGAAAAAAGGGAACTGGGCTTCCCGGAGCATGCTTTTCTGGTCCTGTCCGTGGGGGAACTGAACCGGAATAAAAACCATCAGGCAGTGATCCGCGCGCTTGCACAGCTCCGGGACCGGGCAGTCTATTATGGGATCTGCGGCAGGGGCAGGGAAAGGAAGAAGCTGGAACAGCTCATCGCGGAGGAAGGACTTCAGGGCCATGTAAAGCTTCTCGGCTACCGGAAGGATATTGAAAAAGTGCTCCAGGGAGCCGACTGCTTTATCTTCCCTTCCAGGCGGGAGGGATTTGGCATGGCAGCCGTAGAGGCGATGGCTGTCGGCGTTCCCCTGATCACCTCAGACTGCCGCGGGACGAGGGAGTATATGCTGGACGGAAGGACCGGGATCGTCTGTTCTGACAATTTGCTGGGAAGCTATGCAAATGCCATTGAAAGAATGAAGGCGAGCGTTTCCATGAGAAACAGGATGGGACAGGTCTGCAGGAGACGGGCTCTTCAGTTCAGCAAGGAAGAATCTGCGCGGGTCATGCGTCAGGTCTATGGATCGGTAAAAAAATAATCGATGTGAGGGTGGCAGCAGATATGGACGTTTTGGTTACAGTCGTAATGGGAGTGTATAACCAGCACAATAAGAAAGAGCTGGAAGCGGCGGTCCGGTCCATTTTGAATCAGACCATAACCGGCTGGGAATTGATCATCTGTGATGACGGCTCGGAAGGCGAAGCCGCTGAGAACCTGAAGCGTTATGAAAAACGGGACGGCAGGATCCGGGTGATCAGGCACGATACGAACCGGGGGCTTGCAGCGACGTTAAATACATGCATTTCGCAGGCAAAAGGAAAATATATAGCCAGGATGGATGCGGACGATATTTCCATGCCGGACAGGCTGGAGCGACAGTATCAGTTCCTGGAAGCCCACCCGGAATATGCCTTCGTAGGATGCAATGCGGAACTGATCGATGACAGCGGCATCTGGGGGATGCGGAAAATGCCGGAAAAACCGGAAAAGAAGGATTTTCTCCCATTTTCCCCTTTTATCCATCCCTCCGTGATGGTGCGCAGGGAGGTTTACCTGAAGACCGGCGGCTATTATGTGTCGAAGGAAACCTGGCGGTGCGAGGACTATGAGCTCTTCATGCGGCTGTATGCCCAGGGATACCGGGGGATCAACATGCAGGAGATCCTGTTCTGCTACCGGGAAAACAAGGAAAGCTACGAACGCAGGAAATTCCGGTATCGGCTGGACGAGGCGAAGATCCGGCACAGGAATTTTAAATATCTGGGTATGAGAGGGCCGGCTGTATGGCTCTATACCATAAGACCGGTGGCGGCGGGGCTGCTCCCCGTGCCGGTGCTGATGTATTTAAAACGCAGGCAGGTCAAAAAGGAGGTCCTGAGGGAAACGTATGATGAAGCGGGAGAACTGCAAACTGAATGAATACCGCAGGATCCTCCGGAAAACGCCCAGTCTTATGAGGGTGTCAGAGGACGCATGCCGGAGGAGCGAGGCATGCCGGAGAAGCGAGGCATGCCGGAAGATCGAGGCGCAGGAGCCGGTCACGCCTGCCATGTATGTCCTGTGGCCGGTCCTGTTCGCTTTCTGCAGATGGGTCCTGGAGCAGGCGGGTTCCTGCGGCTTTCGCCGTCTGTATTTCCTTGCCAGGGACGGCTGGCTGATGCAGAAGATGGCGGAGAAGATCTGCAGCCTGGAAGGGATCAGGATGGAATGCCGTTATCTGTATGCTTCCAGATATGCATGGCGGATCCCGGAGAATCATCTGATCGGAGAGAAATGCCTGGAACGGATCTGCCGGGGCGGTATGGATGTTTCATTCGGCCGCCTGATGAAGCGTGCCGGGCTGACGGAGGACGAGGGAAAACGGATCGCTTCCCAGATCAGGGCAGAGGTCAGCTATGATGCGCCGCTTTCCTGGAGGGAGATCCAGGCGTTCAAGGAGCCGCTTTCCCGGTGCAGGGATTTTATGGAACTGGTGTCCAGGCATTCCGAAGAACATTATGAAGTGACTCTTGCCTACCTGAAGCAGGAAGGACTGCTGGATGCGGTCCCTTACGCGGTCGTGGACAGCGGATGGATCGGCACCATGCAGGAAAGCCTGCAGGGGCTCTTATCCGGAGCGGGCAGGAAGGAAAAGGTGGAAGGATATTATTTCGGCCTGTACAGCCTGCCGGAAGGGGCGAAAAGGGAAGAATATCACACTTTTTATTTCGGTCCGGAGTCCGAAGCGGCAAAGAAGGCGCATTTTTCCAACTGTTTGTTTGAATGTGTTTTTACGGCTCCTCACGGCATGACGTCCGGATATGAATTCCGGCGGGGAGAAGTCTTTCCTAAGCTTGAGAGAGCAGACAGGATGAATGCCGTAAGAACGCGGCTGTTGGAACAGCTTCTGGAGATATGGATGGATGCGCTGGAAGCGGAGTGGGACGCCGTCCTTGCGGCGGAGGCGAAAGAACTGGACGCCTGTTCGCTCCTGGGCAGTTTTATGTCAAGGCCATCGGAAGAAGAAGCGGAGTGGTTCGGCAGTTTCTTTTTCTCAGATGATGTGACAGAGGAGACCGGGCAGTTTCTGGCGGCATCCCTTACCGGGATCCAGCTATGGGCGCAGCATCTCCCGCTGCGGCTGTGGTTCATGGCCGGCCCGGGGCGGCATGGATTAAAAGAAAGCGGGTGGGTGGAAGGAAGTATCCGCCTGTATGGAGGAAAACTGCGGGGACTGCACAGGGCGGGGGCGGTATCCTATAAATATCTGCTGTATCTGAGGATGCAGCGCCGCTATTGCGGCAGGCGAAAGGCAGCTTGAACGGATGAAGAAACTGAAAGAATTAAAACAGTATATTTTTGTGGTCAGGCAACTTGTGGCCAGAGAGATCAAGAGGAAATACTCCCGCTCCTATCTAGGGATCGTCTGGAGCGTGCTCAACCCCCTGATGAACATGGTCGTTCTTTCCATCATATTTACCAAGATGTTCAGCAGGAGCATTGAAAATTATCCGCTGTATCTGTTGAGCGGACAGATGATATGGCAGCTTTTTACAGGCGCGACCAACGCGGCCATGACCGTCATGGTGGACAACCGGGTGATGCTGACGAGGGTGAAATTTCCGATGGGGATCTTCCCGGTCGCAAGAGTATACAGCGCTCTGGTGAATTATATGTACACCTTTATCGCTTACCTGCTGATCCTCGCGGTGTTCCGCATCCCGCCCTCCTTGACCATGCTGCTCGCTCCGGTCATCGTGCTGTGCGTGACCCTCTTTTCCCTGGGGCTGGGGTATCTGCTGGCAGTGGTATATGTGTTTTTTGCGGATATCAGATATCTCTATTCCGTGCTGTTGAGCCTCTGGATGTACTGTTCCGCCCTGTTCTATCCGGTGGATGCGCTTCCGGAGGTGATGAGCCGTGTGGTGAAGGCGAATCCGGTCTATAACTACATTGCCTGTATGAGGGGATGCATGCTGTACGCTTCCTGGCCCACGCAGGCGCAGTGGGCGCGGATGTTTCTGTGGGCGGCAGGAGCCTTCCTGCTCGGATATCTCGTGTTTCAGAAGAGCCAGAACCGGATCATGCAGTCTGTGTAAGGGTGAAAGGAAATATTATTTTGAGGATCAGAAAACAGGTGAAAAAATTCATCTTCTCTGCCGGGGTGCTCTTGGCTGCCGTGATGTTCTCGCCATCCACAGCGGTAAAGGCGGAGAACGCTTCGGTCACGTTCGGGTCCGCAGGATATGACGCGGAAGAGAACGACACGTTTCAGGTCGGCGTCTACATCCGCTGTGATGCCCCGGACTTCATCTATAACGTGACGGTGCAGTACGACGCGGCACGGATGGAGTACCTGGGCGGCGCGGACGGCGGCGGAAACGGGATGCTCCAGTTTGCGGGAAAAGCCTCAGGAGGGGAATGTCAGTATATGCTCTCCTTCCGGGCGCTGTCCGAAGGAGCCGGGACAGTCAGCGTGACGGATGCTTCCGTGATCACCGATCCCGCAGAGGAACAGGGAGAAGGGGCGATGGGGGCAGGAGCTGAAGAGGGAGCCGCCCAAGATGTCCCGGTCGTGGCGGATATCACACAGCTTGGCAGCGCTTCCGTGCAGGTGAGCCCTTCCATAGACTGCACCCTGTCCGGGCTTGGGATCGCGCAGCTTCCTGACTTCAGCTTGGAACCCGGCGTGTACGAATATGATCTTACGGTGCCTTCCGATACGCAGAGCCTGGACATCAGTCCGTCCCTGCAGGATGACCGGGCAAACGTAGATATCTCAGATACGGCGCTCCAGCCGGGAGAGAATACCATAACGGTCACGGTGAGCGGCGGAAATGAGTCCACACAGTACCTTCTTCATGTGGTAAGGCAGGAGGCGGCGGAAATTCATACTGAGGAGCAGGAAACCCTTCCGGCACAGGCCGTCCCGGAAACGGCGCAGGCTGCCCCGGCAGCCGTTACGAAATCGGGCCCGGCGGAGGATGCGGCGGCGCAGGCTCCGTCAGCAGAAGCCTTTTCTGAGGAAGAGGGAAATCGCGAGGAAAGCGCGGCAGGCGTCTCTTTCCCCGAACGGATAAAGGGGTTCATGGAAGAAAATGCCCGGAAGCTCCTTCCGGCGGCCGGAGCAATTCTCTTATTGGTTGTCGCAGGAGCGGCCGTCTGGCTGGTACGGCGCAGGAAAAAGGACGCGGGATATTTTGACGAAGATGAAGAGGACGACTGGATCGATCTGACAACGGATGAAAAGTGGCTGAACTGGCTGGAGGAAATCGAAGAAGAAGAAATGGATGCAGTCCTCATCCGGGCAAACCTCAGAGAGAAGAAGGAAGAGCCGGCCCTCCTGACAGACTGCCGGGACGTGGAAAGGAAGGGGCAGGCCAGCCTGTATTCCCCGGAAAGAGTAAAGGAGTGGGTGGAAGAAAACGAGGCCGGACGCAGGGATGCGCCGGGATATGCCAGAAAGCCCCGGAAAGCCCAGAAGCCGGCGGCCCCGGACGCGCCGAAACCTACGGCGCCCGCACCGAAGCAGGCGGCCCTGGTTCAAAAGCCATCGGTCCCTGCCGCACCGAAGCAGACGGCCCCGGCCCAGAAGCCAGCCGCGTCCGCGCCGAAGCCAGCCGCTCCGGCCCCGGCCCCTGCGGCTCCTACCGTCATCCGCGTCAATGACGTGAGCATGCGGTTTAAGATCAGCGATGTCAACGCGACAAGCCTGAAGGAATACCTGCTTGCCGCCGTCAAACGGCAGAATAAGTACCACGAGCTGGAGGCGCTCAAGCATATCTCCTTTGACGTAAGAAAAGGGGAAGTGATAGGGATCGTCGGAACGAACGGCTCCGGCAAGAGCACCCTGTTAAAGCTGATCGCCGGAGTGCTGAAGCCCTCTGAAGGCAGCATTGAGGTGGATCACAAAAAAGTGCAGCTCCTCACCCTCGGCACAGGATTTGATGCGGAACTGACAGCGCGGGAAAACGTCTATCTGAACGGCGCGATCATCGGCTACAGCAAAGAATTTATTGATGAAAACTATGAAAATATCGTGCAGTTCGCGGAACTGGATGGGTTTATGGATGAAAAGATCAAAAATTTTTCCTCCGGCATGATGTCCCGCCTCGGTTTTGCAATCGCAACAGCAGGGAAGACTGCTGAAATCCTGATCCTGGATGAGGTTTTGAGCGTGGGAGACATGTTCTTCCGGCAGAAGAGCGAAAAACGGATCAAGGAGATGATCCACAGCGGTTCCACTGTCCTGATCGTTTCTCATTCCACGGATACGATCATCAAAAACTGCAACAGGGCGATCTGGATCGAAAAAGGGGTCCTGATGGAGATCGGGGAACCGAAAAAGGTATGCGCAGCTTACCGGAAGAAGGCCGGGTAGGATACGGAAACAGGAAAGAGAAGCGTATATGAAGCTCAGGATGAAGATTTATGGCATGTTGGTGAACCGGGTGCCGGAAATACGGAAAAAATATCATAACGTCCGGGATGGCAAGACCACTGCCCTGCAGCGGCTGTACGCGTGGATGTTCCTGATCGCGCTGAATGCAGCATGGCTGTGCGGATGGCGCGGGCAAAAGGGACCGGAGGATCAGGACGAAAGGACAGCGAAAAATCTCCTCAGGGAAGGAAATGAATCCTCCCTATCCCTTAGGGAACCGCCGGAAGTTTTCGCAAAACAGCTTTATGCCTATGACCTGGTTTCCTTTGATGTGTTTGATACCCTTCTGTTCCGGCCGTTTTCCAGTCCTGAAGATCTGTTTTATCTGGTTGGTCAGAAGCTGGATTATTTGGATTTCCGGAGAATCCGTGTGGATGCGGAAACAAAAGCCCGGCAGGAACATCAAAAAAGGGATGGAAACAGTGAGACTACACTTTCAGAGATTTATAAAATCCTGGAGCGGGATGCGGGAATCCCCTGTGAAGAAGGCATGCGGGCAGAGCTGAAAACGGAAGAGGAGCTGTGCTTTGCCAATCCATATATGCTGCAGGTCTTTCAGCTATTGAAGGAAGCCGGAAAACGGGTGATCGCCCTTTCCGATATGTATCTGCCGGAAAAGGCGGTCCTGAGGATGCTGGAGAAATGCGGCTTTGCGGGATTGGACGCGTGTCTAGTCTCCTGCGAATACGGCCTGTCAAAAAGTGAAGGGGGCCTGTACCGGAAGGCGGAAAACCTCATCGGAGCAGCTAAGAACTGCGTGCATGTGGGCGACGATCAGATATCGGATGTGAAAAACGCCGTTCTGGCAGGATGGAAAGCGGTTTCTTATAAAAATGTCAACCGGACAGGAGCGAGATTCCGCTCAACAGAGATGTCTGCGGTGGCCGGAAGTATATACCGGGGACTGGTAAATGCCCACATCCATAACGGACTGAGGGGTTACAGCAGGGATTATGAATATGGTTTTATCTACGGCGGGATTTTTGTCCTCGGCTACTGCCAGTTCATCCATGAATATACCAGCCGCCATCCGGTCGACCGGATCCTCTTCCTGGCGCGTGACGGGGATATCCTGAAAAAGGTATATGATCAGATGTATCCGGAAGAGGCGGAGGGCGGCAGGACCTGTTACGTCCTCTGGTCCCGCCTGGCTGCGGCAAAAATAACGGCGCGTTATTACAAATATGACTACTTCCGAAGATTTCTGTTCCATAAGGTCAATCAGGGATACACGCTGGAACAGATCTTCCGGACAATGGAGCTTACAGACATGCTGGACGATATGGAAGCCAGGACAGACGGGAAGCTGCACCGGAATGCGGAATTGACAGACCGGAACGCGCAGATGGTCAAGGAATATCTGAACGGCAGATGGATAAGTGTGGTTTCCCATTACGACAGCCAGATGGAAAAGGGAAAGGAATATTTTGAAACCATCCTGAAGGACTGTAAAACGGCGGCGGCAGTCGATATCGGCTGGGCAGGAAGCGGGGCCATGGCGCTTGATGTGGCAGTGAACCGGTTCTGGAAGCTGGGATGCAGGATCACGGGACTGATAGCAGGTACCAATTCCGCAAACAGCGCGGAACCGGATATGAGCGAGGCACAGCTCGCGCAGGGAAAACTGGTAAGCTATCTTTTCTCCCAGGGAGATAACAGGGATCTGTGGAAACGGCATAACGCCGCAAAGGGTGACAATGTAATGATGGAAAACCTTCTTTCATCCCCTTTTGCAGGTTTCCGCGGATTTACCGATGATGGCTGCATGGAAGCGATAACGGAAATGGCTGGGAAGGAAGCGGACAGGGCAAGGGAGATCCAGAAAGGCATCCTGGATTACTGCCGGATGTATCTGGAACAGCCGGTATCCGGTTATGTGGGAAATATCAGCGGTAGGGATGCCGCTGCACCGAGTTATCTGTGGATAACTGGCAACCGGAAGCTTTTAGAGAAAGAGGACTGCCAGCGCGTGCTGGCATAACGGACGGAACGAAGAAAGGTAGACAGAAGGATGAAACAAAGGATTGCAGCTCTGCTGGCGCTGACATTTATGGGACTGGCTCTTACGGCCTGTGGAAACAATGCCGGGACAACAGGGGAAGCTGCCGCAGAAGGGACGGCATCACAGGAAGCAGGGGCAGAAACAACGGAGCCGGAAACGGCAGGAAATGCCGAGAAAGAAACATCAGAGGGAACGGATTCCGGCGCCCTGCAGGACTATCTGACGCCGGAAGGGTTCCTGGATCTTGCAAAGCTTCAGGAGATCAATCCGGACATTTACGCATGGATCGACATTGAAGGCACCGGGCTGAGCTTCCCCCTCCTGCAGTCTGCAGAGGACGAATCCTTTTACCTTTCCCATAACGAGAGAAAGGAAGCGGACGACGGCGGCTGCATCTATACGGAATACTTCAACCGGAAGGATTTTTCCGATCCGAATACGGTGATATACGGAAGAAATGTGAAAGGCAGGTTTGCCGGGCTGCACCAGTACCAGGACAGGGATTTCTTTGATTCCCACCGCACCATAAAGATATATCTGACGGACAGGGTGCTGGAATACCGGATCTTCGCGGCTTATACCTATGACGACAGGCATCTGATCAAGATCTATGATTTCTGGGATAAGGACATTTTTTCGGCCTATCTGAAGGATGTGTTTTCCCAGAGGGCCATGGACGCCTATGTGGATGATTCCATGGATGTGACGGCGGATGATAAGATCATCACCCTGTCAACCGGCGTGACCGGAGAAGATGACAAGAGATATCTGGTGCAGGCTGTTCTGGTATCGGAGTAGAAATGGAACAAAAGAGACGAAGAAAAAAAGTAAAAAGCAGAAAAGGAAGAAGACTGAAAAAAAGTCTCCTGATCGGCCTGGCGGTCCTCATCGGAATCTTTTTTATCGGTGGGATCGCGGTCGTCGGCGGATGGCTGCTCCTGGATTACCAGGGACGGCAGCGGCTGGCGGATAAACAGGAAGCAGTCCCGGAAGGGATGCAGGATAATTTCCTGGCGGATACCACCAGTGAAGAAACCCTGTCCCCGGGGGAACTGAGATATCAGGGAAAAACCTATGCCTATAAGGATGATATCATGACCTTCCTGTTCATGGGAATCGATAAGACTGGGGAGCTGGAAGCCTCCGAAGATCTCTACAACGGCGGACAGGCTGACGCCCTGTTCCTGGCGGCGCTTGACCCGGACGAAAAGACGATCAGCGTCATCGGCATCAACCGCGATACCATGACGGAAATTTCCGTCTATGACAGAAACGGCCTGTACGCAGGCACGCAGACTGCGCAGATCGCACTGGCCCATGCTTACGGCGACGGGATGGAGAAAAGCTGTGAAAATACAGTGGAAGCTGTCAGCGGACTCTTTTACGGACTGCCGATCCACGGCTACTGCGCCCTGAATATGGAAGTGGCAGGCATCTTAAATGATGCGGTGGGCGGCGTGGATGTGACGATCCCGGAATCCGCCGCAGGAGCTGATATTGAGATCAACGGAAGCAGGTATAAAACCGGATGGAAGGCCGGAGAACAGGTGCACCTGATGGGAAATGACGCCTATACCTTTATCCGATATAGAGATACGGACCAGCCGGAAAGCGCGGATGCGAGGCTGGAAAGACAGAAACAGTACCTGCAGGCATTTATCGTGCA
>DWYY01000138.1 GCA_019118445.1 Candidatus Eisenbergiella merdipullorum | reverse complement strand
TCCTGCGCGGTATCCAGAAACCGCTGCATGAATACCACCTGAAGCGCCCAGGACGCTCCATGCAGGATGTCCATCATGATATACACAAGCAGCCTTTTCCTGTCTGCCCTGTACAGGAAGCGTATGCCTCTGGCGCTCGTCCTGAAATATTTCCCGATCTCCCGTTTTTTCACAGCAAACGTCCTCCCCTCATCTGAGCCGTTTCCCTTACTCATACCACTGCTTCTGTTCCTCGAACATGGCGCGGTAGATCCCGTTTTTTCTCTCCATGAGGTCTTCGTGAGTTCCCTGTTCTGACACATGGCTATCTGCGATCACAAGGATCTCATCCGCGATCCTCGCCGCTCCCAGCCTGTGCGTGATATAAATGCAGAACCTTCCCGCATTCGCGGAGGCAAACAGGCGATAGAGCTTGCTTTCTGCCACCGGGTCCAGTGCCGAGGCAGGCTCGTCCAGTAAATTGACAGGAGCGTCCGCATACATCAGCCGGGCCAGCGCCAGCTTTTGCCATTCCCCTCCGGACAGTTCCACAGCTCCCTCTTCCAGCCTGCCAAGCGGCGTATCCAGTCCGAAAGGAAGTTCCTTCACCATCTCGTCAAGATCCAGTTTTTTCAAAATACCGTTGATCCGTTCTTCTGTATCTTTCCCCTCATATCCGAGGGTAATATTCTCTCTTACGCTTGTTTCGTATCTGGAAAAATCCTGGAACAGGACGGCAGCCATCCCTTTGCGCTCTGCGAACGGATAGGATCTGATGTCACGTCCGTTCACCAGGATCCTTCCTTCATATGTATCATACATGCCCGCTATGAGCTTTACGATCGTAGATTTTCCCGCCCCGTTCCTTCCTACCAGTGCATATCTTTTCGTTCCCTCCAGCCGGAAAGAGCAGTCCTTCAGGATATCTTCCTCCGTACCGGGATATCGGAATCCGACATTCTGAAATTCCAGCTCCTCCAGCACAAAATCTTTCATCCGTTTCCGCCGCGCGCAGGCATCCTTTTTTTCTTCCAAATGCATAAAAGCGGAAAAATCCTTCAAATATTCTTTTCCGTTCGCATATTGGTACATCGTTTCCGATAACCGCCATGACATGCTCTGAATGAGGGAAAAGCCCGCACCCACAACGGCCATAAAGAGGCCGATGCTCATTTTCCCGCTCCTAAGGGAAGGCAGCAATATCAGACAGATCAGGCAGACCAGAAGCAAAGTGACCAGGGATCCGCTTTTCATATTTCTGTAACGCCTGATGTCGGTCTTCGTCTCGATCCGGTTCGCCTGATCAAAGAGTTTTTCATATCTTTGTGACAGCATGCCGCTGTATTGAAACAGGAAACGTTCCGAGGCGTATTCCCGCTTCGTCATAACGTTATGCAGGTACTGATAACGCCGCCTGAGCTTTTTCACTTCCCGGTCTAACGTATAATTCGTTCTTCCCAGCCGCAGCGCTGCCCAGAACAGGGGAACGCTGACCGCCAGGATCGCCACACCCGGCCAGAAAGCCGCGGACATGATGATCGCCAGCAGGGAAACAACATTGATCATTAACTGGATTCCGTCAAAGATATTATGGAAGCCTTTCCAGAAATTTTCCGCCGCCTCCGGACAGACCCGATGGATCAGGTCCCTTGTTTCGCTGTTTTCCAGATACCCGTATTCCAATCGTTCTTCTTTTGCGGCCACTTCCTGCTTGATAAACAGGCTCAGCCTGTTTCTGCCTTTTATGTCCAACAACTGCCGTATGGACGGCATGATATTGATGCAGATCATATATACCAGGATCTGCATGATCGGAAGATAAATGCTGTTATAGGCCCGCTCCCCGTTAAAAATCCTCAACACCGTATCCACGAAACCGGAAACAGCCAGTGTCTGGTACGCCGGCAGCAGTGAACAGATCACGGTAAAAACTGTCAGCAGCGCCACATAAAGCGGCATGATCTTCAACGGGATCCAGGCAAAATCCAGGTATTTATATTTCTTTTCCTTCCGCTTTTCCACTCTCATACTCCGCCCCACACAGCTTTTTAGGTTCTTCTTCCTGACCATATTCCAGATATGTCCTGACAGTTCAGCCAAACGGCCTCCTGGGAAATTTATGCCTGCAAAAATGATAACATGGAATTTCCGCCTGTACAAGGAATTACAGCGATACCACAATGGGATATCAAAAAATGCTTGCAATTATATATACAAAAACATATAATTAAATTACAAACAAATACATTTTAAAAGGAGGAAAAATTCTATGGCAAGCTCTCTTGTTCAAATCAGACTGGATGATGATCTGAAAGCACAAGCCAGCGCGCTGTATGATGCGCTGGGGCTTGACTTACCGACTGCGATCAGAATGTTTCTCAAGCGCTCTGTTATGGTAAACGGTATTCCGTTTAGCATGACACTCCCCGCAAATGAATACAAGGCAACCCGCGCTTTTAGGGCGATGCAGGAAATCAGCGAGGCAGCCAGCGCCGCAGGCGTTTCCGATATGACTCTGGATGAAATCAATGCTGAGATCGATGCTGCAAGAGACGGGCAAAAAGCATAAGGCGGTGTGTTCAGATGAAATATTATACTGTCATTGACACCACGTGCTGGTTTCCGCTCTGCTCCGATGGGAATCAACGCCGGGAAGCGTTGTAGGGGAATCCTTGACCGGACGGATTATACCGCTTCTTAACACTGAAATTCTTACTGAATACCGTGAGGTATTACACAGACCAAAATTTCATTTTCCTAAAGATGCAGTAGATGTTCTTCTGGAGGGAATCATAAAACGCGGAATTTTTATTGATGCGGAGCCAGTCGAGGAAGAATTGCCCGACCTGAAAGATGCTATTTTTTATCAGGTAGTCATGAACGCCCGCAAATCGGAAAGCGCCTACCTTGTGACTAGAAACCTGAAACATTTTTCCTGTGAAATCCTTTGTGGTAACGCCACGGGAAATGATAGAGATCATAAATTCCAATGAAATCTGATCCATTTTTCTTATATGTTCTCAAATATCTCTCACCCGCGCAAAAAGAGGCCGGAAGATCCGGCCCCTCGTGAAGCTTTTCTTTCATTATTCCTGTTTTTCTACGGACTGTCCCTCTGCAGCTTCTTCCTCCCGGTCCACGATAGCGATGCCCAGCTCTTCCAGCTGCTTTTCGTCCACCACATTGGGCGCTTCAGTCATCAGGCAGGAAGCGTCTTTCACCTTAGGGAAGGCGATGACCTCGCGGATGCTCTCCGCGCCGGTCAGGAGCATGACCAGACGGTCCAGGCCGTAAGCCAGTCCGGCGTGCGGCGGAACTCCGTATTTGAAGGCATCAAGGAGAAAACCGAAACGTTCGTGGGCGCTTTCTTTGGTAAAGCCCAGCGCTGCGAACATGCGCTCCTGGATGTTTTCATCGGAAATCCTGACGCTTCCACCGCCCAGTTCTACGCCGTTCAGGACGATATCGTAAGCCTTCGCGCGCATTTTCCCGGGGTCCGTTTCCAGCATGTCCAGATCCTCCTCCACAGGCATGGTGAAGGGATGGTGCATGGCCACATAGCGGTTTTCCTCCTCGCTCCACTCAAAGAGCGGGAACTCGGTCACCCACAGGAAGTCAAATCGGTTTTCATCGATCAGGCCGAGCTGTTTCCCCAGCTCCAGGCGCAGGCCGCCCAGCACGTTGTAGACGACGGTATTCTTATCCGAAGCGAACAGGAGCAGGTCCCCCTTCTCGCCTTCCATGGCAGCGACGAGGGCGTCCAGTTCCTCTTTGGTCATAAACTTGGCAAAGGAGGACTTGTAGGTGCCGTCCGGCTGCACGCTCAGATAGGCCAGCCCCTTCGCACCATAGCCTTTGGCAAATTCCACCAGGGCGTCGATCTTCTTTCTCGGCATGCCTGCCTGTCCCTTTACGTTGATGCCGCGGACGGAACCGCCGGCTTCCAGGGCGGAGGTGAACACGCCGAAGCCGCAGCCTCTCACCACGTCGGACACATCCTTTAACTCCAGGCCGAAACGGGTATCCGGCTTGTCGGAGCCGAAGCGGTTCATCGCCTCGATCCAGGGCATCCTGCGTAAGGGGAGCTGCACGTCCAGGCCGATGGCTTCCTTGCAGATGTATTTGATCAGCCTTTCATTCACTTCCATCACATCGTCCTGATCCACGAAGGACAGCTCCATGTCCACCTGGGTGAATTCCGGCTGCCGGTCCGCGCGCAGGTCCTCGTCGCGGAAGCATCTGGCGATCTGGAAATACCGGTCGTACCCGGCGCACATCAGAAGCTGCTTGAAAAGCTGCGGGGACTGGGGCAGCGCATAGAACATACCGTGATGGATGCGGCTGGGTACCAGATAGTCCCTTGCCCCTTCCGGCGTGGACTTGGTGAGCATGGGCGTCTCGATCTCCAGAAAGCCCTCTTTGGTCATGAACTCCCGGATCGCCATGGTGATCCGGCTCCTGAGCATGATCTTCTTCTGGATGTCCGGCCTTCTCAGGTCCAGATAACGGTATTTCAGGCGCAGCTCCTCCTTCGTCTTGGAATTCTCCTCGATGGGGAACGGAGGCGTGAGCGCCTCGGAAAGGATGCGGACAGACTGGGCGCGCACCTCGATCTCTCCGGTGGCAAGGTTTTCATTGACAGCGCCGGCGCGTCTTTCCACCCGTCCGACCACGGCGGCAACGAATTCGCTGCGCAGTCTTCCAGCCTTTGCGAAACCTTCCTCTCCCACATCGCCTTCTTCAAAGATGATCTGCAGGATGCCGGAACGGTCTCTCAGATCCACAAAGATGATCCCGCCCTTGTTCCTCTGCTTCGCCACCCATCCCATGACGGTGACGGTCTCTCCCACGTTCGCGGCGGACAGCTCCCCGCATCTGTGGGTCCTCTTCAGGCCCTTCATTGATTCAGCCATAATTTCCTCCTACTATTTCAACGGTTCTCTGTAAAACTCCGTGAATTCCTCCCAGCCCTCTTTCATGAGCTGTTCCTTCTGGAATTTCTTGTTCTTGTTCATCCTGGCGACCAGCACCTGCGTACCAGCTTCCCGTTCCTTCTGCGCTTTTGCTATGCAGTCGGAAAGCGCCCTGCCGCTCACGCCTTTCTCGATCAGAAAGACCTTTTTCTTGGGGCGGTCCGGAATCTGAAAGCCGCTCTCCATCAAAAGCAGGATGATGCGCTCAAAGCCGATGGAGAAGCCGCATGCCGGGACATCGTTTCCGGTGAATTTTCCCACCATTTTGTCATATCTTCCTCCGCCCCCGCAGCTTCCGCCGAATTCCGGGATGGCGATCTCAAAAATGGTTCCCGTATAATAGGACATCCCGCGCACCAGCGTGGGATCAAAGACCATCTCAAAGTCCGCGGCCTTCGTCTGCGTCACGCTGTCCACGATCTCCTGCAGGTTCTCCGCAACGCCATCCTCCAGTACGCTGCCCAGCGTCTCCTTCAGCCAGGTCAGGCGGTCCGGCGCGTTCTCAAGCCCTGCAAAGAGGGAAAGGTATTTGTCCACGCCGTCCGGATCAAAGCCGCTCTCCTTCAGCTCCTGCGCCACGCCGTCTTTGCCGATCTTGTCCATCTTGTCCAGGATGATGAACACCGTGTCGAAGCTCTCCTCTGGGAAGCCGCTGTAAGCCGCCATTGCCTTTAAGATCCTGCGTTCGTTGATGCGGATCTGGAAATTTTTAAAACCAAGCCGCCCCAGGGTGGTGGTGGTGGCAAGGATCAGCTCGATCTCCGCCAGATTGGAGGGCTCGCCCAGGATGTCGATATCGCACTGCATGAACTGGCGGTATCTTCCCCTCTGCGGCCTGTCGGCGCGCCAGACATTCCCCATCTGCAGCGCCTTGAAGGGAGTGGGCAGATTGTTCGCGTTGTTGGAGTAAAAACGGCACAGCGGAACGGTCAGGTCATAGCGCAGCCCGCTGTCCACCAGGTCGGCTTCCGATTTCGCCGTTTCCAGGTTCAGCTTTTCTCCTCTCTTCAGGATCTTGAAGATCAGCTTTTCATTATCGCCGCCCTGCTTGCTCGTCAGGTTGGCGATGTTCTCCACGCTGGGAGTTTCTATGGAGGTAAAACCAAATTTCGCATAGGTGTCCTTGATCACGCTGATGCAGTAATCCCGGATCTCCATCTCCGCGGGAAGGATATCCTTCATGCCGGTGACCGGCTTCTTGCTGAGTGCCATATTTCATTCCTTTCTTCTGTCAAAACTGTTACACTGACCCGATTTTACACTTTTTTCCCGTATCCCGCAAGGGGAAGGATGCTTTTCCGGTCAAAAAGGATGCTTTTCCAGTCAAAAATCGCTCTCCAGACCCAGCAGGCGGCGCTTGCGGTCTATCATCTCGCCGAGCTTTTCCAGATACAGGGGCAGCTCCTTCACGTTCTCGCAGCGCTCGATCCGCCCGTCCGGATGGACTGCCTTGGAGATCGTCCCTGCCCCGATGGCCATGATGGTCTGTTTTTCTTCCATGATAAGGATATTGTAAAGGCCGTAGCAGCCATCCCTGGCATACCCAACGTTTTCCAGATTTCCGGTCATGTTCTTCTGCCGGTACAGGTAATAGGGATGCAGGTCCATCTCCTTCGCCGTCCGCGCGGCGAGCTGCATCGTTTCCTCCGTGTTGTGAAGCAGTCCCATGCCGTTTTTCTCGATCCACTGCATCATCCGGGAGGCCTTTTTCACCGCGAGGGAATGGACGGTCAGGCTGTCGGGAGAAAGCTTTCTGATCTCCTCCATGGTATGGCTCACTTCCGGGATATCCTCTCCGGGAAGTCCCAAGATCAGGTCCATGTTGATGTTGTCAAAGCCCTCCTGTCTGGCAAGCCAGAAGGCCTCCTTTACCTGCTCCACCGTAGTCTTGCGGCCGATCAGGTCCAGGGTCTTCTGATTCATAGTCTGCGGGTTTACGGAGATCCGGGTCACGCCGAACTCCTTCAGCACCCGTAGCTTTTCCGCTGTAATGCTGTCCGCCCGGCCCGCCTCCACGGTAAATTCCTTCACCTGGGAAAAATCAAAAGTGCCGCGGATGCGGGAAAGGAGCCGCCTGAGCTGATCCGGCTCCAGGGTGGTGGGCGTCCCGCCGCCAATATACACGCTGTCCAGGACACGGCCGCTGCAGGCTTTCTTTACGAAATCCATCTCCTTCTCCAGCGCGCCCAGATATTCCTCCACCCTGTCTTTCCAGGCCGCAATGGGAAAGGAAGTAAAGGAGCAGTACAGACAGGTGGTGGGACAGAACGGAATGCCGATGTACAGGCTGTAGCCCTGCTCATAGTGGATATCCTTCAGGATCTCCTTCTCTCTGCTGGCAATCCCGATGGCAAGCTCCGCCTTTTCCGGGCTGCAGAAATAGGTATTTTCCATATAGAAAAGGATCTCTTCCCTCGTCTTTCCTTCTTCCAAGAGCTGCATGGCGATCTTGGCAGGGCGGATGCCTGTCAGGCTTCCCCAGGGCAGGAGCTTTCCCGTCTTTTTGGAAAGCATCCTGTACAGAAGCTGCTTCAGCTCATTTTTCACCACATTTTTTTCGTCCGGACGGCTTAACGTTACCGTATCCTCCAGATCATCCACCCGGATCCTTATCCGGTCTTCTTCAAATATCACAGCAATCTTTGGATTCTCTCCGTCGGAAACCAGGTCCTTTGTACCCTCCAGAAAAACCTTCACCGTCTCCGACGGATAAAAAGCCTTCACCAGAGAATGTATATCGTATTCAAACCGAATCTGGTTCAATGTTACCGCAAGCATCGTTACCTCTCATTCCTAAGCGTCTGCGCGCTAAATGTAAACCTGTCCCTCCGCCCTGCTACAGGGCTGCATGGGAAAGGCGGGGTGCTTCCCCGCCTTACTGACAATAGGGATTATACTTTTTCTCGTCTCCGATGGTAGTGGTCTCTCCGTGTCCCGGATAAACCGCCACATCGTCTGGAAGGACCAGAAGCTTTTCCTTAATGGAACGGATCAGGCTGCTCATGCTCCCCGTGGGGAAATCGGTCCTTCCCACAGAAGCCTGAAACAGGGTATCCCCGGAAAACAGGACCTTTTCCTTCTCCAGATAATAGCAGCAGCTTCCCTGCGTATGGCCCGGCGTGGCGATCAGCTTCAGGGAAAACCCTGCCAGCGTAAGCTGTGCGCCATCCTTTTCATAAAAATCCGCTTTTACCGTCTCCGGCCTTCCCGCCTGACGGGACACGTTTTTCTCCGCGTCCTCACAGACCTCTTTTTCCCCCTCATAGGCGTAGATCTTCGCGCCGGAAAGCTTTCTCAATTCATTTGCTCCCCAGATGTGATCAAAATGTCCGTGGGTCAGAAGGATCGCGTTCACATGGAAATTCTTCTGCGCAAGCGCTTCATAAATCTGCGCACCCCGGTCCGCAGTATCGATGAGAAGGACCTCCGTCATGCCCTTTTCATCCTTCTGTCCTTCCCGGTATAAAAAATAGCAGTTGGTCTGGCAGATGCTCAGCACCATCCGCCCGATCTTGATATCCGACATGATTCCCTCCTACTAGCTTCGTTCAATGTCAATGACGCTTTCGATCGTCCTGATCTTATCGATCACACGGTTCAGCTCATCACGGCTTCCCACCTCAAAGGAGGCTGCAAGGGTCGCAAGCCCCTGCTTGCTGGTGCGGGTGTTCATGGAGAGGATATCGATGTTCTTCTCCGTCAGCGCCCTGGAAATATCCGCCAGCAGGCCGCTCCTGTTGTTCGCGTAAATGACGATCTCCGCCACATATTTTTCACCATCTGTTTCTTCCTGCGAAGCCTCCCATTCCGCATCGATCAGCCTGGCCCTCTCCGGCTCCGGGAGGTTCAGGATGTTGACGCAGTCGGTGCGGTGGATGGAGATTCCTCTTCCTCTGGTCACGAAGCCGATGATCTCATCCCCCGGCACAGGAGAACAGCATTTGGAAAAACGGACTGCCACATCGTGGATGCCTTTCACAACAATGCCGTTTTTGCTCTTGGCGCGGGGGAGCATCTGCCGGGCCTGGGCATTTTCCGCCACATTTGCGAGCACTTCCTCATTGCTCAGCACCTTAGGGTGATCCCGGTCGTACAGCTCCTGCATGCGGTTTAAGATCTGGCCTTCCTTCAGCCCGCCGTGGCCGACGGCTGCCAGCAGGGAATCCCAGTCCTTGAAGCCATATTTTTTCATCTGAGCCTCCATGTAGGGAGGCTTTAAAAGATCATTGGCGGACAGTCCTTTTGCCTTACAGTAGGCAAGGAGCATCTCCTTTCCCTTTACGATATTTTCTTCCTTAAACTCATTGCGGAACCACTGGTTGATCTTGCTCTTCGCCTGGGTGGATTTCACCAGGTTCAGCCAGTCGCGGCTGGGCCCTTTGGAGTTCTGTGAGGTCAGGATCTCGACCCGGTCCCCATTCTGGATCTCATAGTCGATGTTCACCAGTTTGTCGTTAACCCTGGCGCCGATCATCCGGTTTCCCACCGCCGTGTGCACGCTGTAGGCAAAATCGATGGGTGTGCTGCCGGCAGGAAGGGTTTTTACATCGCCCGTGGGCGTAAAGCAGTAAACGGTATCGGAAAACAGGTCCAGGTCGCTCTTTAACAGATTCATGAACTCCTTGTTGTCCGACATATCCCGCTGCCATTCGAGGATCTGGCGCAGCCAGGCAAGCTTTTCCTCCTCCTGAGCTTCCACCTTCTTGCCATCCGAGGCTTCCTTATATTTCCAGTGGGCGGCAATGCCGTATTCCGCCGCCTTGTGCATCTCCACCGTCCGTATCTGTATCTCAAAGGGCTGGCCCGAAGAACCGATCACGGTGGTATGAAGGGACTGGTACATGTTTGCTTTAGGCATGGCGATATAATCCTTGAAACGCCCCGGGATGGGCTTATACATCTCATGGATCACGCCCAGCGCCGCATAACAGTCCTTCACCGTATCCACAATGATCCTGACCGCAAACAGGTCATAGATCTGATCCAGCGTCTTGTGCTGGTTTTTCATTTTCTTGTAAATGCTGAAGAAGTGCTTGACCCTGCCGTCCAGCCGTGCCTTGATGCCGGCGTTCTTCATGTGTTCGCCCACTTCTTCCACGATCTGCCGGATATACGCCTCACGCTCACTCCTGCGGATGGCTATCTTATCCACTAGATCGTAATAAACTTCCGGCTCCAGATATTTTAAGGACAGATCGTCCAGCTCCACCTTGATCTTGGAAATGCCCAGCCGCTGCGCGATGGGCGCATAAATTTCCATCGTTTCGCGTGCGATGCGCTGCTGCTTTTCCGGAGGCTGATACTTCAGTGTCCGCATGTTGTGCAGACGGTCCGCCAGCTTGATCATGATAACGCGGATGTCCTTCGCCATGGCAAGGAACATTTTTCGTAAGTTTTCCGCCTGCATCTCCTGCTGGTCCGGCGTCCTGACCTCTCCGTTTTCCTTAACGCTGCGGAAATTTATCTGCTGCAGCTTGGTCACACCGTCCACCAGCAGAGCCACATCAGGGCCGAACTCCTCCGAGATCTCATCCACCGTCATGATGGTGTCCTCCACCACGTCATGCAGCAGTCCCGCCTCGATGGTCTCCTTATCCAGCTCCAGATCTGCCAGGATGATCGCCACGCACAGCGGATGGATGATATAGGGTTCGCCGGATTTGCGCACCTGTCCTTCATGCGCCTTTGCGGCCACTTGATATGCCTTTTCGATCATGGAAATATCATCCGAGGGATGGTATCTGCGCACACGGGCAATGAGATCCTGATACAGCTCCTCCGGGCTCAGATACTCCTTCATGGCCTCGATGCGCCCGTCGTCGATCACGACGTCATCCGCCTGGCCAGGCCTGGCATCCAGACTTCCGCCGCCTTCATATACGATTTTGGTTTTTTCCTCTTCGCGCGCCGGGCTCTTTTCCAGACTTTTCTTCTGAACTTTTTCCACCTGGCCGTCTTCTGTCCGCTTTTCTTCTGTCATAACCATTTTAACCATCTATCATCACCGACATTTCATATCAGTCATTACCGGGCAGCGGAAAACGGGATCAGTTTCCTTCATACTGGATTGCGGACTCCAGACGGTACCCCGCGATCTTCTCCCTGCCCTTCAGCCCCTTCAGCTCCATAAGGACCACAACGCCGACCACCTGGCCGCCCAGAAGCTCCACCAGCCGGATCATAGCCTCGGTCGTTCCGCCGGTCGCGATCAGATCATCCACGATCAGCACCCTCTGGCCCGGGCGGATGGCATCCTTATGCATTTCGATCACCGCTTTCCCATATTCCAGGTCATATTCTATAGAAATTGTCTCACAGGGAAGCTTTCCCTTCTTGCGGATCAGCACAAAGGGTTTATGATTATTGTATGCAATAGGGGTTCCGAAGATAAAGCCCCGGGATTCCGGCCCCACGACCACATCATACTCCAGATCCTTTACCAGATCCTGCATCGTATCGACTGCCAGATGCAGGCCGTCCGCATCCTGAAGCACACTCGTCACGTCGCGGAACATCACGCCTTTTTCCGGAAAATCCGGTATACATCTCACGTACTCCTCAAGCTTTTTCATCTTTACCTCGCATTCCGCCGCCTTATGCGGCATTCCACATCCTATTCTGCACGTTTTTGTGGTTATTTTTCCTTAAAAAACTATATTTCATTATATTATCTATCCCAACATAAGTCAACGGATTCTACCACAGCTTCATGTTTCCGGTCTACCACAGCTTCATGTTTCCGGACAGCCAGTCCTTCATCACTCCAAAAAATTCCCGGATCATATTGTTCGCCTGAAAGAAGAGATCACAAGGGGCGGCAATTCCTTCTGTCTTGCCATACCCCTGGCCTTCCGCAAGCCGTTCTGCCCGGTAAACATGGAAATTGTTGGTCACGATGCCGACAGACGCCCCCTTTGGGATAAACGCCCGGGAAAACTGGAGATTTTCAACCGTATTTCGTGACCGGTCTTCCATCCGGATCCGTTCCGGGGCAATTCCCCGCCCCGTCAGATAATCATACATTCCCTGTGCCTCGCTGACCGGCTCATTACTCCCCTGTCCGCCGGAAACGACTACAACCGTATCCGGATTCTCCATCAGGTAATCATATGCCGTATCCAGTCTGAGTTTCAGCGCCTTGCTTGGACCGTTTTCCCTCATCTGCGCGCCGAGCACCACCAGATAATCCAGTCCCTGCTCCCCTTTTGCCTGGAAACGGCTCACGATCAGCCCCTCTATCAACAGGAAAAACAGCAGTCCCGCCGCGAACAGGCCGACCAATGCACTCCTCAAGGCAAAAGGGATTCGCTCCCAAAGCCCAGAAGCAAAGATTCCCGAAGCACCAAGGCAGCAGATACCTAGGACGCCCCATATCAGGAAAAACCATGATCCGAAGACTCCCGAAAAGAAAATGCTGATGCAGTAAATACAACACAAAATGCCCACAATAAGAAAAATGACCGCCATCCTGGACTCCCCATTTCATTGTTATTTTGGCAAAACTCCCACGGAAAAAAAGAGGACAGCGCCCCATCCAGCAGGTACCATCCTCTTTTTCTATTTTCTTTATGATGACCGTTTCAGAGATTACATCATTCCCATTCCGCCGCCTGCTCCGGCAGGTGCAGCGGGAGTCTCTTCCTTGATATCAGCCACAACAGACTCCGTGGTGAGCAGAGTGGAAGCTACGCTGGTCGCGTTCTGCAGAGCGCTTCTGGTAACCTTTGCAGGATCCAGGATGCCTGCCTTTACCATGTCAACGTACTCTTCTTTCAGAGCATCAAAGCCCCAGCCGACTTCCAGTTCTTTTACCTTGTTGATGATCACGCTGCCTTCCAGTCCGGCATTGGCAGCGATATGATACAGAGGAGCCTCCAGAGCCTTGAGCACGATCTTCGCTCCGGTCTTCTCATCGCCTTCCAGCGTATCAGCCAGCGCGGCAACATCCTTGGTCGCATGGATATATGCGGATCCGCCGCCTGCGATAATGCCTTCTTCAACAGCAGCTCTGGTAGCCGCAAGTGCGTCTTCCATACGAAGCTTTGCTTCCTTCATCTCGGTCTCGGTAGCAGCGCCTACACGGATCACCGCTACACCGCCAGCCAGCTTCGCCAGTCTCTCCTGAAGCTTCTCTCTGTCGAAATCAGAGGTGGTCTCCTCGATCTGCTTCTTGATCTGGGAAATTC
>DWYY01000137.1 GCA_019118445.1 Candidatus Eisenbergiella merdipullorum | reverse complement strand
CGGTGGCTGTTATTGGCGGCTATATACAGGATTGCTCTATTTCCCATAATGAAATTTATGATGTATCCTATAGCGCTATCAGCCTGGGCTGGGGATGGGGGCGGTCCGATGTATCTGTAGGCCCCAAGCGTCCTACCCCCTGGAAGGAGCCTTCTGTATGTATGCGTAATCGGATATTGTATAATCATATTTATCGTTGTATGATGACATTGTGTGATGGAGGAGGAATCTATACCATAGGCTGCATGACTGGGACATCTATTATTGGCAATTATATCCATGAGAGCGCTGGCTTTCATGGTGATGGATATGACGGAGTTGTTATTTGCGGGTACCAAACGGAAGAGTTTTATGACCCGAAAAGAGAGCCTTTTATGAAGTTGACAGGTGTACCAGGAGGAATCTATCAAGACGAAGGGAGCCGCGGGATTGAGATCAGTAATAATATATTGCATGATGTACCTCTGCCGTTTTTTTACCATAATCAGATCGATAAGGGATATACCATGGTTGAATATAAGGATAATTATATCAACAAAAGACCGGGGGATGAAGGTTTTCCTGTGGAATTAGCCGCATGTGCAGGGGTGGAGCCGGAATATAAATTCTTGCTGGATGCTTGAATGTATATAGTATACACGGATTCACAATGTCTGCCATTTCTGCTGTGTAGGAAGGTGTTTTATGAGGCTCTTCCAGGAGGGGCAAAGCATCCTGCCAGGCAAAATGCATTTTCACGTCTATAAAGCCGGAACAGCAAAAGCGCTGTTCCGGTATATCTGTGTCCATTTCTTTGGCACATTCTCGATCGCTGGATACAATATTCCTCACTAGAGGTTGGCTCCTTCTATAATATGTCTGAGGCCGAGTCGTACTCGTTTATAGCATCAAGGTGAGAGAAAACACTTTGCAAAGGCAGTGGATTTTGATATAATCAGAATTATAGTGATAAAGGAGGCAGTCCTATGGAAAAAGATACAAATAGAAATACCTATGTGTTACAGGGAGATGACAGCATCGGTTCCGTACAGATCGCGGACGAGGTAGTCGCCATGATCGCTTCCCTTGCGGCGATGGAAGTGGAAGGCGTTTATTCCATGGCAGGGAAGGTTACCAATGAACTGATGAGCAAGGTAGGCGTAAAGAGCCTGACCAAGGGCGTGAAGGTCCAGGTGAACGGAAACAGCGTGAAGGTGGATCTGGCTCTGAGCCTGGAGTACGGCTACAACATTCCGGGAACCAGCGCGAAGGTTCAGGAAAAGGTGAAAAACGCGATCGAGAACATGACGGGACTGACCGTTACGGATGTGAATATCCGTATTGTGAACGTCAATATGGAACCGGGCAGACAATAAATGAGCGGGAGTGCCTTTCGGAAAACGGAAGGCACTTTTCCAACATACCGCCTGAAAAAGGCGGGGGGCAGGAGATAAAGGCTTCAGAATGAGAGGAAAGATGGGAAGAAGAGAGCAGAGAGAGCAGATTTTCAAGCTGCTTTTCCGCGTGGAATTTAATTCGATCGAGGAGATGCCGGAGCAGTGCCGGCTTTTCTTTGAAGATGAGGAAAATGCGGCGAGTGCCGCGGATGAAGAATATATCAGCGGGAAGCTGGCACGGATCCTGGAAAAGCTTCCCCAGATCGACGAGATGATCAGCACCACGGCAAAGGGCTGGACCATCGACCGGATGGGAAAGGTGGAGCTTACGATCATCCGTCTTGCGGTTTATGAAATAAAATTCGATGACAATATCCCGGACAGCGTGGCGATCAATGAAGCGGTGGAGCTGGCGAAGAAGTTCGGGCAGGATGAATCCTCCGGCTTCGTGAACGGCGTGCTGGCACGGTTTGTTTAAGGAAGCATAAATGAAAAACGTTTATTCGGTGGGGCAGGTGAATTCCTATATCAGGAACATGTTTTCCCAGGATTTCATGTTGAGAAACATCTATGTCAGAGGGGAAGTGAGCAACTGCAAATATCACTCCTCCGGACATCTTTATTTTACGCTGAAGGACGAAAAAGGAGCTATAGCCTGTGTGATGTTTTCCGGATACCGCAGGGGTCTGAAATTCCGCCTGGAGGAGGGCCAGCAGGTCGTCGCGGGCGGAAGCGTGGAAGTGTATGAACGGGATGGAAAATATCAGCTCTACGCGAAGGAAATTTTCCCAGATGGGGCAGGCTATCTATATGAGAAATTTGAGCGGCTGAAAAAGGAACTCGAGGAACGCGGCCTGTTTGCTCCCGAGTACAAGCAGCCAATTCCCAAATATATCCATACCCTGGGGGTGGTGACAGCGCCTACTGGGGCAGCAGTGCAGGATATCATCAACATCACCCACAGGAGAAATCCCTACGTGCAGATCATCCTCTATCCGGCGATCGTGCAGGGAGACCAGGCGGTGCTCAGCATCGTGAACGGGATCCGTGCGCTGGAACAGCTTGGCGTGGATGTGATGATCGTGGGCCGCGGCGGCGGTTCCATGGAGGATCTGTGGGCCTTCAATGATGAGGCGGTGGCGCAGGCGGTGTTTGACTGCACGGTTCCCGTGATTTCCGCTGTGGGTCATGAGACGGACACCACCATCATTGATTTCGTGGCGGACCTGAGAGCGCCTACGCCGTCTGCGGCGGCTGAGCTCGCCGTGTACGACGTGAGGCAGCTCCTTGAGCTGTTTAAGACAGAGAAGGACGGGCTGGACCGGAGGATAAGGGTCATCCTGAACCGGGAGTCGGTGCGCCTGAAGCATGCGGCGCAGAAGCTGCGGTTTTTGAGCCCGGCAAATCAGATCAGGGAAAAGAGGATGCAGGCGATCCGGATGGAGGAAGGGCTGCATGCGGCGATGAAGCATGTCCTGGAGACGAAAAAGAACCGGATGTGCCTTTATGTGGAAAAGCTGAAGGGCCTGTCGCCTCTTGACAAGTTGAGCCAGGGATTTTCCCATGTGGAGGACGAAGCAGGCAGGACGGTTTCCGATATCGGAAAGGTCGCTCCCGGCGACCTGCTCACCATTTATATGAAAAATGGCAGAGTGCTTTCCCAAGTGAAGGAAACCTCGCCCTGGAGCCCGGCGGATGCAGCCGGAGAAGAGAAGGAGTGAACGGGATGCAGACAGAAGCGGAAAAGAAGGAAACAGGCTCCGGAGAAGACATCAGCCTGGAGGAAGCATTTACCATGCTGGATGAGATCACCCGTTCCCTGGAGGATGAGAATATCACGCTGGAGGAGTCCTTTGGCGCCTATAAAAAGGGAATGGATCTGTTGAAGATATGCAATGATAAGATCGACCAGGTGGAAAAGAAGGTCCTGGTCTTAAATGAGGAGGGCGGACTGGATGAATTTTGAAAAGCGTCTCAGGGCGGAAACGGCAGAGATCGAAACGATCCTGAAGCGGTATCTGCCCAAGGAAGAAGGCTATGCGAAGATGGTGGCGGAAGCCGCGAACTACAGCGTGCTGGCGGGAGGCAAGCGGCTGAGGCCCATGCTGCTTCTGGAATGCTGCCGCCTGTTCGGGGGAAAGGAAACGCTTGCGGAGCCTTTCATGGCGGCAATCGAGTTTATCCACACCTATTCCCTGGTGCATGATGACCTGCCCTGCATGGACAACGACGAATACAGAAGAGGAAGAAAGACCACCCACGCGGTCTACGGGGAAGGCATGGCGGTGCTTGCCGGGGACGCCCTCTTAAATCTCGCCTTTGAGACCGCTTCTTCCGCTTTTTCGCTGGCAGAGGACGAGATGGAGTTAAGACGCGCGGCACGAGCGATGCAGATCCTGTCCGCGAAGTCCGGGATCGGCGGCATGATCGGCGGCCAGTGCGCGGACACCCAGGCGGAAGAGTTCTCGCCGGAGAAGGTGACGCAGGAGCTGCTTCTTTATATCCATGAAAACAAGACGGCAGCCATGATCCAGAGCCCCATGATGATCGGGGCGGTGCTTGCCGGTGCAGACGGGGATCAGGTAAGAGCCCTGGAGCGCATCGGAAGCAAGGTCGGGCTGGCCTTTCAGATACGGGACGACATCCTGGATCTGACCGGAAGCCTGAAAGAGCTCGGAAAGCAGACGGGCAGCGACCTGAAAAACCATAAGGTCACCTATGTTTCCTTAAACGGCATGGAACGCTCGGAAAAAGAGGTGGAAAGGCTGTCCCGGGAGGCGATGGAAGAGCTGAAGGGCCTGCGGGACGACAGCAGTGGATTTTTGGAAAGCCTGATAGAGGATTTGATCACACGGAAGAAATAGAATGGAGGCGGACATGCTTCTCGATCAGATAAAGCAGCCAAATGACATCAAGAAAATCAGTCCCAGGGATTATCCGGCTCTTGCGGCGGAAATCCGGGAATTTCTGGTAAATAAGATCAGCGTGACGGGAGGGCATCTGGGTTCCAACCTTGGCGCTGTGGAGCTGACCATGGCGCTCCATCTGGTGCTTGACCTGCCAAAGGATAAGATCGTATGGGACGTGGGACACCAGTCCTACACCCATAAGCTTCTGACTGGACGGAGAGAAGGCTTTGAACACCTGCGCAAATACGGCGGGATGAGCGGCTTTCCCAAGAGAAAGGAAAGCGACTGCGACAGCTTCGATACGGGCCACAGCTCCACGTCCATTTCGGCCGGGCTCGGCCTGGTGAAGGCAAGGGACCTGCGGGGGGAGGATTTTACCGTGGTGTCCGTGATCGGGGACGGTTCCCTGACGGGCGGGATGGCCTATGAGGCGTTGAACAACGCCGCCAGGCTGGAAACTAATTTCATAATCATCTTAAACGACAACAACATGTCCATTTCGGAAAACGTGGGAGGCGTTTCTAAATATCTGAACAACATCCGAACTTCCAACGCCTACCTGGACGTGAAGGACGGTATCTATTATGCCATCCGCAATACGAAATACGGAGAGCCTGTGGTGGCGGGGATCCGGAAGGCGAAGAACAGCCTGAAGCAGCTCGTGATCCCGGGCATGTTTTTCGAGGATATGGGGATCACCTACCTTGGCCCGGTGGACGGGCATGACACGGGTGCGCTTGTGCGGGTGATCCGGGAAGCGAAGCGCCGGAAGAATGCGGTGCTCATCCATGTGATCACCAAAAAGGGCAAGGGCTATCTGCCGGCGGAGAAGCATCCTGCACGGTTTCACGGAGCGGAGCCTTTTGATGTTCAGACAGGCGTGCCGCTGAAGAAAAAAATGAAAGCCAACTACACGGATATTTTTTCCACGGTCATGATGAAGCTGGGCCAGAGAAACGACAAGATCGTGGCCATTACGGCAGCGATGCCGGACGGCACTGGCCTAAAGCGCTTCAGCCATGCCTATCCGGACCGCTTTTTCGACGTGGGGATCGCGGAACAGCACGCGGTCACCTTTGCGGCGGGGCTTGCGGCAGGCGGCCTGAAGCCGGTGGTCGCCATTTATTCTTCCTTCCTGCAGAGGGCGTATGACCAGATCCTGCATGATGTGTGCATCCAGAATCTGCCCGTGATCTTCGCCATTGACCGGGCGGGGCTGGTAGGAAGCGACGGAGAGACGCATCAGGGCATTTTTGACCTGTCCTATCTGTCTTCCATCCCGAATATGCACATCTGTGCTCCCAAAAACAAGTGGGAGCTGTCGGATATGCTCAAATTTGCCGTGAATTTCAACGCGCCCATCGCCATCCGCTATCCCAGAGGGGAAGCCTACGACGGCCTGGCACAGTTCCGCGCCCCGGTGGAATACGGGAAGGCGGAGATGATCTACGAAGAAGAAGGAATTGCTCTGCTCGCGGTGGGGAGCATGGTGAAGACTGCGGAGCGCGTCAGGGAGAGTCTGAAGGAATGCGGTCTTTCCTGTACGCTGGTGAACGCGCGCTTTGTGAAGCCCATCGATGAGGAAATGGTGGAGCGGCTTTCTGTGTCCCACAGGCTGATCGTGACCATGGAAGAAAATGTGGAAAGCGGCGGCTTCGGAGAGCGGGTGAGAACCTTTGCGGATGAAAAGGAGCTGCCGGCCGAGATCCTTTCCATCACCATTCCGGATGAATATGTGGAGCACGGCAACGTGGAGCTTCTGAAAAAAGAGATCGGCATCGACGAAGAGACGGTGACGAAACGGGTACTGGAGGAATGGAACCGGGTATGAAGGAACGACTGGATGTGCTTCTTGTGAAGCTGGGATATGCGCCCTCAAGGGAAAAGGCGAAGGCAGTCATCATGTCCGGGAATGTGTTCGTGGACGGACAGAGAGAGGACAAGGCCGGCTCCATGTTCAGCGAGGGCGCGCAGATCACGGTGAAGGAAAATCCCCTGAAATATGTGAGTCGCGGCGGGCTGAAGCTGGAAAAGGCGATGCGGGAATTCCCTATTTCCCTGGAAGGACGGATCTGTATGGATATCGGCGCTTCTACGGGAGGATTTACAGACTGCATGCTGCAGAACGGGGCGGCGAAGGTATACGCGGTGGACGTGGGGCACGGACAGCTTGCCTGGAAGCTGCGATGCGATGAGCGGGTGGTCTGCATGGAGAGGACCAATTTCCGCTATATGGTGCGGGACGATATCCAGGACGATCTGGATTTCGCTTCCGTGGACGTTTCCTTTATCTCCCTCACCAGGATCCTCCTTCCCGCAAGAAGGCTGTTAAAGCCTGCCGGACAGATGGTCTGCCTGATCAAGCCCCAGTTTGAGGCTGGACGGGAAAAAGTGGGGAAGAAAGGCGTGGTGAGAGACCCGGATGTGCACCGGGAAGTGATCGAAAGGATTGTCGATTTCGCTTTTTTTGCGGGATTTTCCATACTGGGATTGACCTTTTCCCCGGTGAGAGGGCCGGAAGGGAACATAGAATATCTGATCTGGATCGGCAGGAATGAGGCGGAGGATGCGCGCGTAGAGCCTTTTTCCGAGGCGGAAGCGCTGAAGGGATTTTCTGCCCTGGAACGGGAAGGCGGCGGACTTTCACGGACGCAGGAGTGGAAGGACCGGATCGCCGCCATTGTGGAGCAGGCACATGCAGAGGTGGAGTAGAACAGGCGGGATACTTGGAAATGGGTACAGACACAGATAATTTTTATATCATCATGACGAACCGGCCCAAGGACCCCGGGCTGACCGTGACGGAGCAGATCCGTACCTTTCTGGAGAAGCGGGGAGCCCAGGTGGCCGTGTTCGCGGACAATGAGGACACCTCCCAGACGGATCTCCTCAAAAAAGACGGGAAAAAGGCATCCTGCATGATCGTGCTCGGCGGCGACGGCACCATGCTGAAGGCGGCGAGGGAGACTGCGGCAAGCGGGCTTCCCCTGCTTGGCATAAACCTGGGAACGGTCGGATATCTGGCGGAGGTGGAGACCTCCGCCCTGGAGGGCGCGCTGGAGCGGCTCATCCGTGGAGAATATGTGACCGAGCGGAGGATGATGCTGTCGGGAAGCGTGATCCGGGGGGATGGCAGCCAGGAAACCGCGCAGATCGATGCGCTCAACGACGTTACCGTTACGAGATGCGGCCCGATGCAGATCGTCCCCTTACGCATCTGGGTGAACGGGCAGCTTCTGAGCAGCTACGGAGCGGACGGCATCGTGGTTGCCACGCCTACCGGATCGACAGGCTACAATCTGTCGGCGGGAGGGCCTATCGTGGAGCCGGACGCCAGCCTGATCCTGCTGACGCCCATCTGCCCGCATACCCTGAACACCCGCAGCGTGGTGTTGTGCGACCGGGATGAAGTGGTGGTGGAGATCGGAAGGAAAACGGCCGGCTGCACACAGGAGGTGGAGGTCAGCTTTGACGGAACACTGCTTACCCGGCTTCGTTCCGGGGATAAGCTCCGGGTGAAAAAAAGCGGGAAGACCACGTCGATCGTGAAACTGGGCGAGCCGGGATTCCTGGAACGTCTCCATAGAAAGATGAGTGAATAGACCGATGAAACAGAGCAGACAGGAAAAAATAGTGGAGCTGGTGGAGACCAGTGAGATCGAAACGCAGGAGGAGCTTGCGGACAGGCTGAAGGAAGCGGGTTTTGCCGTGACCCAGTCCACGATATCCAGGGATATCAGACAGCTTCATCTGTCCAAGGTGCCTGCGGGGAACGGACGCCAGAAATACGTGGTGCTCCGGCAGGACGACAGCCATCTGTGGGATAAGTACGTGAGGGTATTAAAGGATGGCTTCGTGTCCATGGATATGGCGCAGAACATCCTCGTGATCAAGACCGTTTCCGGCATGGCGATGGCGGTGGCGGCCGCGGTTGACGCCATGAAATTTCCGGAGATCGTGGGCTGCATAGCCGGAGACGATACCATCATGATGGCGGTCCGGAGCGTGGAGGAAACAGAAGCGGTGATGGAAAAGATCCGCCGCATCCTGGACAGACAGCCCTCCGGCGGGCAATGAGGGCGCGCTCTCATCGAGAAAGGCACTGGTAGAAAAATATGTTGGTGAGCTTACATGTGAAAAATCTAGCGCTGATCCAGGAGACTGAGGTCTTTTTCGGCCCCGGCCTGAACATCCTGACCGGCGAGACGGGCGCCGGCAAATCCGTTATCATCGGTTCGGTCAGCCTTGCCCTCGGCGGAAGGGCGGACCGGGACATGATCCGCACGGGGGCGGAATATGCGCTGATCGAGCTGGTTTTTGCGCTGGATAAAAAAGAACAGGCGGACCGGGTGAGGGCACTTGACATCCCCGTGGAGGAGGACGGCTGCGTGATCCTGCAGCGGCGTATCATGCCGGGAAGAAGCCTCAGCCGGGTAAACGGGGAGACGGTGAACGGAAGGCTCCTGAAGGAGCTTTCCGGCATCCTCATCGATATCCACGGCCAGCATGACTCCCAGAAGCTTTTAAAGCCCAAGCAGCATCTGGAGATACTGGATGATTTTGCCGGGGAGGAGGCTGCGGCCCTGAAACGGAAGATGAAGGAAAGCTACGAGGCATTCCGGAAGACCGAAAAGCTTCTGCTTGAGAGCAGCATGGATGAGAGGGAGCGGGAACGGGCGCTTTCCCTCGCCCGGTTCGAGGCGCAGGAGATCGAGGAGGCGCAGCTTAGAGAGGGCGAGGATGATGAGCTGGAGGCGCGCTATCGGAAGATGACGAACAGCCGCCGGATCGCGGAGGCGGTGGGAGCCGCATGGGAGCTTACCGGATCGGAATCGGAGGGCGCCTCCTCCGAGGCGGTGGGCCGCGCGCTCCGGGAGCTTTCTTCCGTCAGCGGCTATGACGACGCCCTGGCGCCGCTTGTGGAGATGCTTTCCGATATCGAGGAACTTCTGAACGAATTTAACCGCTCGGTCTCAGAATATCTTTCCGACCTGGAATTTGACCAGGCTGATTTTGCCCAGACGGAGGAACGGCTGAACCTGATCAACCGTCTCAAGGAAAAATATGGAAATTCCATTTCGGAGATCCTGCGTTATCAGGAGGAAAGGGAACAGGAGATCGCAAGACTGGAGGATGCGGACGCATACCGGGAAAGACTGCAGGGAAAACTGGAGGAAGAAAAGGCGCAGGTGGAAAAACTCTGCGGAGAGCTTTCCCGGGTGCGCAGGGAAGCGGGGGAGAGGCTTTCAGAGCTCCTGATCGCGGCACTTTCCGACCTGAACTTCGATCAGGTGGATTTTGACGTCCTGCTGACGAAAAAGGAACGGCCGGCTTCCGACGGATGGGACGATGTGACCTTCCGCATTTCCACCAATCCGGGCGAGCCGAAAAAGCCGCTCTCCGAGGTGGCCAGCGGCGGCGAGCTTTCCCGCATCATGCTGGCGTTAAAGACGGTGACGGCAGCGCAGGAGGACAAGGACACCTTTATCTTTGACGAGATCGACACGGGGATCAGCGGTAAGACGGCGTGGAAAGTCTCCCAGAAGCTGGGACTTTTGGCAAAGACACGCCAGGTGATCTGCATCACCCATCTGCCGCAGATCGCGGCCATGGCAGACGATCATTTTGTGATCGAAAAAAATGCCAAAAACGGTTCCACTATGACTTCGATCCATGAAATAAAGGGAGAAGCGGTGGAAAGGGAGCTCGCCCGTATGCTGGGTGGGGATGAACTGACGGAAAGCGCGCTCGCCAACGCCAGGGAATTGAAAGAAATGGCAGAGAATACAAAACAATACTAAATTATCCGCTCCGGATTCTTCACATAATAAAAAGGACGTACATGCAGATGTATGTCCTTTTCAAGTTTTTGGGAAAGGATGTGAGGAATTGGAAAGGAGACGGAAATACAGATTGATCTTATGCCTGTTTCTTATCTGTGCCGTAACGGCGCTTTTCATATGCTGGATGCTTCTGATCTGGGAACGCGTTCCGGGCATGATCCATATCCGCGCGGGCGTACAGCAGGAGCTTGATCTGAATGTCCCCGTATCCGGGGAGCTGTACCAGAACGAGACAAACGGGGGAGGCGGGGAGACGTCGGAATCCGGAGAAGCGGCGGTCCCGGTGGCGGGAATGGCCGTGGCCGGAAAGATTCCCCAAAAGAGCCTGTCCGTGGACCTGAATAAGCCGCTTACCCTGTACGCGGAGGAACTGGAAAGCTATACCATGAAGCTGAAGCTTTTCGGCCTGATCCCGTTCAAGACCGTCCAGGTGGAGGTCATAGACGACAAGACCCTGATCCCCGCCGGGATCCCCATCGGGATCTATGTGAAGACGGAAGGCGTTCTCGTCATCGCGACCGGGGAATTTGAAGGCCCGGACGGACAGATATGCGCGCCTGCAGGCAGGCTGTTAAAGGAAGGGGATTATATCCTGAAGGTGGACGGAGAAGAAGTGGAGAAAAAAGCGGCGTTCATGCAGCGCATCGCGGACAGCGGCGGGGAGGAAATGATCCTGACTATTTTAAGGGAAGGACAGCAGTTTGATGTCAGCGTAAAGCCTGAGCAGAATCAGAACGGGGAGTACAAGCTGGGGATCTGGATACGGGATAACGCCCAGGGAGTCGGCACGCTGACCTGGCTGGATGAAGACAATAGCTTCGGCGCCCTCGGCCACGGGATCAACGATATGGATACCTCCGCCCTGATGAACCTGGAAAGCGGCAGCCTCTATAAGACGGAGATCGTATCCATCACGAAGGGAGAGAACGGTTCCCCCGGGGAACTGACCGGGGTGATCGATTACGACGAAAGCAACTGCATCGGGACCATAGAAGCGAACACGGATAAGGGAATTTTCGGCAGTCTCTATGAAGAATCCGCTTCCCAGATCATTTCCGCCGCTTTGCCCATCGGACTGAAGCAGGAGGTCGAGGAAGGAGAAGCCGAAATTTTGTGCAGCGTGGGCGGCGAGCCGGAAATCTATACCATAGAGATCACCGGGATCCATCTGGATCATGACAGCATCAACAGAGGGCTGGAGATCACCGTTACGGACGAGCGGCTCCTTGCCCTGACCGGCGGTATCGTCCAGGGAATGAGCGGCGCGCCCATCATCCAAAACGGAAAACTAATCGGCGCAGTCACCCACGTCCTCGTAAATGACCCGACAAGAGGCTATGGGATTTTTATTGAAAACATGCTCGAGCATTGAGTCCGGGCAGTCCTTCCGAAACAGAGCACCGATGTAAGCTTGCTTACAAGAGGCGCTCTGTTTTGGAAGGACTATCCGGCGAAAGCCGGACAGCGAGAAGGAGCGGAGCGGATTCGAGCTGGCCCGGACGGAGCGGAGGACAGCCGAGAAGGAGCGGAGCGGATTCGAGCTGGCCCGGACAAAACCTGTCGATTGTCGCCGGATTTCAACCCATTTCGCGTGAAAACGACGATGTGAGCGTCGAAATGATGCCGAATCTTAACGATTTAGCGCGTTTTGTGCGACGAAAGAAGGTTGCCATATTTTGTCACTCTTATATAATTAGTGCAGGAACAGACAGAAAGAAAAGGCTTTTGGGAAAATGGAGGACGAATATGGAACAGTTACGCATGAACACGGGCAAGGACAGCGAAAGGGTAGTGCAGATACTGACTGACCTGATGAAGACGAATAAAGAATTTCAGATCATGATCACGGTCCCCGCGGCGGGAGCATCTGCAGCGGAGCTGACTGCGCAGGAAGAGAAGCCTGCGGAAGCGGCAGGACAGACGCCGCAGACTGCGGGACAGACGCCGCGCAGCCTGGAGAAGGATGTGACGGATATGATCCACGAGATCGGCGTCCCGGCCCACATCAAGGGATACCAGTATCTGAGGGAAGCGATCATGATGTCCGTTCAGGATATCGAAATGCTCAACTCCATCACCAAGATCCTGTATCCCACGATCGCAAGAAAATATCAGACCACGCCAAGCCGTGTGGAACGGGCGATCCGCCACGCGATCGAGGTGGCGTGGAGCAGGGGCAGGATGGAGACGCTGGACGCGCTGTTTGGCTATACCATCAACACCGGAAAGGGAAAGCCGACCAATTCCGAGTTCATTGCCCTGATCGCTGACAAAATACGGCTGCAGTATAAGAACTGAACAGGACAGAACCGAAAAAAGCGGGACCGCTGCGAAGGCCTGCCGCCGTGAAAAAGTCCTTTATTTCAATCCGGTGATGATGTATAATGAATACAAAACCGAAATTTAGAGAAGGATATTTGATTGATTACGGGAGGATTCGCAATGAGAAAAATTCTGTTTGTGGCTTCGGAAGGCGTGCCGTTTATAAAAACAGGGGGCCTGGCGGATGTGGTCGGGGCTCTGCCCAAATGCATTGACAGAGAATATTATGACGTGCGTGTGATTCTGCCCAAATACGTCTGCATGACGCAGGAAATGAAGGACAGACTGAACTACAGGACCCATTTTTATATGGATTTCCACTGGCAGAACCAGTATGTGGGAATTTTTGAGGCGGAAGTAGACGGGATCAAGTTCTACTTCATTGACAATGAGTTTTATTTCAACGGGTTCAAGCCGTACTGTGACAACGCCCTGTTCGAGATCGAGAAATTTGCGTTTTTCTCCAAGGCGGCGCTGTCCATCCTGCCCGTGATCGATTTCCGGCCGGATCTGATCCATTGCCATGACTGGCAGACGGGGCTGGTTCCGGTCTATCTGCATGAGAGATTCCAGGGAAGCGATTTTTACCGCGGGATCAAAACGGTCATGACGATCCATAACCTGAAATTCCAGGGAAAATGGAGCATCAAGGAAGTGCAGGATATCACCGGCCTTCCCATGTCGTTCTTCACGCCGGATAAGCTGGAAGCCTATAAGGACGCTAACCTGCTGAAAGGCGGCATCGTATATGCGGATGCGATCACGACAGTGAGCAGGACCTATGCCGAGGAGATCAAGACGCCGTTCTACGGGGAAGGCCTGGATGGTCTGCTCCGTGCCAGGAGCGGCGATCTGAGAGGCATTGTGAACGGCATTGACTATGTGGAATACGATCCGGAAACAGACCCGTACATTACGCGCACCTATAATGCGGTGAATTTCCGGAAGGAAAAGATCAAGAACAAACGTGCCCTCCAGGCGGACTTCGGCCTGAATCAGGACGACAGGGCCATGGTGATCGGCGTGGTTTCCCGCCTGACCGATCAGAAGGGCTTTGACCTGGTAGCCTACGTGATGGATGAACTCTGCCAGGACAATATCCAGCTCATCGTGCTGGGAACTGGTGAAGAACGCTATGAGAATATGTTCCGTCATTTTGCCTGGAAATATCAGGGCAAGGTATCCGCACAGATTTATTACTCTGAGGCGGTCGCCCACAGGATCTACGCCTCCAGCGACGCTTTCCTGATGCCTTCCCTGTTTGAGCCCTGCGGCCTGAGCCAGCTGATCGCCCTGCGTTACGGCACGGTACCGATCGTGCGTGAGACGGGCGGCCTGAAGGATACGGTATGGCCGTATAACGAGTATGAGAGCACGGGAACGGGCTTCAGCTTCAGCAATTACAACGCCCACGAGATGCTTGGAACCATCCGCTATGCAGAAAAGATCTACTATGACAAGAAGCGCGAATGGAAC
>DWYY01000136.1 GCA_019118445.1 Candidatus Eisenbergiella merdipullorum | reverse complement strand
GTTCTCTCATCGTCTTCGATCTTCGCATTCACAACAAGCGCTAATTCGTATTTGCTCATAGTTACCTCCTTTTGGTCTCTGGCCCCTTTTTCAGGAGCAAGGAAATTTATATATCACGGACTGATATTTTAACATACAAGCCCCTCGATTTCAAGCTTTTTCGCGGATTTGGCGGACATTTTTTTCCACCAGTTTCCTGGGAACCATGATCTGATGGCCGCATCCCAGGCATTTCAGCCGGAAATCCGCTCCCACGCGGAGGACCTCCCATTCCTGGCTGCCGCAGGGATGCTTTTTTTTCAGCTTCACAATATTACCAACTTCAATATCCATTTTTACCTCTCATTTCAGAGCGACACAGGTTAAAGCTGCGCAAAAATCTCCCCAATGCTCCCCTGTACCACCAGGTCCGCTTCTGCGTCCCGCGGCGTGGGCGTCCGGTTGACCAGGATCAGCTTATGTCCCCGGTAATAATCGATCAGCCCCGCCGCCGGATAGACCGCAAGGGAGGTCCCGCCGACGATGAGCACATCCGCTTCCGCAATGGCTCTGACCGCCTGGTTGAGAATATCGCTGTCCAGGCTCTCCTCATAGAGCACCACATCCGGCTTGATGATCCCGCCGCAGCTGCAGCGGGGAATCCCGGTAGAATGCAGGATATACTGCGCGTCATAGAAGCGATGGCAGCGCTCGCAGTAATTGCGCAGAACGCTTCCGTGCAGCTCCAGCACGTTTTTACTTCCCGCTTTCTGATGCAGTCCGTCAATATTCTGCGTGATCACCGCTTTCAGCTTTCCCTCCTGCTCCCACTGGGCCAGTTTTTTGTGGGCCGCATTTGGCTGCGCGTCCAGATAAAGCATCTTGTCCCGGTAAAAACGGAAGAATTCCTCCGGCTTTTCTTTGTAGAATGTATGGCTCAGGATCGTTTCCGGCGGATAGTCATACTTCTGGTGGTACAGCCCGTCCACGCTTCTGAAATCGGGAATCCCGCTTTCCGTGGATACACCCGCGCCGCCGAAAAAGACGATATTGTCCGACTGTTCGACCAGTTCCTTCATTTTCAATAGATCTGCATCCATTTCTTCCGCCTTTCTTTCCTGAAACAGCGCGCCGCCTATCATCCGGCACGTTTTCCGGGGGCTGCCGCGCAGGCTACGCTGTCCTAAGCTTCTTCCGCGAGCAGACCGTTCTCCCGTTCAAATTCCACATACTTCCGATCTTCATGGGTAATGTGGCTTTTCCACCACCCCTGAAGATAATCAAAGATTTCTCCCAGCATGTCATCCTGCGTATCCAGGGACAGCTCCGGCACTCTTTCGATAAAGCTCCTGATCCTCATCCGGAAATCATCATGCTGTTTCCGGTGGTCTTCAATTTCTCCATACCCCAGTCGCTCCATGAATTCCTCTTCCTCTGTGAAATGGACCAGCGTATAATACTCCAGCCCTTCCAGGATCTTTCGGATATCGTCGGATTTGAAAAGCATGTTTTCATCAGTAAAAAGTTCTTGCGCCCTCCAGGTATAATCGAGCAGCTTCGCATGCTGCTGGTCGATCCTGTCATTTCCAGTACGGTATTCATCACTGATCTGGTATTGTTTCACTCTTCTGTAACCCCCTTCCTTTTCTCTGCATTTTTTCCTTATTTAGGCAGGACACTGACATTTCCCGCCACTGTCCTGCTTCCGTCTTACGCGGATGACTCAGCCCTCACATCCGCCCTGTGAGCCAAGTATAACATACTTTTTTTGATTTGAATACCGCAGAAGAACGAACGAAAAAAGTTATTTTTTTATCAAACTTTTCAGTCCTTCCGCCCAACTGCAAGCGTAACCTCAGACTCTATTCCGGCATATGTTTATCATATACTCATCCTGTTTTCCGCACCTGTGTTTTTCTGTCTGCTGCCGGAAAAAGAGGCCGTCCGTCCGATGGCCGGAAAGGAGAAAATGAATCCACCGCACCTGCTGATCGCCGGAACACCCGACCAAACACAAAATTATGTTGACGCTTTCACAGCACTGGGCGCTTGCTGCCATAACCTGCCGTGCCGGACAGCCGCAGGTTACGACGCTCTCATCCTCCCCGGCGGCGGCGATATCGATCCCACCCTGTTTTCTGCCGAAAATCAGGGTTCAAGATCCATCGATCCCATCCTGGACCGCCTCCAGCTCCGGCTCCTTTTCTCTTTTCTGGAAAAAGGACTTCCTGTCCTCGGTATCTGCAAGGGCATGCAAATGATCAATATCTGCTTTGGCGGCGGCATCATCCAGGATCTGCCCACCAGGCAGCAGCATGAATACATCGGAAGGGATCAGATCCACTCCTCACGCACGCAGAAGGGAAGCTTCCTCCACTCCTTATATGGAGAAAACTTCCCCGTCAACAGCGCCCATCATCAGGGAATATCCGAACCCGGCAGAGATTTACGCATTATCCAGAGCGCCCCCGACGGCGTGGCAGAAGCCATTTCCCATACCAGCCTTCCCGTCCTCGGGGTCCAATGGCATCCGGAACGCATGTGTTTTTCCCACAGGCGGCCGGACACGCCGGACGGAAGCCTTCTTCTTACGCACTTTCTGTCGCTCTGCCGGGACTGATCCTCCTGGGCCAGGTTCTCCGAAGCGGTTTCCCGGATCAGTCCTTCTGCCTCCCGATCACTTCCGACCAGTCTGATATGCCGATGCAGTCCAGCGCGAACTGCGTATATTTCTCTCCCTGATCCGTATCAATATATTTGAAGACATCATAGATCATCTTTTTGCGGCCATTCTGATAGGAAAGCCCCAGCGCCAGCCCCTGGGAAACCTCCTCCGCCGCGTCCGTTTCACGGGAAAGGATCAGGGCGTCAATGTACGGATCATTTTCCGCGATATAATAGGCATAGGCAAATGCCGCAGCCTGCACATCCTCGCCATAAGCCGAAGTGAATCCCATCTCACTCAGCAGAAAATGACGCACTTCTCCCTCCGGGTCGAGGAACTCCTTTTTCTGCAGATAATCCGTCACCACACTGATGTTGTAGATCGTTACCACGGCGGTATCCTCGGAATTCTTCACGAGCCTCTCATCCTGCCCCGACATATCCCAGAATTTGGGCCATGTCATAGGAATGGAATAAGGATGATGGGCAAGCCCCCAGCCGATATTTCCTTCCTCAGTGATCTGAGCATTAAATTCATCCAGAATATCTCTGGAATTATAGCTGCTCTCACTGGTCAGCTCCCGATTCCACTGCTGATCCAGGGAAATATAGACCCTGGCGTTCGCGTTCCTGCTCTTGATCACATTATAACAGATGCGGAATGCCCTGACATATTCCCGTACATAGGTTTTCAGATCCACATACTGCATATAATTCCAGAGGGAACGCACATTGATCTCGTTTCCCACGATCCAGTTCATCACGATACCGTGCTCGGTATCCCGGTACCTCTCCGCCAGGAAGGATACCACTGCCGCCAGATATTCACTCCCTTCTTCGTCTGAAGCATTAAACGCATAATAATAAGCGTCTCCGTCCCTGGACAAAGGATGGATCATCTGCGGATAATCGTCGGATTTATCGTTCAGCAGGATCGCCGTGGTCACGATCCCCTTTGCTGTCAGTGTGCTGAAGGCATAATCATACTCGCTGACCACACGTCCGTTCAGTTCATACTCTTTCCCGTTGTAAGTGTAAATGATAGTAGGATAATTCTGATCCGTAGTCGGACCCAGCAGCCTTGATAGCGGAACATTATATACCGCATGTTTCACTCCCAGCTCATCCAGCTCCGTGGTGCCAAGCTTCTGGGAGTCTACCAGCAGCCCCTTGATGGAATCCGTCTCAGGGAAGGCTTCCGTATAATCTGCCAGCGCTTCGGGATTGGTAATATACCGCGAAGTGCTTATGGCGAGATACCTCCCATTCTTCTTCACCGCCACCACAAATTTATCATACAGCCTGGAATCCGCCTGAAACTCATTGACCGCCGCTGTCAAAGTAAAATCTGACGCCGCTTCCGTCTGTGCGATCGGCTCCGCCCCGTCCGGAATGGCTTCCTCATAGCCTTCCAGCGCGAACAGATAAAATCTGCCGTCATCGCTTACGGGGAGCGTTCGGACCGTTCCGCTCAGTGCAAAATTTTCCCCATCGGGAAGCACTTCACAGGAATCGATCTGTACCTGCGCCGCTTCCGCTTCCAACGTGGAAAGCAGAAAATATGCGCCTTCTCCCGCCGTTCCTGCCAGCACTGCCTCCTGCGGCACGCTGACCGGCTCTCCAGCTCTTCCCTGGCCGGCAATACGCCATAACAGCACAGCCAAAAGAATAAAAAGCGCGCCAAAAAACAGCAGAGCCTTCCTTCCGATCGCTCTGCTGACAGATTTTTCCTTTCTGTTTTCTTCAAGAACCTCTTCCGCTTTTGAAGTCCGTTTCATATTTTTTCCTATTTTCATTTTTTACAGAACTATTACGTACTTTACGATTCATTGTAACATAAAAACAGCCCGCCCCACAATAACTTTTTATCTTAAACTCCTGATAAAGGCCTTTCTCTTTTGCCCAAATAGGTTTTGTAGCTGGTGGGGGACATCCCGTATTCTTTCCTGAAATTTCTTAAAAAGGAGGAATAATCCGCAAAACCGCAGCGTCCCCAGACCGTTCCCACCG
>DWYY01000135.1 GCA_019118445.1 Candidatus Eisenbergiella merdipullorum | reverse complement strand
CCCGTTCTGCGGCGTGGAGGAAGGGAAACGGAACAGGCCGATCGCCCGGCCGACCAGAAAAATGATGATGCAGCCGATGAGGATCGCCCCGGCAACCGCGAGGATCGTGGTAAAGCGCTCCATCCGGGACTCATACTCCTCCTCTTCCTCCTCGTCCAGGACCTCATTTTCAAAATCCGACCTTCTCTTTTTCCCGGTCTTTGCAGGCTGAGCCGGGGGCTTTGCAGAATTTTTCTTCAGGCGGATCTCCTCCGTCTGAGAATTTTTCTTATACTGCTTCTTGATCTGGTTCATATCATCCCGGCTGATCTTGCGGGTAGCCGCGTTCGAGTCCGTATCGATGACCTTTACGAAATCCTCGTCAGGGGTGACCAGGGATTTTTTCAGGTCCTCGATCAGCTCCCCCACGTTCTGATATCGCCTGTCAGGACTTTTCTGCGTACACTTGAGCACGATCTGCTCCACGCTTACCGGGATCTCCGGCACAAAATCCCTGGGAGAAGGCATGGGCTCCTGGATCTGTTTGATGGCGATGGCAACGGTGGTATCCCCATTGAAAGGCACGCGTCCGGTGAGCATCTCAAACAGGGTGATGCCCATGGAGTAAATATCGCTCCGCTCATCGCTGTAACCGCCTCTCGCCTGTTCGGGCGAAGTATAATGGACGCTTCCCATCACGTTGGAGGTGATGGTATTGCTGGTCGCGGCCTTGGCGATCCCGAAATCCGTCACTTTAACTTTTCCTTCTTTTGAAATAATGATGTTCTGAGGCTTGATGTCCCGATGTATGATGTGATTTCTATGCGCTGCCTCAAGGCCCATGCATGCCTGGATCGCAATGCTGACCGCCTCTTTCACGGAAAGACGTGCTTTTTTCTCGATGTATTTTTTCAGGGTGATCCCTTCCACCAGCTCCATCACGATATAATGGACGCCGTTTTCCTCTCCTACATCGTATACGTTCACGATGTTTGGATGCATCAGACTCGCAGCAGCCTGCGCCTCCACCCGGAATTTGGAAACGAAATTCGTATTTTCGCTGAATTCCTGCTTCAGCACCTTCACCGCGACATAACGATTCAGTTTATGGTCTTTTGCCTTGTAAACATCCGACATCCCTCCGGTTCCGATTTTTTCCAGGATCTCGTATCTGTCACCCAGCATCATTCCAATTTTAATCATTCCATTCCTCCAGCCTCATTACAGCCATTTATATGAACGGGTCTATCACTATGACCGCGATATTATCCCTTCCGCCGCTGTCATTTGCCGCTTCTACCAGCGCCTGCGCAGCGCTGCGGACATCTTTCTTCTGATCAATGATCTGTCTGATCTGTTCATCCTCCAGCATATCTGTCAGTCCGTCGGAACACAACAGGACCCTGTCGCCCGGCCTCAGCTTTCTGATGAAGCAGTCTACCTGAAGCTCCTGCTCCAGTCCCACAGCCCGCGTAATAATATTTTTATTCGGATGGAACCTGGCTTCTTCCTTATTGATCCCGCCAAATTTTACCATCTCCTGTACAAGGGAATGGTCCTCCGTCACCTGCTCGATCCCATCCTCATGGATCACATACAGCCTGCTGTCTCCCACATTTGCGGCGATCAGCACGTCCTCATCCAAACATGCGGCGACCACGGTGGTGCCCATTCCGGCAAAACGTTCATCCTCTCCCGCCCGGTGTGCGATCACCTCGTTGGCCTTCCTGATCGCCCGGGTGAGGATATGCGCCGCGTCTTTGTCGCCGCAGACGCGCGCCTCCTCCAGGATCGTCTCCACCGCGCAGCTGGAAGCATAGCCTCCGCCTCTGTGGCCTCCCATCCCGTCCGCCACCAGAAAAATATTCGGCAGATTCCCAACAGGCTCCAGGGAAGTATACAGATGATCCTGGTTCATTTGTCTCTTTCTTCCGATATCCGTTAAGGAAAACGCTTTCACCTGATTAAACCGCACCTTTCTTCAGAGATATGACGGAGGCTCAGCCGGCCGCAGGCCCCGTCGATATCCCTGCCCATTTTCCTTCTTAAAATTATAGTAACATCGTTTTCGTTTTACTATCAACCTTTTATAAATAATCTTTGCACATTTTAGCACAATCAAACAAAAAGGACAAGTCCGCGGTTGGGGTTCTGCGAATTAAAACCAAATTCCTATTTTTAATTCTTCTTTTAGTTCCCTGACAATCAGATAGGGGAGATTTTACTCTGACAATATCATCTGCCGACTTCTCATGGCAAGCTTTACTCCATGACTGCGAATGTTTTATCTCCCTTGTCATGTCCATGAGACCTCCCCGGGTACTCACACGCTCTTTCCCACTTATCCCTGCCCCGTCTACTGCTGGCGTTCCGTACAGTTATTGGACTTTAGTTTGTTTGGTAACCTCATCCACGCTTCACAGCCTATCCGGGCAACTTTTACAGGCCAGTGTTTTGCCTCCGGCTTCCTTCAGCCCCCACCTCACGATGACACCCTTGCCATTAGCTGCACCCTTCCCACTGCCGGGCGGGTCAGGGACTTTCACCCGTTTTTGGTGTGTCCGCCGGACACACCAAAAACGGCCCCGACAGATTAAATAACCTGTCGGAGCCACTTCGTAACCTTCAACCTAAATTATTCGCGGCGATTTAATCACCCATAAAGGATGTTGTCCAGCATCTCATAAAATTCCTTTTTATAAGGGAAGCTGCTGCAAAGTTTAAAATATTGAAATTGCACTAATCTGACCACTCTTGCGGCAATCTTCATCGTTTTTAACCGAATGGTATTGATCTGTTGTTTCCGCATGCTGGCGGCGAGAGCCAATCGCCGAAACCAATTAAACAGGTTATACGCCAACGCATGGACCATAAGCTGGTTCGCATTTACAACTTTGGAGGAACTGCTTACGGAAGCAAAGTTGAAACCGCTTTTTCCTTCCTTGATATAGTTCTCCATTTTGCCCCGTCCGCAATAGCGTTTAAAGGATAATCGGCTTTTTTTCGTAATACTTCTGCAGGAGTTCGGAAAGGGTGCGCAGGCTCTGCATCAGAACATCATCCGACGTATCAAAATTGTCCGGACTGTCCGGCGACACATTGACCAGCTTCCGATACATCTCCTTTCCTGCCCTAAGAGCCTGTCTGTCTGCACATGGGAGCGCCCCTTTCTGAAGCATCTTCTCATTCTTCGAAGTTCTGTCTCTTCTATCACTCTAACATGCAGGGAAACGGACCGTAAGAGGAAAATGTTTACCTTCATTTTTCTTCAAACTTAATTCAGATAGTTATTTCGGGATCATATATATGTCCCTTCTATATGCAACGCTTCTCGGATAACCGGCTCTAACGTATCTGCCATCCGCAAAAATCCGATATCATTCGGATGGGTAATATCGATCGAACACAATTCACGGTCATGGTCTCCATAGAATCTCTCTCCGTCCACAAAATAGACGTTTTCATCTCCTTTTTCTACGGCGTGACGATAAGTTTCCCATATGACCTTCCTTCTCGCCTTCTC
>DWYY01000014.1 GCA_019118445.1 Candidatus Eisenbergiella merdipullorum | reverse complement strand
AGCAGCGCCTTTTCCTTATATTCCAGCGTTGCCTCCCCCACGCCGTCGATCCCCTCGTCGGTATAAACCTTGACAAACACCCAGTTCGTGCGAAAGCAGTCCACCACAAAGGGCTTGATATCCGTCACTTTCATTGAAGCTTAACCTCCCCGTATATCGTTGGGATCACCGCGTTTTCCAGATCGAAGCCCGCAGGGTCGATCTCATCGAACATCCCCCAGTGTATCGGAACCGCTTTCTTTGCTCCGGTCTTGCGGGCAAAACGCTTCGCATCGGCGATGTTCATGTTGTTTCCAACACCGTTGATCGGTAAAAATACCGCGTCGATATCTTCCGGCAGATCACCAAAAATTCCCTTGTTGTACAGCGTATCGCCTGTTATGTATATTTTCTGTACGCCGTCGTCCAGCACAAAGCCGATCGCTGTCAGGTCAGAATGTTCCGCCTTCACCGCCGTAAAGATCAGTCCATCCTGCGTCCAGACGGTCCCCCTGTTAAACATCACATAATTATGGTTTCCCCCGAATTTCCGCGCCTCCTGCCATGCATCATAGGGCGCAAGAAGCGTCACCGCTTTTTGGGTATCCAGAAGTCTTGAAAGCGTTTCCGGATCGAGATGGTCCAGATGACTGTGCGTGATCACGATCATATCCGGATCTTTCCTGAAAAATGCCTCATCCACCGGCACACGCCTCCAGTTTTTGGGATTGACTTTGGCAACGCTGTCTGAAAGATACGGATCTACCATAATCTTAATATTTCCGGTATCGATCAGCAGTCCTGCCTGCCCCATCCATACAATTTGCATTAACCTCACCTCCTTGCAGGTATTTTATCACAGCAACTTGACAGTCGATAGGTAAAATGTTATTTTGTTTTTTAGAAAAATTACTGTTTCAAATGAGGAAAAGAATTATGCGTATCATGCCCCAGATCGTCAATACCGGTTTATATGACGCTTCCCTTGTCCATAAAAATGTACCTTCCACCAGACCGCGGAAGGTATCCATGTACGAAATAGAATTGGTGTTTGAAGACGGAGGATGTTCCTATATCGGCAAGCAGACCTATCCGATCAAAAAAGGCTGCATCATCTGCGCAAAGCCAGGGCAGATCCGGCATACGGACCTGCCCTATCGGTGTTATTACATCCATGTTATCGTGGAAGACAGCGAGCTTGCCGCCATGCTGAATACGGTTGCAGACTTCTATACTCCGTCTGATTCCTCAAAATTGAAAAAAGCGTTCTGCGACCTCATCTCCACTTATGTCCTTCCGGACTGGAACCAGGGGATCAGCACTACCGCCAAATTTTTAGATATCGTATCCATCCTGGTAAAAGACGCCCAAATAAACGCAAAGGACACAACCCACCGGCATGAAAATGCCCGGGTGATACAGAGAGCCCTGGACTACATCGACTCCAACTACACCCGGGACATCACGCTTTCCGATATTGCGGACCAGGTCCATCTGAGCAAAATTTATTTTCACAATCTTTTTGTCGCGGCTACCGGACAGACCCCCCACGGCTATCTGCTCAGCAAACGTATCAGCGCCGTCAAGTTCCTGCTGACCACGACAAACAAACCCTTTTCCCAGATCGCTCTGGACTGCGGTTTTTCCTCCCAGTCCTATATGACCTATGTGTTTAAGCGGGAAACCTCCTGTACGCCCATGCAGTACAAGAAGCAGATGAGCCTTTTGTGGGAGAATCCGTGAACAGGAATGATCAGTAATTGATCCCCTGGATGGCGAGCGCACCGTCCACCACTCCAAAGATAATGTTCGGCTTGCTGTCAGCTGACAGGACAAATCCCGCCATGCTGGGAGAAAGGCTGCTCAGATCCGCATTTTCCACGGATTCCACCAGTTCCGGGGTAAAAATGCGCTCCGCCCCAAGCGCCACAAATTCTTCTCTGGACGCCGCGCTCACGCTTTCGTCCGTAAATCCCACATAAACCGGATAGGCCGTCAGATCCGCCAGCGCCTCGATATCCTGCACCGCGACGGCATCCTGTATCTTCTTTCCAAACGCCTCGGCCGCCTCGCTGTCAACCGCGAAGTTATCCTCGTAGCCGCCGGAAGGCTGCGTTTCTGTGGAGGCCGCTGTTTCCGTCTGTACGGCTGATTCTGTCTGTGTGGGAGTCTCTGTCTGTACCGGCGTCTCCGTCTGTCCGCCTTCTGTCTCTCCGCCGGTCTGGGTTTCCACGCCGGAGACAGAAGCTGTCTCCACCGCGGAAGGCTCCGTCTGTGTTTCTACGGTTCCGCCTGCCTGTCCGCACGCGGCAAGCCACAGGCTCATGATCCCTGCCATTACGACAACTGTTTTCTTTTTCATTTTCTCATTCTCCTCTCGCATGACCGGAAAGGCCCGGTCTTTTTTCTTTTCATCATATAGATACGGGAGCGGAGAAAAAAGTTTGGTTATTTCGTCAAAAATGGGCAGTCTTTTCATCTCCCCTGAATTTTTTTTGTATCTCTTCCGGCAGATACTTTACCAATTCCTCCACCAGCTCATACACCTTTGTTCCCGGAGCGATCTCTGTTGGCGTCCTTCCATGCCCATCTTTTATAATTTTTTTCGCATATCGAATCGCCAGCTTAGGATTTCCCTTTTCAATCAGGATACTGAAAATATCCTTCATATTTTTCTGATATTTTCCAATGCCCAGTTCTTTGAATTTATCATTCAAAAAAGAGATATATTCCGATCGATGATTATTCGCTGTATAGTAAGCAAAGTGAAGGATAAACCAGAATTCAATGCATTCATTACTCCACGCAGTATGATACTGCAATTCCGGATTATCCTTGTTCAAACTTACAGCACGTTGTTCCACACCATTAAAATGTTCCGGCGGGAAACTATCCTTGTCATAAACACACCAGATTTGCCCTTTTTTAATTTTATTTTCCTTTACATAATCTTCCGCCATACCAATGATACGCATGGTTTCCGCCTGGCAAGGTTCGATCTCAATCAAAACCATCTCCCGATAAATAGGATTTTCTTCTATAAGTTTTTTGAATCCTGCAAAATACTGAGGCTCTGTCTGCTGACCTTCACAGAAGATATAGTATCGATACTTCTTCAGTTCCAAATGTTCCTGGAGACGTTTCTTTTTCCACTTCTCCATTCCGGCTTTTTTAGGCATTCACCTTCCCCCAATCTATGATTCTTCTGAGGTATGGGTCAGCGCCATACTTGCCTTCCAGATACTGCTTGTCATATTTCGCGTCTTTACGAACCGACTCGCCTTTTTCATTCTTAAATTCTACCAGGGAATACAGTTTGGAATTTTGAACGTTTCCCTTAGCGGCAAACCATATCTCATCTCTGCGGAATACTTCACCGTTCATCGTGGACAAATCGTGGGATGTAAAAATCAACTGTGCCTTCTCCCTGTTGATATCCATGTCCTGAAACATCATAATGATATGCCGCAGCAAAACGGGATGTATCTTCGCATCCAGTTCATCAATGATCAAAGTCGTCCCTCTCAGCAGGCTCTCGGCAATAAATGGCATCAGGCCAAACAATTTCTTTGTACCGCTGGATTCTTCCAACAGGTTCAATTCCGCTTCATATCCTTCTACCATATGCTTTGTATACACATCGATTCTGTCATTCTCCTCTTCAGCCACACGAAAATCCACAATATCCAAATCCATTTCCTGTATCATCTCCAGCATGAGCAGCTTCACCTCTTCTGAATTTGATACTGCCAGGCGGAGTTCTTCTATGGGATTTCCATAATTCAAAAAGTCAATCCCGCACTCAAACCACTCCAAAACATCCTTTACCACTTCATTCCTCTTGTAAGTGATTCCAAGATAAGACAGCATTGGCAATGTTGCAGATAACCCTTCACTGATTTTGAGTCTTGAAAATACGCCTTTCAGCGTAATCTCGTCTCCCCGTTCAAAGAGCGCGGATCTTCTTCCAGTATCTAATTTCACGCGGTCCAGGCTCTCATATACCACAACCTCCTTTTTCACATGTAATACATATCTATATTCCGCCATTTCTGTCCGGAAAAAGATTTCAAACTCTGTGGGAGCATTTTTTGTTTCTTCAGAAAATGCAAACGGTTCAATCACCAGTTTTTTCTGAAAAAATATGCATTTCTCATTATCCCTGGTTGCATACAACGGGCGAAGTATTTTCGCGGCTAAAGCGCGCAAAGCCTCTAACACATTTGATTTTCCTCCGCCGTTCGGGCCATATATCGCAGAAACAGGTAAAAACTGTTCTCCATCTTTATCCTTTATCACTCTGTCTTCATGTTCAGAGATAGCCACGGCCTGCATATCGAAGGTAACTTCATCCCGAATGCTTTTATAATTTTTTACCGTAAACTGACATAACATAGACGCCGCCTCCATTTTCTATCCCTTTTCATCATTCATTATACTCCGATTTTTAATTTTGTAAACACTATATGAGATTTTTTCTCAGATATTATCTTATAAATTCACGCTTTCAAACTATTTTCATCCAGCAGGAAATTCCTGAGCCCTATGGTTGCGATCCCGTTTTCATCACGCCGGACTTTCTGATCCGTGCTTACTACGATAATCTTCCGAAAGGAGTCTGAGATGCTGAGCAGGCTGCGCTGCTCCTGAGCAACCTTATCGGAGGTCGGCATGGCAAATGCAGATTGAATATAGTATTTTTCACTTCCCATGGTGACGACAAAGTCAACTTCCAACTGTTTCTTTTCCCGCTTTCCGTCCATGCCGGTGCCGTCATGTTCAATAACGCCTACATCAACATGGCAGCCCCGGATCCTGAGTTCGTTATAAAGGAATCGATCAGATAGTCAATATAGTTTTTGATCGTCTTGTCGCTGAGCGACTTATTCTTGACGCTCTTAAATGTCTTCGTTAATTTTTTCAGGCTGGTATAACTGCCAGTGGAAGAAGCAAGGATATCCACCAGCTCATCCCTCTTCCTCCTCCAGCCCGGCCAGTCCCGTTCCCTTGAGGATTCCCCAGATATAGGGCGCGCCGAACATACAGAGCTTCTTAGGCCCTTTGATCGGGTCTCCCGCCGCCTTCGCCGCCCGGATCTTTTCATAAGCGCGCACCACCGTGGCCTCCGTGATCGACTTCTCCTTCCGGTCACAGAACAGCTCCCGCCCCTTTACGGTATAAGTAAAGGGAAGCTTTTTGCTGGTAAAAAAAGGTTCTTCGGCGTACAGCTCGATCACCCGCCAGAGAAGCGCTCCCAGCTCCTCCGGCTTTTCGCAGTTCCTTACGGCAGAAACTGCCGCATCTCTTTCCTCCTGTACTGACTTTTTCATCTTCAATCCTCCCATGTCACAGCGTTCTGTCTGGTGGAACGCGGCGCTTCGCCATAATGGCGTTTATATGCTTTATAAAATGAATTTGCGTTGGTGTATCCCACAGCTCTGGCGATCTCCTGTATGGGCAGATCCGACTCATGGAGCATCTGGTGCGCCCTCTTCATGCGAAGCTCTTCCACATACGCGGAGAAGGTTTTCCCCACACAGGCGTGTATGCGCTTTTGAAGGGTGGGTGCAGAAATATGGAATTGATCCGTGACCATGGAAATGCACAACTGCTGGTTTCCGATATTGTCATTGATAAAAGCAAAGATACTCTTATCCAGGCTACGCATCTGACTGTCGTGCTGTTCATTCAGCCTGGCTGTAATCTGCGCGAAGCACCGGGGAAATTCCACTTCAAACAGATGGACGGCATTCTCCTTATTAAAAGTCGGAATAGGAACATCCAGGATATTGTTTTCAATCTTGATCCTGGTGAGGGTATAGGCGATCATCTGATGCGTATACTTTGCCATGACCCCATCCGGAGGACCCGAAAAGCTGCTCCTTAACGCAGAGACAGCCATCTGTTCATCGCCGTTTGATAAAGCGAGATAAATGGTCTGGATCTGCTGGATCGAGATCGGCAGATTCGCCTGCAGGTCGGCGGAAGAAAGCTGCGGCTGTGCAAATGACGAATATTCAAGCTCCTGCAAAGCGTCCGGCAGGCTGTTATAGCTGTCATACATCCGGCTTGTCACAAAGCTGATGGAAATCGGATATTGTTCCTGAATCTCATTTCGCCTGCCTTCCAGTTCGTCAGACAGAAGAACGCCTTCCTTTACAGGAAAGAACGCAAGCAGGCTGTCCTGACTGTAAGAAAGCAGGATGATATCCGCAAAGGACTGCTGAAAGTACTGGGTCAGCAGAAGCTGTATGGAGTCCGTTTCCACGACAGTATCATTGGCTGTATACTGGATCAGCACCAGCTGCCAGCGGGCAGGAAAGTCCGGGAAAGCTTCGGCAAAGGAGCGCCGGGAAGCCTCGTCATACAGGCCCCGGTAGAGCGCCTTTTCCAGAAGATGCATCCGGTTGCTTTCCTTTTGCGACTCGATGATCTTGTCATAATCCGATAATTTTATCCCCATTTTCCGGATGCTCTCCACCATGATATCAATGGAGTTTCCCGCAGAGGACTCCATGGGAAAATTTCCGGCTTCGTGCATAGTCTTACTGATCTTATTGAAGGGGATTGCCAGTCTCCAGGAAAAAAGCGCCACCCACAGGCACATGGTCAGCAGGATAATGATCAAAAAGATCTGCACCAGATGTTTAAAGCCGGTCAGGTCCGCGTCGATAAAGCGTTCTGATAGCTGCAGCTCCACACGAAGCTCCGGGCTGGCACTGCTGGAAACCGTCAGGCGTTCAAACCTGCCTTCCGGCAGATTTTCGCTGGAAAATAACAGAGTATCGCCATAATAGACCGCAATATTGCCGGTGTCCACAACCTCATCGCTGACAAAAAGGGATAACAGCTCCTGTACGGGATAGAGGACAAAAAAATAGATTTCCTTACTCGCCGAACAACGGTACCCCAGGGTCACCGCATCATAGCTTTCCATGGGAGCCAGGGTAAAGTGCTCGGCGGGAAGGAAGCAGTATGCGTTCGTAAATTTGTTAAAATAATCTTCGTCATCACAGCGGAAATAGTAATCCGATGTGAGATATTCCCGGGAAAAGAAAACATGGCTCTTGTTGAAGAGAAGGCTGCCGTTCTGGATCAATCCGAAATTTGAAACAAAGCTGTAGGGGAGCGTCGTATAGGTCCTTATGACCTTGCGAAGATCGTTGAGCACGTTACGGTCGATGTCGGGATTGCTGTAGTATATTTTTTTATAGGCGTCGTCTTCTGACAGAAGGATCCCAAAGGCGAAAGCCGATTCAATGGAAGCGTCCAGGATCTGCATGCCGCTGTTCAGATTCTCCTGGTAATGAGCAATGATATTGGTACGGTTGATCTGGCGCATGTAAAAGTAGCACGGAACGTATAAGAGATTGGATAAAACGGCGAAAATAAGCAAATAATTAGCGATGCTTCTCAAATGGTGTATTTTGATGGCCGTGGTATAACTTAACTTCATCATTTCCGCTCCTCTGGGCATCTGGCATAGCTACGTCCCTATCATATCAAAAAAATTCTGTTTTGACAAATAATGACAGCAATCTGCACACAATATGGCGCCGGAAATGGCCTGAATAAGGAAAAAATGAAAAAAAGAAAATGCGGAAAATCAGAAAACTGCCCCGTCTTTCCTTATTTCCGCTTGTGGGCGGATGGCGCGGCAAATATAATCAGCACTATCAGACGTCTGCAACAATATTTATGAAAGAAAGGGGTACAAAGTATTGAAAAAGAAACTTAAAACAGTCGCGATCCTACTGAGCATGGTATTTGCGGTCTCGTCACTCTCCGCCTGCGGAGGAAGCTCTTCCGGAAGTTCTTCCGATAACGGAAACACCGGCAGCAGCGCGGCCGGTTCCGATAATACGGCTGCGGCGGAAACCGCCGGCAGTTCCGATGACACGGCTGACAGCAATGACAGCGGCAGCGAGGGAGCTGTTACTCTGACAGCCTGGGTGCCCGATAATATCCGAATTGAAGACTGGAACACGAATGCCATGACCCTTTATCTGGAGGAACAGACGGGCTATGATCTGGAAATGGTCCCGCTCTCTTCTGAAGATTATACGACGAAGGTGAATATGGCGTTGACCGCGGGCAGCCCGGATGAGCTTCCCGATATCATTTTCTCCGGAGGCTTTTCCGATAGCTCTGTATGGTCCTGGGCGGAGGCGGGCAGCATCCTTCCGCTGACCGACTATTATAATGATCCGGAGCTGGCCGTGAACATCAATGAAGCCAAGGAACGGACCGGGGTGGACTATACCCAGCAGATCGTTTCCCCGGACGGAAATATCTATGGCGTCGCAACCTATAATCAGTCCTACGGAAACGAGTATTTTAGTAAGCTCTGGATTTATCAGCCCTGGCTTGAGGCGCTGGGACAGGAAGTTCCCACCACGACGGAAGAATTCTATGAACTGCTGAAGCTGGTCGCCGAGACGGATTTAAACGGGAACGGCAAGAAGGACGAGATCGGTATGCTGGGTTCCGTGGGAATGTATTCCGCATATTGGAAGGTTTTGATGAGCGCGTTTGCGTATGCCGGCGATCCCCAGTACAGAGTGGTGGAAGACGGCAGCGTTTCCGCAGCCTATACCACGGATGAGTGGAAGGAAGGGCTGAGATACCTGAAGCAGATGTTCGACGAGGGACTGATCGCCCCGGAGAGCCTGACCATGTCCGACGAACAGTTTAAGACACTGATCAACAGCGAAGATCCCACCGTGTTCTCCTTCGTCTATGCCGCCGCCGATATGGTGGAATCAGGCACTGACCGGCAGACGGATTACGTCTGCATCGATACACTGACCGGCCCGGAAGGGATAAACTATTCCATTTACACGCCGTCTGTTGCAAGCATCGCAATGGTGGTCACCTCCAACTGCAGCAATCCGGAAGCGGCTTTCCGCATCGGCGATCTGCTGAGCAGCGAATACATCGGCATCAGCCAGCGCTGGGGCGAGGAAGGCGTGGACTGGGATTACGCGGAGAACGTGGAGAATATCTCCGATTATGTATCCTCTGTGGAAGGGTTTAACCTGTCCATCGTCGCATACGACGACGCCGCTTTCTGGGGAGGCACGGAAGTGACGAACGGAAGCTGGAGACAGACCGGACCGTATGTGCGCCAGTACGGAATTGCCAACGGCCTGGGCATCATTGCCGGCGGAAGCGATGTATATACGCAGCTCTTTAATGAGGCGGCCTCTCTCTATCAGACTGCCGGCCATCAGCCTGCGGAAGTGATCCCAAAGCTGATCTATACGACGGAGGAGTCGGATGCTATCGCGGAGATCGAATCCGTGCTGAAGACCTATGTTGATGAAAACATGGCCAGCTTTGTGACCGGCTCCAAGGATATTGACGCGGATTGGGACAGCTATCTTGCGGAAATCGACAACATCGGGCTCAGTCAGTATCTTGAAGTAGTCCAGACAGCATATGACCGCATGTACAAATAATCTGATGTATAGGTATCGGGAAACGGCCTCCTGTGAGGCCGTTTCCTATAATCGGGAGAGGCGTATGAGATTAAAAAAATTAAAAACCGTCATCAAGAGGGACTGGCAGTATTATCTGTTCATACTGCTCCCCCTCGCTTATTTTATCATTTTCAAATTTTTTCCCATGGCAGGCCTGCAGATCGCGTTCCGGGATTATACGCCGAGAGGCGGTATCTGGAACAGCCCCTGGGTGGGACTGGAAAATGTGATCAAATTTATCAAATCCTATCAGTTTGAAAGGGTGGTAAAAAACACCTTCTTCCTGTCCGTTTACGGCTTTGTCCTGAACACCATCATCCCCCTTGCCTTTGCGCTGATCTACAATGCGATCGAAAAGCCGCGTTTTAAAAAGGTAACGCAGACCATCGTCACCCTGCCCCATTTCATCTCGGTGGTCGTGCTGGTGGGTATCCTGATGCAGCTTCTCAATAACCGGATCGGTCTTTACGGGATCCTGTATGAAAATATTTTTGGGGAATACCCTCCGGATATTTTCGGGAATCCCAAAGCCTTCCGGCATCTGTACGCATGGAGCGCTGTCTGGCAGAATTTCGGATGGAACGCCATCATTTACATAGCGACTCTGTCGGGAGTGGATGCGGGACTGCATGAAGCCGCCCAGCTGGACGGGGCCTCCAGGCTTCAGAGGATATGGCATGTGGATCTGCCCTATCTGATTCCCACGATCGTGATCCTGGCCGTGATGGGAATGGGGGGCATCATGTCCGTCGGCTTTGAGAAGGCTTTCCTGATGCAGAACAACCTGAACCTGGAATATTCCGAGCTGATATCCACCTACGTGTACCGGATCGGTCTGTCCGGCTCCACGGTCAGCGATTTTTCCTACGCGACCGCCATTGATCTGTTCAATGCCGTGCTGAATCTGGTGCTTCTGTTCCTTGCCAATCTGGCGGCAAGGCGTCTCACGGAAACCAGCCTGTGGTGAGAGGAGGGAAATGATGCAGAAAGCAAACACAATTCGGAAAAAACATTCCCGCGAGGGGCGGGACGACAGGATCTTCAATATTGTTGCCATCACCCTCGTAACCCTGGCGGCGGTCATTGTTCTGGTGCCGCTGTTAAACGTCGTGGCAGCGTCTTTTTCTTCCAGCAAGGCGGTGAATGCCGGGCGGGTCCTGCTCTGGCCGGTGGATTTCACGCTGGAAAATTACCGCACGGTCCTGAAGTATGACAGCGTCTGGCTGGGCTATCGCAATACGATCTTCTACACGATCGCGGGTACGGCGATCAGCGTGACGCTCTCCATGTTCTGCGCCTATCCGCTGGCGCAGCGCAGGTTTTCCGGCCGAAAGTTTTTCAACAAGCTGTTCCTGTTTACCATGATCTTTAACGGTGGCATGATCCCCACCTATATCGTGGTCCGGGATCTGAAAATACTGAATACCGTATGGTCCATTCTGCTGCCTGCGGCAGTAAGCTTTTATAACGTCATCATCATCCGGAATTTTGTGGAAACGTCGATCCCCGCGGAGCTGGAGGAATCCACCCGTGTGGACGGATGTACGCCGGCCCGGTATTTTGTCAGCTTTGTCCTGCCTCTTTCCAAGCCGATCATAGCGGTCATCGCCATGTATTATGCAGTTGGGCAGTGGAACGATTATTTCAACGCCTTTTTGTACCTGACAGACAAAGATTTATATCCGCTGCAGCTGTTTCTGCGGGAGATCCTGTTGAGCAGCAAATTCGACTCCTCAAATATGGATCCGGATACCGCAGCGGCCATCCAGGGGCTTGCGGATACCCTGAAATATGTGATCATCGTCGTCTCAACGCTGCCGCTGATGTGTATTTATCCTTTCGTCCAGAAGCATTTCGTAAAGGGCGTCATGATCGGTTCCGTAAAAGGATGATAGGCGCGGATATGCTGCACAGGCCCGTGCGGCATATCCATGCGGAACCATTTGGTTTCCTATTCAGGGGAATCGCCCATGGGCGGACGGCCCTGGCGCAAACAGCGCCGGAAGCCGGAACTGCCCCCTTCGCCGGGCCGATTTCCGCCCCGTCTGTCAGACGAACAGCATCGGCAGGAAATCATGGACGCATTTTCTCCACACATTCCAGTCATGGCCGCCCTCGTATTCCCGGCGGACGCATTTCACGCCGTATTTCTCACAGAAGGCGTCGTCCTCTTCAAAGTTTTTCCAGAAGCTGTCCTGTCTGCCCATGCCGCGGAACAGCAGGCTCATGTTCTGAGAAAATTCCGGCTGTCTGATATTCTCCAGATGGCTGTTGTCCGGCTGTTTTCCAACCAGGTTATGTAAAAAACCGGAAAACAGGCCGGCCCAGGCAAACAGCTCCGGATGCTTTCCGATCAGCATGCTGGTCTGCATGGAGCCCATGGAAAGTCCCGCCATGGCCCGGTGCTGCCGGTCTTTTTTTACCCGGTATTTCTGTTCGATGAAGGGGATGAGATCCTGCGTCAGTTCTTCCAGAAACAGCTCGTGCCGCAGTTGGATCTTCCCGGGATTGGATTCTGTCATCACCATGCCGTTTGCCATCACGATCAGCATGGGAACGGCCTTTTTTTCTGACAGAAGGTTGTCCATGATATGGTTCACCTTTCCCTGCCAGACCCATCCTCTTTCGTTCTCCCCGAAGCCGTGCTGCAGGTACAGCACCGGATAGTCCTCCCCGCTTTCCTCATAGCCCGGCGGCACATAACAGATGCAGGTTTCCGTCCTTCCCGTCGCCCGGCATGGGAAGTATTCATGACGGATCGTGCCGTGCGGCACATCCCTCATCAGGCAGAATTCCTCCATCGGTCCCACCTCTATATAATTGGCCGGTCTGCAATGGCCGTAGCCGATTGGAAGGAAGGGACTTAACACCAGGCAGTTGTCCACATAAAGATGGACATAATAAAAGCCCGCATCCAACGGCAGATCCACGGTCCAGACGTCCTTATCCGTTTCCAGGAAGGGATAACGGATGCCGCCGATATCGATCTGCACATCGACGGCATTGGCAAAGCAGAGGCGCAGATAGGGCATGCCCTCCGCCCGGTACATCAGCCCCTCCTGGCCGGAAGCGGGAACCGGCGTATCTTCCATCCCCACTGTGACCTGGCGGCTGAAGGCGCAGGACTGCTCCACAACGGCAGGGTTCTCCAGCCATTCCTTATCCGCATCCATCTGCTCCCGTACCTCCAGCGTCAGCCCCTCCGTCACAGCCTCCGCCGCGCGCAGCGTCCTGACCACGCCGTCCAGATAACCGCCCAGCCTGGAATGATTTCTGGAGATTCCTTCCACGATGATGTGCAGCCGCCCGGCCGCCATGGTCAGAAAATCGTATATATTGTCCAGACTCTCTCCCTGGGATTGGGGGAGCTGCAGCTTTTCCTCCAGATATTGGTGCAGCTCCTGTCTGGTATGGATTCCGGCAAAATTCAGCTTGATCATGTGCTCCTTAGTTCCCTTTCCTCTCTCTTCCTTCATCCCCTATCGCCTTTCTCAGCTTACTCCTGATCCGTGACAGCGCATTGTCCGTGCTTTTGGCATCCCTGCCTAACACCCTTGCGATCTGCGGCGTGCGCATTCCCGTAACGTACAGGTCCAGCACCTGCTTTTCAAAAGCGCTCAGTTCCTTCTCTATGGTCTGTTCCAAGAGCTCCACGTTCTCCCGGTCGATAATAAGCTCCTCCGGGCTTTTCTCGCTTCCGGCGGGGATCGCGTTCAAAAGCTCCGTTTCTTCCGCCTCCCCTTCTGCGCCATAGAGGGATATGTAGGTATTTAACGGCATGTGCTTTTTTCTGGTGGATGCCTGCACCGCGGTATACATCTGCCGGGACACGCACAGCTCCGCAAAGGTAGAAAAGCTGGCGTCCCTGCCGCTGTCATAATCCCGGACCGCCTTGAACAGGCCGATCATCCCCTCCTGGATCAGGTCATCGCTGTCTCCGCCCAGAAGGAACATGGATCTGGCCTTCGCCTTCACCATCCCCTTGTATTTTTCCATGATGTAATCCGTGATGTCCCGCCTCCCGTCCCGCAGAAGGCCGATCAGCTCCTCATCGCTGTAATCTCCGTATAATGCGCTCAATTTGACTCCTTTTTTCGTCTCTTTCCCGTCATCCGGCAGGCCGCAGCCGGCGATTGTCAGATCTCCTTTTCCTTCCTTTATTTTCTCAGCCTCTGCCGCACGATCTCATAGGCCAGGACGCCCGCCGCCACGGAGGCGTTGAGGGAATCGATGTCCCCTTTCATGGGAATGGACGCCACAAGATCACAGGTTTCCTTCACCAGCCGGCCGACTCCTTCTCCCTCGTTTCCGATCACCAGGCCGATGGGGCCTTTCAGGTCCAGGTCATACATGAGAGTCCCGTCCATATCCGCACAGACGAACCACAGGCCGTATTTCTTTAGGTCTTCCATCGTCCTGACAAGGTTTGTCACCCTCGCCACCGGCGTATAGTTCAGCGCACCGGCGGAGGTCCGCGCCACGACAGCCGTCAGGCCTGCCGCACGGTCCTTGGGGATGATGACGCCGTGCGCCCCGGCCAGGTTCGCCGTCCGGATGATAGCTCCAAGGTTATGGGGATCCTCGATCCCGTCAAGCAGGATGAGAAAGGGGGGCTCCCCCTTTTCCTGCGCCGCCGCCAGCATGTCCTCCACCTGCGCATACTCATAGGCTGCAGCGTAGGCGATGACACCCTGATGCTTTCCCGTTTCCGAAAGCTGGTCCAGCCGCTCCTTCTCCACATATTTGACGGGAATGTCCTTCGCCCTGGCAAGCCGTTTGATCGTCATCACCGGGCCATCCTGACAGTGGTCCTGGATAAACAGCCGGTCAATGGGCTTTCCGGCGCGGAGCGCTTCCGTTACCGCATTCCTTCCTTCTATGGTCATTTCCTGATATCGCATGTTTTCCTCCAAAGCGTATAATTGGCAAAATGTCCGGCGTCTGCCGTATCTTCAAAGCTTCCAGCCCAGCTCGTCCAGGGAAAGACGGATCAGTTCAAGCATCCTCTCCTCCTGCCCGGAAAGATACAGCCAGCCATACAGAGCTTCCAGCCCCGTAGCCTTGCGGTAATCCAGCACGGAGGCGTTTTTTGCTGTGGTATGGGACTTGGCGTTGCGCCCGCGGCGGTAGACGGCGAGCTCCTCTTTTGTCAGATACCGTTTGAGGGCTTCCGCCATCTCCGCCTGCGCCGGTGCCTTCGCCATCCGGCTCTTTTCCCGGTGCAGCCGGTTAGGGCTTGCATTATGGCGCTCCACGATCACGGTCCGCAGGATGAGATCGTAGATACAGTCCCCCACAAAGGCAAGGGTCAGGGGAGACAGGGTTTTCAGCTCCACCTCCCCCAGCCCGAAGTCCCGTTTGATCAGATCCAACAATGTCAGGCTCTCTTCCATTTCACGCCCTCGCGGGTATCCTCCAGGACAATCCCCTTTTCCAGAAGCTCGTTACGGATCGCGTCAGCCCTTGCAAAATCCTTCGCCTTTCTGGCCGCCTGGCGTTCCTCGATCATCTTTTCAATATCCGCATCCAGCATCTCCTCTTTCCGGTCAACGATCAGGCCGCACACATCGGCAAGCTCCCGGATCTGCTCATGCAGGGCGGACAGATAGGCTTTGGAGGATTCTCCGTCCGTATTGGTATTGATGAATTTTACCAGCTCGAAGATCGCAGCAATGGCGTCCGCCGTATTGAAATCATCATCCATCGCCTCATCGAAGCGGGTGGTATATTCCTTTGCTTCTTCCAGCTTTTTCTTTTCTTCCTCCGCCATTTCCTTATCCTGTGCCTTAGAAATGAGGAAGTTCAGGTTGGAAACCGCCGTCAGGATCCTCTCCAGCCCGTTCTTCGCCGCTTCCATCAGTTCTGAAGAGAAGTTCAAGGGACTTCTGTAATGAGCGGACAGCATGAAGAAGCGCAGCACCTGGGGATCATATTTGGAAATGATATCCCGCACGGTAAAGAAGTTGCCCGCAGATTTGCTCATCTTCCGGTTGTCAATGTTCAAAAAAGCGTTATGCATCCAGTAATGGGCGAAGGGCTTTCCGTTCGCCGCCTCGGACTGGGCGATCTCATTTTCATGATGAGGGAAGATCAGGTCCTCCCCGCCCGCGTGGATGTCGATCTCGTCTCCCAGATATTTTTTGCTCATCACGGAGCACTCGATGTGCCAGCCCGGACGGCCGTCGCACCAGGGAGATTTCCAGTAGGGCTCCCCCTCCTTCTTAGGCTTCCAGAGCACGAAATCCAATGGGTCCTCCTTCTGCTCCTCACCGGATACCAGCAGGGAACGCTTTCCGCCCTCCAGGTCGTCCAGATTCTTATGGGAAAGCTTTCCGTAATCTTGGAAACTTCTCACCCGGTAATAAACCGTTCCATCATCCGCCACATAGGCATGACCATTGTCGATCAGTTCCTGGATCATCTCCAGCATGCCGTCGATCTCCTGGGTGGCCTGGGGATGGACTGTAGCAGGCCGCACATTTAAGGATTTCATATCCTTTTTGCATTCTGCGATGTAGCGCTCCGAGATCACTTGGGAGTCCACGCCCTCCTCGTTGGCCTTTTTGATGATCTTGTCATCCACGTCAGTGAAGTTGCTGACGTAATTCACCTTATAACCCTTGTGCTCAAAATAACGGCGTACCGTATCGAACACGATCATGGGACGGGCATTTCCGATGTGGATCAGGTTGTATACGGTGGGACCGCACACATACATCTTCACCTCGCCCGGCGTGATCGGGACAAATTCCTCTTTTTTCTTTGTCAGAGTATTGTAAATCTTCATTTCGTCTGTTTCTCCTCCTTTTTCTCCGCTCTTTTAAGGTACCTCACCTGAGCCTCCAGGTCAAGCAGTCTGTTCGCCAGTCTGGAATTTTCCTTCTGCAGGGCTGCGAGATCCTCCCGCACCGGATCGGGCAGATGCACCTGGTCCATGGTCTCCCTGGGAATCGGCTGGTTTCCTCGTTTCACCACCCGGCCCGGCACGCCGACCACCGTGGAATTGGGCGGCACCTCGCTCAGGACCACGCTCCCCGCGCCGATCTTGGAGTTCTCCCCGATCGTAAAGGATCCCAGCACCTTCGCGCCGGCGCTGATCATCACATTGTCGCCCACCGTAGGATGACGCTTCCCGTGCTCCTTTCCCGTGCCTCCCAGGGTAACGCCCTGATAAAGGGTCACATTGTCGCCGATCACCGTTGTTTCCCCGATGATCACACCGTTCCCGTGATCGATGAAGAAGCCCTTTCCGATCTGCGCGCCCGGATGGATCTCGATCCCGGTCTTCCTTGCCCCGCGCTGGGAAATCCAGCGCGCCAGAAAAAAGTGACCGGAACAGTACAGCCTGTGCGCCAGCCGATAGTGCAGCATCACCTTGAAGCTGGGATACAGGAACACCTCCAGCGAGGAATGGATGGCAGGGTCACGCTCTCTTATGATGCGGATCTCTTCTCTGATATTTCTGATCAAACCCATGACAGAACCTCCCGATACACTCAAAAAAAGGCTCTGCCGTCTCCAATTCCCAGAGACGGCAGAGCCGCGGTCCCACTCCGATTCAGAAAGCGCAAAAAATGCCTTCTGCCCTTAAATTACGCGTAACGAGCGCAACTCGGATCCGGCTGTGCAGCTTTTCTCTCCTTCACCGGATCGGCTCCCGGATGCACTTCAGCCCTCCTTGCCGGGAATGCTTGCAGCCGGTGACATTCCCTCTCTGCGGCCGGATGATGGACTGTTTTTTTCCGTTCCATGCCTTTTTGATCTCTTATACAGAATATGCGGGAAAGCCGGTTTTGTCAACCCCTGAACAAATTTCGGCTTTTTCAAGATGCTGCAATCTTCATGAAACCTTCAATACTACCTTACCTATATTTTCACCGCGATAAAGGATGTCTTGCGCTTCTTCGGCTTCTGTGATCGGAAGGACCTTATACACGGTAGGCTTTATTTCGCCGTTCGCTACCTTTTCCCACACCTCTTTGACAAGATTCGAGAGGATTTCTGCTTTCATTTCGGGGGATCTGGAACGAAGCGTACTGCCGATGATCCTGATGTTCTTTTTATAGATATTCTTCAGGTCAATTGTGGTTCTTTCCCCTGCAAGCGCTGCGATCACGATCCAGCGGCAGCCGTATTTTACATAAGGCAGGCACTCGCCGAGATTCGGACCTCCAAGGCAGTCTATTGCAATATCAATTCCTCTGCCGGCGGCTTCCTCCTCCTTCAAAACTGAGGGTAAGTTCTGCACCCTCGTATCCACCACCAGATCGGCGCCTAAGTGCTTTATTTTTTCCGGATCGCTGATAACTGTAGTGATAACGCGCAGCCCGAACGCCTTTGCCATGGGAATGACAACGCTGGCAAGTCCGCTTGCACCTGCCTGCATAAGCAATGTATCTCCCGCTTTGGCGTGTCCCTCAACAAATAATTTCAGGTATGCCGTTGCAAACGCTTCAGGGATTGCTGCAGCTTCCGCCATTGTACAATTCTTTGGCACGGGCATACACATATCATATTTTACAGAAACATATTCGGCATAACCGCCGCCGCCAAGCAGGGCGCAAACTTTGTCTCCGATCTTGTAGCCTGATTTATTCTTTGCTCCGTCGCTCATTTCAACGATCTCGCCCGAAACTTCAAGCCCCATCCACTCGGGACAGCCCTCGGGCGGGGGGTAATCGCCCTCTCTTTGCATGAGATCTGCACGGTTAAGAGCCGCATACTCCACTTTTATCAGAACATCATCTTCAGAAAGAATGGGATTCGGAACCTCGTCCCATCGTAAGCTTTTATCATCATTTACAAGAATGGCTTTCATGTGTATACCTCCTTACTCAACAATATCCGGTAAATAGTCTAAATTATCTCTCACAGCCTTTGCCGCCCTGATCGTAGGCTGAGTCGGTACGGCTCTATCATCATGCTCTCTCACTGCAAGATAAGTAATACAGCCAAGCTGAGGCCCGATCATTCTATGGATTTTAGAGTGTGTGCCGCCCGACAAAAACAGGAACGGAATATCTAATTCTTTCTTTAAAAGTGTCGTAATTCTCAGATTTTCCATTTGCTCCTCGTCGGAGTTGGCGGCAGTCACTATTTTTATGATATCCGCGCCCCGCTTTTTCTGCTCATAGGCAATCTCCAGGACCGTTTCAGCGGGTGTAAATTTGAGAACGTGAGATGACATTAACACCTCTTTGTCCATACTGTGAATCTTATCTATCAACCTCATTTGACAGTCTATGGCATCCTGCTTCATGGAAAGCTCAAGTCCGATTCCCATACCGCTTTCGCTGTCAAAAAGACTTGCAGGCACATCGCCCAGCGTCGCTCCGCACGCTAATGCCTTAACAAGTTCATCGGCAAGCTTTTCATCAGAGAACCCATCGTTTTCGTTCCCTCTGTAATTGGTGATATATACAGGATGTCCGGAGCAAGCTGCAAATATCTTTTTGTAATTTTCCTCAGTTTTGTACTCTTTTTTCAGGCATTCAAGCTGTATACCAAGGCAATCCGCACCGTCATAGATGGAATTTTTAACTGCAAATCTTATACTATCCGGATTGTCCTTCAATATCATCCCTGTGATCAACGGTCTGTTTTGATTTAAAAATGTCGGTTTCATCGTCAGCACTGCCTTCCTGCGGCATTTCTGCCGCCATCGATCATAATATTTTCTCCGTCAATGAATTGTCCTTTCTCTGAGGCGATAAACAGAATCAGATCTATGATCTCCTGCGGTTCTGCAGCTCTGCCGAGAAGCGTTTTCATGTTCGCCATAGCCGGACGGGTCAGAACAGGTCCGGGCGAAACGCATACGCATCTGATGCCATATTTCGAGCCGTATTGCGCGATGGATTTTGTAAGTCCAAACATAAGACCCGCTTTTGACGTCGGATAATCCATTCCGTATCCGTCACCTTCCTGTCCTGTGATGGAACCGATGTTGATAATAAGACCGCTTTTTTGCTCTCTCATTTGCTTCAGTACAGCGTGCGCAAAATAGAAAGGACCTTTCAGATTTACATCAATTCCCCAGTCGTAAACATCAATGGGCACATCAGGAAATTCGGGGTACTGAGTATGGTCTACTTTCCGCATACGGACTGCAGTTCCTCCCGCAAAATTGCACATTATGTCAATGCTTCCAAAAGTTTCAACCGCCTTGTCCCTCGCAGCGCACACCTGACGATAGTCTCTTACGTCGCAGACAACACCGATCGCTTTTCCTTTCTTCTTACTGTTTATCTCCTCAACGTATTTTTGGAGAGTTTCTTCATTCACATCGCACATGACGACGTTTCCGCCAAGATCTGCCCAATTTTGAGCAAAAAGCAAGCCCATGCCGGATGCTGCGCCTGTTGATATCGCTGTTTTATTGTAGAATTCCATAGCTAAACCTCCATATTGTAGTTGCTTTATTGTATCATCTTGCAAAAGCCCCGTTCAATATGCTATACTGCAAAAAAAGTAACTATTCTGCAATTGCAGATATGCAATTGCGCTGTGCCGGAGGTGTATGAAAAGATGCAGGGCGGAAAAATTTATGTCTCGGAGCTTTCCACATCAAAGCATATCTTTAATCATTATCATTTTTGCCGCGGGAACAGCAATCGAAGAAAAACTCGGGTTGGCGTTATAATAAAAGGCAGCGGAACCTATATCTATTTGAATAAAAAGCTCAATGTAAACGAAGGGGACATCGTATTTATTCCGGAGAATATTTATTGTTATTCCGAGTGGCACGGCAGCCCTGAAATTGAAGTGCTTTATGTGAGTTGTTTTATGCACTATGAGCAGTTCAGATATGAACCTCGAATCATTAATTGCGATAAAGAAATCAGGAATGACCTGATAGAAATAGCCAATCTGTTGTCAACCGACTATATAAAAGAGTTGGAAGCATATTCGTTGTTTTATAAACTGCTGCAAAAGGTGCTTCCTCAAATGGCGCAGTCAAAAATCTCATACGATAAAACCCTGCAAAAAGCCATCGAATTTATTACCGACAATTGGAATACTGATTTTTCGATTGGTGATTTAGCGAAAAAGTGCTGCGTTAGTGAGTCCACTCTTTACCATTTGTTTCAGAAAGAATTAGGACAAACTCCAATTAAATTTCAGAATTTCATCAAGATCAATGTGGCTATGGAGTATTTGGAAAAGCAAAATTACTCCGTTGCTACCATAAGCCGCTTAGTGGGTTTTAATTCTGAAAACCATTTCAGAAAAGTCTTTGCTGACATTACAGGAACAACACCACTGAAATATAGGAAAAGAAAGT
>DWYY01000134.1 GCA_019118445.1 Candidatus Eisenbergiella merdipullorum | reverse complement strand
ACAGCCGCATAAGCCATTTAATCATCAGACTTATGGGGTAAGGGGAGTTATACGCATTTTTAGAAAATTTCATGTGCTTACGCATAAAAAGAGGACTGTGAAAAAATGATTTCTCATTTTTTCACAGCCCCCGCCATTCCTCCTTCAACCCGCCTGCTGCGGCCTTTTCAGCTTTCTCATCTTCACCACGTAGCTGGTGATCAGGATCACGTCCGCGCCAAGCCATGCCAGGATCTCCGCATAGAAGATCCCTTCCGCGCCGACCGCCAGGGGAAGCAGCATTGCCGTCCCGGTACGCATGATGAATTCCGCGATCCCCGACAGCATGGGAAGCAGGGTATTTCCCATTCCCTGCAGGCTGGAACGGGTCACATGAAGGATGTAGAGCACCGGGAGGAATATGCTCATCACCGCCAGGTAATGATAGGCGATATCCAGCGTTGCAGCCACATCCTCCGGATTTCCTGAAATGAACCAGCCCAGGATGATCTTCCCGAACAGCAGCATCGCCGCCGCTATGACGGCTGAGGTCGCGACCGCCACCGCGATCGCCGCATGCATCCCTTTGCTGATCCGGCCGATCTTCCCGGCGCCCAGGTTCTGTCCCACATAGGTTACCATGGCATAGCCATAGGAAGTCGCCGCCACCTCCAGAATGCCATACAGCTTGTTGGTGGCCGTAAAGCCCGCGATGAACAGCACGCCAAAGCCATTGACCACAAACTGCACGATCATGCCGCCCACGGAAATGATCGCGTTCTGAAATGCCATGGGAAGCCCCAGCCCCATCAGATGCAGGCAGAGACGGCCTTCCATCCGGAAATCCTCTTTGGAAAAATCGAGGACCGGAAGCTTCAGAATGGCGGTCAGGCAGAAGATGCCGGAGCAGACCTGCGCGATCACCGTTGCCCCGGCCGCTCCCGCGATGCCCCAGTGGAAGACAAGGACGAAGATCAGATCCAGTGCCACATTGATGAGAGCCGCCATCACCATGGCATACAGGGGCGTTTTCCCGTCTCCCATGGACCGCAGGATCGCGGCAAGGATATTATAGGCCATGACCACCGGAATACCAGCGAACATGATCCGCAGATAGGTCAGCGAATCCCCGATGATGGCCTCCGGCGTCTGCAAAAGCGCCAGAACAGGCCTGGCCGCCGCCTGGCTGATCAGAAGAAGGGCAGCGGAAGAAAGAACGGCGAGCAGAATAGAGTTTGCCACCGTCTTTCTCAGCTTCTCATAGGCCCCGGCCCCGAATTCCTGGGACATTTTGATGGAAAAGCCCTGTGTAAAGCCCTGGATCGTGCTCAGTACCATCCAGTTGAGCCAGTCCGCCGCTCCCAGGGCGGCAAGCGCGCCCACGCCCAGCGCCTGTCCCACCACCATAGTGTCCACAACCGTATATAACTGCTGGAATACATTCCCCAGCATCAGGGGCAGGGAAAATGCCAGGATCAGCTTCAGCGGCTTCCCCTCCGTCATGCTCTGTGTACGCGCTGCCATTTTTTACCGTTCCTTTCGTTCCGTTTTTATCCTTCTTTTCCCTACAACTGCAGGAGACTTTTCTCTTCTATCTGCCGGAAGCTTTTCCTATCAGAGCAGTCCCAGAAGCTTCAGATACGCCTCCGCGATCACCGCATGTCCTGCCTCGGTGGGATGGACCCCATCCTCGGAAAGCTCCTCCGGACGCGCCCCCTTCACGATCTGGCTCTGAAACAGGCCGTCCATAGGCAGGAAATAATCCGCGTATTGTCTGGCGAGACGTCTTGCCGCCTGGATCTTGGGAGCCAGATCCTCATGCCAGGTTTCCTTCTGCGGATCCGCAGGGATCAGGAACGGTTCGATCACAAGGAGCTTCGCCTGAGGCAGATCACGGCGGAGTTGCTCCAGCAGCGTCCGGTAATTGTTTTCATACTGCTGCGTACTCGTCGGGTCCGCGCTGTCATAACGCCGCCAGGTATCGTTGATCCCGATCAGGATGGAAATAAAATCCGGCTTCACGGAAAGGAAATCCTCCTCGTAGCGAGCGAGCAGATCGCAGGAACGGTTCCCCGATACCCCCCTATTGATGAACTCTGTCCCATTTCCCGGATACAGGCAGCGATAGATCTGCGCCACCTTTGCCGGATATCCCGGTCCCAGATCGTCCGTCTCCCTGACCCTTCCGCAGTCGGTGATAGAATCCCCCTGAAACAGCACTCGTTTCCCAGTCCAAAAATTAGTTACCATGCTTCTTACTCCTTCTTTCTTTTTCAATTTTGCGTTTCTTTACAAAGCCAGGGTTGCTGGCTTATAATCACATTATACAGAAAAAAGAAAAAAACGAAAGAGGAAGATTTATGACGTACTCTGAAAACCGGAATGATTTTTCCAAAGGAAGCGTCGTCGGCAACATTCTCTCGCTCGCGCTCCCCATGACGCTGGCACAGCTCATCAACATTCTTTACAACGTAGTGGACCGGATGTACATCGGAAGGCTTCCGGAAAATGCCACCCTTTCCTTGACCGGCCTGGGATTGTGCATGCCCATCATTTCCGCCGTGATCGCCTTCGCCAACCTGTTCGGCATGGGCGGCGCGCCCCTGTGTTCCATCGCCCGCGGCAAGGGCGACGAGAAGGAAGCGGAACGGATCATGGGAAACGCCTTCACCATGCTGCTGATCACGGGCGTGATCCTTACCGCCGTCGGACTCCTTTTCAAAAAGCCTCTGCTCTACGCCTTCGGAGCCAGCGACGCCACCTATCCTTATGCGGACGCTTATCTGACCATTTATCTGCTGGGGACCGTATTCGTCATGACCAGCCTCGGCCTGAACAGCTATATCAACGCCCAGGGCTTCGCCCGCATCGGCATGGTGACCACTCTGATCGGCGCAGTTTTAAACATCATCCTCGATCCCGTTTTTATCTTCATCTTTGACATGGGCGTACAGGGAGCGGCCATCGCCACCGTCATTTCCCAAGCGGCCTCCGCGGCCTGGACCTTCCGTTTCCTGACCGGGAACGGCACCATCCTGCGCATCCGCCTCTCCTCCATGAAGCCCCACGGAAAAACCATCGGAAGCATCACCTCCCTCGGACTTTCCGGTTTCATGATGTCCATCACCAACAGCATCGTCCAGGTGGTCTGCAACGCTACCCTTTCCACCTACGGCGGTGATCTCTATGTGGGCGTCATGACCATCGTCAACTCCATCCGCGAGATCGTGACCATGCCCGTATCCGGCATCACCAACGGCTCCCAGCCCGTCATCAGCTTCAACTACGGCGCCGGAAAATACGACCGGATCAAAAAAGCCATCCGTTTCATGTCCCTAAGCTGCATCGGATACACCGTCGCCATCTGGGGCATCCTGCATCTGTTCCCCGTTTTTTTCATCCACATTTTCAACACCCAGCCGGAGCTGGTGGAAGCGGCCGTTCCTTCCATGCAGATCTATTACTTCGGCTTTTTCATGATGTCGCTGCAGTTTTCCGGGCAGACCGTGTTCCAGGCTCTTGGAAAGGCAAAATATGCCATCTTTTTCTCCATCCTGCGCAAGGTGGTCATCGTCACGCCCCTGACCCTGCTGCTTCCCAGGGTGGTCACCCCTGCAGTCAACGGCGTGTTCCTGGCGGAACCCATCTCCAACTTCATCGGAGGGGCGGCCTGTTTTCTGACCATGCTGTTCGTGGTGAAGAAGGAGCTCAAAAAAGACCGCTGATCCTTTCAAATGATCCTTTCAAACACCGGCATATAGTCGATCGGCACCGCAGCCGTCACCATACCGCCTCCCTGACAGATTTCCCCGGTGGAGGTAAGCTTCCACCGGCCTTGAGGGAGATAAACCTCACGTTCAAACTGATCGAGATGTAAGATCGGAGCAACCAGATACCTGTCTCCGAACATATACTGATCCTGCAGCTCCCAGCATTTTTTATCCGTTGGGAACTCATAAAACATGGTACGCATCAGAGGAGAACCGTTCCTGTGCGCGTCTTCATAAAGCTTTCTGATATAGTCCCGCATGGAAATGCGGATATCATAATATTTTTTCATGATCTCATAATTGTCTTCCCCATAGCTCCAGAGCTCATTCGGCTGGCCCGTATGAAGATATCCGCCGCCCCAGTCCCTGTCATCCAGAGGAGGGATATCATACGGCCCCCTGTCTCCATGCATGCGAAGGACAGCGGAATAAACCGCGAACTGATACCACCGGATCAGAAGCTGCCGGAATTCAGGATCGTTCACGTCATCCGTCATGAATCCGCCGATGTCCGTCGTCCACCATGGGATCCCGGCCAGCCCCATATTGAGGCCGCACTGGATCTGATCAGCAAACGCTTCAAAGGTGCTCGGCACGTCGCCTGACCAGACCACATTTCCGTATTTCTGCGAGCCGGCCCAGGCACAGCGGAGGAGATTGACGACGGGACGCTTCTGCAGCTTACTCATCTCATCATAAAAAACGCGGCTGTACAGCTGCGGATAGATATTGCTGATCGCAAGAGCGGGGCCGTCACAGTAGCGATAATGCTCGAAATCATATACGCCGAAATCGGGCTCCGAATTATCCAGCCAGAACGCATCGATGCCATAATCATAATAATTCTTTTTGCAGATTTCCCATACGTATTTTCTCGCTTCCGGATTGAATACATCGATCTCAACGCAGTCGCCCTGAAAATCATAGGTCTGGGCCGCGCCGCGTTCCGTTCTGATCAGAAGCCCTCTTTCCATCATCGGCCCGAAATTTTCGCTTTTCCTGTCTACGGAGGGCCATACGGAAACGATGACCCGGATCCCCATGGAGTGAAGCTCATCCACCATCGCTTTAGGGTCCGGCCAGTACCGGGGATCGAATTTCCAATCGCCCTGCACCGTCCAGTGGAAAAAATCGATCACGATCTGATCGATGTGGATCCCCCTTTCCTGATACTGACGGGCCACCGTCAAAACCTCATCCTGGGTACGATAGCGCAGCTTGCACTGCCATAATCCCATCAGATCATCCGGAAACATATCCGCGCGTCCGGTCACGTCCGTATAATTTTTCAGGATTTCCTTAGGGTCTTCGGCGGCAGTGATCCAGTAGTCCATTTCCCGGGTTGCCCTTGCCACCCACTCCGCATAATTTTTTCCAAAAGTAACCTGTCCCACCGCGGGATTATTCCAGAGGAATCCGTATCCAAGGGAAGACACCGCAAACGGAACGGATATCTGGGAATTTCTCTGCGCCAGCTCCAGCACGCATCCCTTCAGATCCAGATAAGGCTGCTGGTACTGCCCCATGCCGAAAAGCTTCTCGCCGTCGTTGCTTTCAAATTTCAGTCTCAGAGAATACTCGCTTCCCCCGATGATGCCCTTCCATTCCCGGTTGATGACCTTCAGACATCTGCTTTCCCTTGACAGCGTCCCGTCATACATCCGGAAATATTCACGTAGGATCTTCCTGTCATCCCGGTAAAAGGTTATGACCCCTGCGAAATTCACAACCGCCTTCAGCCTTCCGTTCACGATCGTCGCAGATTCCCTCTTCTCCCCGGCCGCATCTCCAACCCGGAGATCTTCCTTCTCCACGCGGATCCGGGTCTCTGCAGCCGGCTTTTCTTCCGTCAGGGCCCAGTTATTTCCAGTAAATTTCCCCAGCATGGTGGAACGCACACGAAAAGCATTCTTCCCCCATGCCTCGATCCTGGTCATCTCTCCGCCATGATAAAAAACCAGGCTGCCGTTGTCATTTACAAATCTCATATCCGTCTCCTTTCCCGAATTTCTCCCGTTTCGGCCGTCTGAACCGGCTGTTTTCATTATATCTTATGTACAGGACATTATCATCCCTCAATTTGTATCTCAAAACCTTTTCCGAAAAAACGCAGAAAAAGTTCATGGAATTCAAAAAGTTCATGGAATTCAAATTTTGTAAAAAAGTTCATGGAATTCAAATTTTCTCTTGACTTTTTCCTCTCTATCGGCTAAAATCTAATATGTTGTCAGAAACGACAGTGAATATGTGCGCATAGCTCAGCTGGATAGAGCGTCTGACTACGGATCAGAAGGTCGGGAGTTCGAATCTTCTTGCGCACGCTAAAAAAACTGGTACATTTTGTACCAGTTTTTTTGTTATCCATTCCATTCTTTATGATTGAGGTGTATATGCAGTTCAAACGGCGCTTCCCGTTCCCCTGTGTCAGCGGCAAACCGCACGGCATATTGTTTCTGTCCCATCCGCATCTGCAGCCGCACGGCAATGTCATCGTCATGCCCTTCCGGCAGGGGCAGCTCCACAAGCCTCATCCGGCCCCCGAATCCGCCCCCGTTTTCTGTTACCTGCGCGCTTCTCCCGTTGCTTTCCGCCAAAAATGTCAGTTCTCCGGGAGGATTGGCGCAGCCGTCATTCACCATGCCGAGCACCAGGGACCAGTTTCCGTCGCCGTTTTCTATTTTCCAGACGATCGAGGGGCGCAGCCGGTAGCCGAGCCGTTCGTTCAGGGGCTGAAAGAGCATGGGAAGCATATGCGCCGCATACAGCGTATCCTGCGGATTAAAGCCGACCGTCGCATAATTTGCCCCGTAGTCGCACAGCCGGTCCGCCGTCCCAAGGCTGCTGTGCCGGAAAGACGGGTCCTCATCATCTTCCATCGTCAGTCCCGGCATGATCGTCTCAAAGATCATCGCCGCGTCCCCTCTCCGGTTCAGCCCGTCCTGGGCCTGATGCGCCTGGAACCATTTGTAATAACAGTCCCTTCTCGTCCAACCCCCCTGTTCCAATGCTTTCTGCCCGGCTTCCCAGCATTCGGACAGATGCAGGTTCATCACCATCGGCGTCCTGGGAAACGCGCTTTGATGGCTCGCGATCAGCCGCTCCAGCACAGCATTCAGGCCGGCCGGATCCCCCGCGTCCGCATCCCCGCTGTGGTGGCCTTCCCCCCAGAACCCGAAACCGGATATATCCGCGTATTCCAGGCTCCGGTCCGCATCAAACCTCTCGCCGAGCAGATGCAGCATCTCATCCCAGTATTTCAGATATTCCTCTGTATATACCGGCCGCAGCTTGGGCCTGGGCCCGTAGGAACCGTCATCCGGCATGGGGACCATCGGTATCCGGCCCTCCAGGAATTCCGGCATGAGATGCCCGGATGGGTTGCTGGGGGAGCACTGCATGATCCGAAAGCCCCAGCTCTTTCCGGACCGCTCCGCTTCTTCCACAGCCGTCTCAAATGCCGGACAAAGATCCAGCTTTCCGGCCCGCTTCTGCACATCATTCCATCCGACGCGGATATAGATATTATCGATAAAAGGAAGCCGGTTCACCTCCTGCAGCATCTTCCGGGTAAGCGTAAATGGCTTTTCCCGGTCTGCCTTCTCCCTGTCGGCAGCACAATATCCCATTACCATATGGTCGCTGACCGCCATGGAGATAATTCCCATGCCGGGATTGTGGATATGCCCTTTATAGGCGGAAAAGTACGCGACCTGTTCTGAACGTCGTCCCCGAAACCTGTTCTCCATCCTTTTATCCATCCTTTCCATTGCATTTCTAAACAAATCTCCCTCTCTTTTGAGGTTCATAACAGAATCGTCGAAATGCTTTCCGGAAGCAGCTCCGCATACCACCATCTGCCGTCAAGCCGGAACTGCGACTGCACTTTTCCTTCGTTGGGATTGATCAGCACCAGCGCTCTGCCCGCTTCCCCATTGTCCGCCATAAATCCCTCAACGCCTCTTCCCAGCCTGGGATACTGGAACATATTTCCGCCATAATAACCGTCCGGGCGGACGGAATAAATCTCCGATTCAGGGGTGACGTATGGCGCAATGTGTTGATAGGCCTTATACTGGCCGCTGTATTCCAGCGTATCGGCGACGCGGTTTCTGGTTACCAGGCCGCCGCAGAAGAAGGGGCCGATATTGGGGCCGCCGCATTCATTGAGCATCAGATTCCATCCGGTGAACGACTGATACCCGTAATTCAGCGCTTTGGACGCCATGATCCCCCATTTGCACCAGTCGTTGTCATAATGATCGTAAAGGCGCGGGCCTCCCTCCGTAAAATGCAGCTTCAGCTCCGGATATTCCTCCCTCACCTTCATCGTTTCCTCTATCGCTCCATCGTAATAATGGAACGCCACGCCGTCGCAGGCCTCGGAAAGCCCTTCCGTATTCCGCAGTGTCCACAGCACTCTTTCCGTCCCCGTAAAGGAATGGTCATACATCCATATTTCCACGTCCATCGCGTTTTCTATCAGCTTCCGGCGCAGCGCCTTTATGAACTGCGCTTCGATCTCCGGATGCCAGATACAGGCGGGCATCCTGCTGAACTGATAGGTTTCCGGTTCATTCTGCGGAGTGACCGCACGGATCACGATGCCCTCCTCGGCATATGCGCGGATATATTTTACCATATATTCCGCATAACATTCCACGAATTCCTGCCTCATATAACCGCCGCACATCTGCCCGCCCGTCTTCATCCAGCCCGGAGGGCTCCAGGGCGAGGCGTACAGAAAGAGATCCGGTCTGACCTTCAGGATTTCCTTGATCATGGGAATGATGTATTCCCGGTCGCGTTCGATGGAAAAATGCTTCAACTGCGTATCAAACGGTTCCTCATCATAGGAATACAGCTCCGCGGAATAATCGCTGGAACCTATGCTGAGCCTGCCTACAGAAAGGTTCAGTCCTTCTTTAGAATAGATTTTCCCCAGAAGCTCCGTCCTCTCCTTTTCGTCCATCTGGTTCAGTTCATAACAGGAGGCCCCGGTGATGGCTGCACCGCAGCCCATAAATCCTGAATTTACCGGCTTTTCCGATATCTCCAGCGTCATTGCCCCCGCGATAAAGGATGCGGGAAATATCTCCTGCCTTGTCATAGTATGATTTTTATCGGTAAAAAACTGAATTCCACTCATCACATTTTCCTTTCCCTGCTGCAACACAGCGCTTATTTTCTTCTGCTGGCCGCCCGATACTCCAATGGCGTCATAGAAAAATATTTCTTGAATTTTCGGATAAAGCTTGCTGTCTGGCTGTATCCCACCATGTCGGCGATCTCCTGGACGCTATAATCTGTCTCCCTCAAAAGCTCCTGCGCATAGACCATTTTTCTCTCCGCGATATAATCGGAAACGTTGCGCCCCGTCATAGCCTTGACCTGGTGGCTCAGATTGGATGCGGAGATATGAAAATAATCCGCCACCATGCTCGCGCATAAATCCCGGTTATTTCTGTTCTGATCGATGTAGGAGAGCACTTTCGCAGCCATGCTGTCTTCCGGGATATCCGGCTTATCCTTTTCCAGGCATATCTGAACCTGTTCTCTGAGAAACCGGATCCGGTCTGCCATCTCTTTACCCCCCCCTGGTAGGTATCCGCTGATATCCATCAATTCTTCCAGCCCGGCGTCCCTGATCCCCAGCTTTTCCAACGCGCGGTGATAGGTCTTTAAGATATCTCCAAATAAAATGGAGCAGATGACCAGATTTCCCGACTGTCTCGTAAGATTGTCCAGAAGCGTCTCCGTGATCAGCTCTATCTTTTCAAAATCAGCCTTGACGATCATATCATAGAGGGAATCCAGCTCCAGGTAGGGATATACAAATTTTTCCGCCGCGGGATCTTTTCTTTCTTCATAATAAACGACGCTTTGCCTGTCTGGTTGCTGGCTGTTTTTCCTGGCTGCCAGAGCTTCTCTGTAGGACAGATAAATCTGGTTCAGCTCCCTGTATTTTTTCCCCACATAGAAGACAACCTTCCGCCCTGTCAATTCTTCTATCTCAGAAACGGCTTCCTCCAGCTTTTCCATGAACTGCGAGTCGCCTTCCTCCGACATTCCGATGATCCCGATTTCCATTTTCCCGGAAGCATACCGCATCATATATGTCTCATCTTCCCTTACCGACAGGTATTCCGGGTTCATGTTCACATCAAACGGCAGATCTCCGCCGTCCTCCTGCTCCATCAGAATCACCCGGTAGTTTTCCGCATTCCGGAACATCCCCAGGGAATGAAGCTGTTCTGTGAGCGATTCTTCCGGATATTCCCTGCCATAAATGAGCTGAAGCATGAGGTTTTCCCTTTTTCGACGCTTCTCCAATTCCTTCATCTGTTCTTCCATTTTTCGGACGACAAAACGTGAAGCATCGATCCCGTTCAGCGTATGAGGCAGATTCTCCACCTTGCTTTCACAGAATTTTCGCAGCTCCACGATCGGTTTGTTATAACGGAACGAAAAAACAAAAACCATTCCTCCGCCCACCGCCATGACCAAAAACAGGCCCGCCAGGAAAATGGTCCTCATCCTGTCCGCCTCGGCAAACAGGCTGTCGATATCCACATATCGGACGAGGTTTATGTTCCCGTCAGCGCCGTCCGCCTCAATTTTATAGAATCGGTCCGGATCCGAAGCCAGCTCCTCCTGCGTGCCGGAAAAGGGATACAACTGCTTGCCGTTTTCATCAAACAGGAAGGTGTCGGTATTTTCAAGCTCCAGGCGATTTGCCAGCTCCTTTTCTGAAACGGTAAAGATCCAGCTGCTGTTTTCCGACGGCATCTGCACCACATACTGAAGGTATGCTTCGTTCGGATACATATCCCATCTGCACTCAGATGGCGCGATCCACCCGTTTTTTGTCATTTTCCCCAGATAATCAGGAAGTTCCTGCCACTCTCCATTTGCTTCATATTTTCGATAATAATGAGGCAGATAGGTTCCTTTATTGGTGTAGATCACATCCGGCATGTCCTCATAATAGCAGGCGCATTCCTGAAGGATGGAATGAGTGACCTGATAGGAAGAAAGCACCTGAACCACCTCGCCGGCTCTGTAATCCCTGCTGCGGTTTCTCCTGGTCATGCAGGAGAACAGGGAACCCTGAATGCTGATCATTTCAAATTCCTCCAGGCTTCGCTCCATTTCCCGGACCGAAAGCTCCAGGGAGGCTTCCGCCTGCTCCAGGATCTTATCGCGATACATATTCTGATCATATTTCATGGAAATGAAAGACAGAATCAAAACCGGTAAGATCAATACCAGCACAAAGCTCCGATATATTTTCCCATAGGTACTGTTTCTCCTTCGCGCACCTTTTTTCACTCTGCTTCCCTCCCATGCCGCAATGGCGCAGCCTCAAAATGATCCATTTCCAGGCTGCGCCGCTGTTACACCTATTCTACTGACTTAAATAATGACTGTCAAATCAGAAATTTCCCTCATAGAAATCCCGATACCACTGCACCCAGTCATAATATCCCAGCGCTTCCAGCTGATCCAGATGGAGCTGCCATCCGTCATCGTCGATGCCTTCCACGATGCTGGTCGCATTGAAGTTGGAGATATAGGTAGAAAGCTCTGTTTGGATAAAGGTCCTTTCGTCAACCTTTGCCGGATCCACGAACCGGGTAGGAAGATACTCGGTCGGAAGCTGATCCCATATCTCATCCACATAACGGGAACGGATCCAGGTGGAAAACGCCTCCTCTTCGCTGACCTCGATGGACTCATCCTTTAAGATCAGAGTACATGCATCATTCATGCCATAGGTCTGCTTATAATTTTCCACGGTAAAGTCTGCCGTCAAGCCTTCCGGCGTTTTCTGGTATACCTTTCCGTTTTCATCGATATCCCAGTAGCCGCCCTTTTCTCCGAATCTCATCGTGTACTTGATCTCCGTGCTGCTGGAAAGATAGTCCCACCACTCAAGCAGCCTTTCCGGAGCTTCGCACGCCGTTGTGATGACAAAGCCCGTCCTGTTCGCAAAGAGCCTGTCCCTCTTTCCCGATTTCACCGGCACGATGTCCTCTTTCGCCTGAAGCACCCGGACAGGAACCCACTTGGCAGCCTCTTCCTCGTCAAAATTGGAATAAGGCGTCCAGCCATAATAGCAGCCGACCACTCCGCTCTGTAATTTCGCATAGAACTGATCGTTTGTCTGGGCGAAGCCTTCCTCGTCCAGCAGGCCTTCCGAATACAGCTTGTGCATATAATCCAGATAAGCGCGGTATTCATCCGTATCAAAGGTGGAGACGACCTCTCCGTTTTTGACCATTTTGCCGTAATCGATATTGCTGGAGCCGGACTCAGCCGCTATTCCCCAGGGATTCAGGAGATTGTTGAACTGCGCCGCCCAGTTGGCCGTGGTCATTTCCATCGGGATCTCATCATTGGGATCCCCGTTTCCGTTCATATCATTGTCCCGGAAGGCACAGAGCACCTCATACAGCTCATCCACGGTGGTCGGCACCTCCATCCCCACCTTATCCAGCCATTCCGAGTTGATGTACATGATCGCCTCTCCGTCATTCTCATAGTTGACTTCCAGCCCCGTCATCAGGGAACGGATGGAGCCGTCCGGCCAGGTGAGCAGATCGAATCCATTTTCCTCCATATTATTATAATCCGCTGTTACATGAGGCGCATAGGTTTCCAGCAGTCCGCTTAGATCCAGGAACGAATCCATGCTGGCGGCTATCTGGTTTTCTCCTACCACTCCCCCCAAAAAAGCGTCCGGAAGATCCGCCGTAAGAAGGGCGTTCACCTTCTCCGACGCTCCGTCTTCAATGGTGATCCACTCGATATGTACGCCCGTGGCTTCTTCCGCCATCTGGAATGCCACCTTATCGTTGAAGTCGTCGCATTGGGAAAGCGCATGCTTGCCTGCCGCGATCTGAAACGTGATGGGCTCTTTCTCCGCTGCGGCTTCCGTTCCCCCTGCGGCTTCTGAGGACGGCTGTGCGGCTGCCTGCGTGCCGTCCGCTGTGCTTCCTCCCGTCTGTCCGCAGCCTGCCAGCAGGCCGACCGCCATACCGGCTGCCAGGACCACGCCCAGCAATTTCCCTGCTACATTCTTTCTCATCTTTTCTCCTCCTTTTCTTGATGGGATTTATGATTGTCCAAATCGGCTTTACCCCTTCACGGAACCGATCATGACACCCTTTACAAAATATTTCTGGATGAACGGATACACGCAGATGATCGGTACCGTCGATACCACGATGACGCCATACTTGATCACCTGTCCCATCTGCTGCATCTGGATGAGCGCCTCCGGATCCAGATTGGAATCCGTGCTTGTGGACTCCGATACGGACAGCAGGATCTGGCGCAGATAGAGCTGCAGGGGATACTTCTTCACGTCCGTCAGGAAGATCATCGCGTTAAAATAGGAATTCCAGTAGCTCACCGCCAGATACAGGGCGATCACTGCGATCACCGCTTTGGAAAGCGGCACCACGATCTGTCCGAAAAACCTCGCGTTCCCGCATCCGTCGATGCTGGCGGCGTCAAAAAGCTCCTCGGAAATATTGGCCTCCAGGAAGGAACGCGCGATGATGATATTGTAGACGGAGATGCAGCCGGAGATTATCATGAACAGCCTGCTGTTTACCAGATTCAGCCCCTTCACAACGAGATAAAAGGGGATCGTGCCGCCTGAAAAATACATGGTAAAGATAAACAGCAGCATGATGATCCTCCTGCCCGGCAGATCCTTGCGGGACAGGGAATAAGCCGCCAGCATGGTGCCGCACAGGCCGATTATCGTACCCAGCGTGGTATACAGGAGGGTATTCCCATAACCGATCAGGATCCGCTCATCCGTAAATACCCTTTTGTAGCCCAGCAGCATAAAGCCCTTAGGCCACAGCAGCAGCTCCCCGCTGTTGACGTACATCGGATCGCTGAAGGACGCCACCAGCACAAAATACAGCGGATAAATCACCAGGATCAGGAAAATGATCAAAAACAGCTTGGTAATGATCTCGTAAATCATATCATCCCAGCTTAATTTATGTCCCTTCTTCTTTCTTTTCATCTCACCCTCCTACCAGAGCCCAGTCCCGCTGAGCTTCTTTGAGATCTTATTAACAGTCACCAGCAACGTGAAGTTGATCACATTGTTAAACAGCCCGATCGCCGTGGAGTAGCTGTAACGCATCTGCTGAAGACCCATTTTGTATACATAGGTGGATATCACCTCGGATTTTCCGATGTTCAGATTATTCTGCATCAGGTAAACCTTCTCGTACCCCACGCTCAAAACGCTTCCGCAGTTCATGACCAGCAGGATAACGATGGTAGGCAGGATCGTGGGGATATCCACATGCAGCACCCGCTTGAATTTATTGGCCCCATCGATCATGGCCGCTTCATGCAGCTCCTGATTCACGCCGGAAAGCGCCGCGATATAGATCACGGAATTCCATCCCATGCTCTGCCAGATTCCCGACCAGACATACATCGGCCGGAAATACTTTTCTTCCCCCATAAAAAAAGTATCTCCGCTCCCTCCCAGCATGGAAAGGATCGTATTGATAAAACCAGACCGAGGCGAGAAAAACACCGACATCATTCCCACCAGCACAACAGTCGAAATGAAGTAGGGCATATAAGTGACCGTCTGCGAAAATTTCTTGAATTTCGTGCTGCGGATACCGTTTATGATCAGCGCCAGCAGGATCGGGAACGGGAAGCCCAACACCAGTGAAGAAATGCTCAGAGCCAGCGTATTTCCCAGGATCTGCCAGAACCTCGGCGTTTCAAAAAAGGTACGAAACCACCTCAACCCCACCCAGGAACTCCCCAGAATGCCCTGGGATGGCACATAATTTTTAAATGCAATGAGTAGCCCGTACATCGGTGCATACGCAAATGTTGCGAGATAAACCACAGCCGGCAGAAGGAATACATAAAGAACCCAGTTCTTTTTCATCCGCTTCCATGTTTTCCCCCCAGGACTTTTGATGGCTGTCGTTTTCTCTGCCGTTTTCAGTCTCATGAATTCCCGCCTCCTTTTGCTCTTATGCGTATTTGCATTTTTATTGCATCATAAGAGGCTTTTTTTATCAATAACTTATATTTGAAACGGATTATCAAAATTTGAATCCGCCATATTTACGCGAAATATGGTGTATTTCAAAAATATATTGTGCATCTTTTCAGAGCATGAAAATTGCTCCTGCCTTTGCCAAACGCAAATGCAGGAGCGTCTCCTTCTTCTCTGTTTCTTTTTCTGATCTCTCAGCCCTCCAGGATCTCCAGCAACGCCTCCTTCGTAAGCGCCGCAGGGCCCATCTCCTCTCCGCCCAGGATCTGTTCCGCCAGTCTGCTTTTTTTCTCCTGAAGCTGCACGATCTTTTCTTCAATGGTATCCCTTGCGATCAGCCGGTACACCGTCACCACATTTTTCTGCCCGATCCGGTGCGCCCGGTCCGTGGCCTGATTCTGTACCGCCACATTCCACCAGGGATCAAAATGGATCACGATGTCCGCCCCCGTCAGGTTCAGCCCTGTTCCTCCCGCCTTCAGGGAAATGCAAAACACCTGCGTCTCATCCCGGTTGAAAGCGTCCACCAGCTGCACCCTCCTGGCCTTGGGCGTGGAGCCGTCCAGGGAATAAAAACGGATCCCCTCTTTTTTCAGCGCCGCCTTCAGCCGTTCCAGCATGGCGGTGAACTGGGAAAAAAGAAGAACCTTGTGCCCGCCCTCCGCCGCGTTCCGGATCAGCTCCAGACATAGGCGGGTCTTGGCGCTCTCTCCCTGATAGCCTTCCAGAAGAAGCGCCGGATCGCAGCACAGCTGCCGCAGCTTTGTCAGCTCCGCCAGGATCTGGATTTTTGCCGTCTGAAACTCCTTTTCACTCTGCCCGGACAGCAGCATCACAAGCCGCTGCACATGGGCGTCGTACAGCTGCCTCTGCTCCCCTTCCAGGGCCGCGTACATGTTCTTTTCGATCTTATCCGGAAGATCGGAAAGCACGTCCTGCTTCAGCCGTCTCAGGACAAAGGGACGGATCATTTTCTGAAGGCGTTCCGCCGCGCCCTCATCCTCTCTGTTTACGATAGGCGATTCAAATTCCTCCCGAAACCTGGAATAGCCGAACAGATAATCCGGCATCAGATAATCGAAAATGCTCCACAGCTCGCTTAACCGGTTCTCCACCGGCGTTCCCGTGAGCGCCAGACGGAACTCCGATTGCACCTCCTTAACGGCGCGCGCCGCCTGGGTGGCATGGTTTTTGATGAACTGGGCCTCATCGATGATCTGTGCGGAAAAAGTCAGTCCCTCATACAGTCCGATATCCCGCCGCAGAAGATCATAGGAAGTGACCAGCACACCGCCCGTTTCCGAAAACTTCCTCAGCGTCTGTTCCCGTTCCGCTGCGCCTCCTGCAGCCAGACTGACCGGAAGGGATGGAGCAAACCGCTCCAGCTCGCTTTTCCAGTTATAGACCAGCGACGCCGGACAGACCACCAGATAGCGCCGGGGCATCTCTTTTTGGACAGCCGCCTCTCGCAGAACCTTTTTCTGCACAGCCGTTTCCCTCCTATCTTTCTCCGCGTCTCCGTTCTCCTTCCAGTCCGCCAGCAGAAACGCGATGGCCTGCAGGGTCTTTCCCAGGCCCATATCATCCGCCAGGATCCCTCCGAAGCCGTTTGCCTGAAGCGTCCGGATCCATCGGTATCCTGTCTTTTGGTATCCGCGCAGCACTCCGGAAAGCTCTTCCGGGACTTCGTGATCGCTGTCCTCCACGGTTTTCATGCTCCGCACCAGCGCGCGGAAGCTTTTATTCCTGGTCAGGCTCAGAAATCCGCTCTCCTCCAGACTTCCGTCCAGATACAGCGCACGGTATCCGGGAAGCTGCAGGCTTCCTTCCGCCAGCTCCTTCTCTTCCAGGCGAAGGGAACGCCCAAGATCGGAGAGAGAACGAACGCCTTCGTCAGACAGATCCACGAAGCTTCCGTCCTTCAGCCGGAAATATTTCCGCTTTCTGTCATAGCGGGACAGGATCTGTGCAAGCTCAGAAAGCGGCATCTCTTCACAGGAAAGCTCCAGCTCCAGAAGCCCTCCGGAAAGGGAAATCCCCACGCTCACATGGGGAGAGGGAAGCACCCGGATTCCCTTCAGCGCATCTGAAATATAGATCTTGGCCCCGAACGCTCCGGCCAGTTCCTGCAGTTCATACAACCCCTCGTGCAAAAATTCATAGATCTCCGCCTCTCCGGAAAGCACCATCTGATGCCTGTCCGGATCAAATGCCGTAAAAAATGCCGCCACCTGCCCGGAAAATTCCGTCTCCCGCCAGGTATCCCTCTGTCCGGAAAACGATGCGTCCTCAAAAAGATTGTACCGTTCCTCTCCATAAACGGAAAACAGGGAACAGGTGAGCAGATCTTTTTGCGGCGCGTCCAGATAAAGGGCAAACTCCGCCTGCGGCGGCAGCCACTTTGCCGGGTCGAAATTTTTCATTTTCACCTGAAAATGCCTTGAAAGCGCCGGAAGCATGTCCCGCACAAAAGCTGGCAGCTCCGCAGGCGCGATATACAGCCCGCTCTTTCCGTAACGATCCATATACAAAAGGAATTCCCGGATTTCTTCCGCTCTCTCTCTGCTTACGCAGTAAATCCTTCCGTCCTCAAAAAAGTATATCCCCTTCCTTCCGGTCAGCATGGGCATTTTCTTCAGGCGGACCAGTGCGCCGCTCCCCTCGGACGAGATTTCCAGCAGACGCTCCGGCTCCCCGTCCGTCACCTTCCATTCCCGGCCTGCTCCTCCCGTGCCTTCCTCCCTGAGCCCGATTCCCCGCACACTCTCCAGAAAGCCGTCCGCAAGCTCCGTGTTTACGACCAGCTCCTTTTTATAAATAGAAGAAAGATAATTTCCCATATAGCTGCTTCCCTTCAGCAGGGTAAAGGTGAGAAAATTCACCAGCGGCCTGTACTGCGGCGCGAACGCTTCCGGATGATGATAGAATTCCAGCTCCTTCCCATAGCTCACCCGCTCGCTCCCCGCCACCGCGTTCACGAAATCTCCCAGGTTCTTCACCACATACATCCGCCTGTTGCCGATCCGGAAGGTCACCTTCAGGCTCTCCCCGGCAAAAGAAAAAGAAGGCTCCAGCCGCACCGTACCGACGTTCTGCCTCTGCATCAGATTTGCCCGGTCCCGCTGTACATACCGGTTCAGAAGCCAGTCAAAGCCGAACGTGGTGCTGCGCTCCTGTGGCCGCACGGCTGAAAGGGACAGGCCTGTCCCTCCGGGAACGGTCCCTTTCCCCGCTTTTTTCGCCTCGCTTCTCTCCTCCAGATAATGAAGGAGCACGGCGACACAATGCTTACACATGCCGGAATAGGTGTAAAAGGCGGGGCATTCGCATTCATATTCCAGGATCTCCCGGTAATCCTCATCCACCTTGATATTCACTTCATACAGGTTTTCCCCGCTGCCGCTCACCGTCGCGTCCATCTGCACCACATCGAAGCCGTCTTCCTTTTTCTTCTCCCAGTGCAGCCTTTTGACCGCTCCTGTCCGGCTCAGCTCTTCTCCCCTTTGAAAGGTGATCCTGTGACACTCCCTGCGGACATCCGTTTTGCTCAACATTCCTTTTTCATTCCCTCCCCTGCCCCAAAGCACGGCTTCAGGCAGCATGCCGCGGCAATAAGCAGCAGGGCGCACAGCGCCGCTCCAACCCCAAAGGGCAGATGCTCACCAATGCCCCACACATCAATGAGGAGATACACCGCCAGATTACCAGCCCCATGAAACATCACCGCTGCGGACAGCTTCCCCGCCCTTTCATAAACCATGCACAGGAGAATGCCGATCAGAAAAGCATAGATCCCCTGCACGAGATTTCCGTGATAGATGCCGAACAGAAGCGCAGAAAAAATGGACGCCGCCCACCGTCTTTTTTCCCCGCCGAACGCTTCCCTCGCCTTCCGGTAAAACATTCCCCGAAACAGCACCTCTTCGGAAAACGGGGCAGCAATTCCATAAAGCAGAACGCCCATCCACACCGGCACCGCCGCCTGCGCCGCCGCCGTTTCCCGAAAAGCGTCCGACAGGAGCATGATCCGGGACAGGGCAAGAAGCAGGTTCAATCCCAGCGCAGACGTGACCGCTAAGAAGCACAGCAAGATTGTCCTTCTTCCTTCATTTAGGAACTCCCCAAGAAGCTCCTTCCTCCACACCAGCCAGACAATGCCTCCGCCCGCAAGCTGTATCAAGAGGCTTTGCAGCCCGTCCCAGAATCCGGCAGGGAATGCCTCTGATCCGCCGACAGCCGCTCCCGGTACTGACAGGTAAACGGCCTCCCGCAGCATCTGCGCAAAAAACGCCCCGGCCAGTTTCCCGATCTCATAAAGGACCAGCGCGGCGATCAGCGCCCCGGCATCCCGAAACCATTTCTTTTCGTTCATATTCTCTCCTTTTCCCGGCAGCGCCATTGGCTGGCGCCGGCTGGCTTCCGCCGGAAATCACCTTCTATCTGTACCGAGAAGGATCTTCTCCAGAGACTCCACATCCTGCGCGATCCGCCAGGCCCCTGCTTCCTCCAGCTCTCCGGGCTGCGCATAACCGAAGGATACGCCTACGCAGCGAAGCCCTGCCGCCCGCGCGCCCGTCACGTCATATTTCCGGTCGCCCACCATGACTGTGGTTTCGCGGAAAGCATCCCCGTCTCCGGACGGGCTTCCTCCAAAAAGCCGGCGCAGCGCTTCCCGCACCACATCCTCCTTCTGACCAAGGGAGCCGTCCAGACCGCTCCCTACCGCTTCGTCGAAATACTCCGCAATCTCAAAATGCTCCAGGATCCTCTTCACGAAAGGCTCCGGCTTGCTGGAAGCCACCGCAAGGCGGCAGCCTGCCGCCTTCAGATCAGACAGCATTTCCTGCATGCCCGGATACAGCTCATTTTCATAGATTCCCGCCACGGCAAAACGTTCCCGGTATTTCTCCACCGCCCTGTCGGCCGTCTTTCTGTCCATCCCGTAAAATTCTATGAAGCTGTCCACCAGCGGCGGCCCGATGAACACCTCCAGCTTGTCCAGGTCCGGTTCCTCGATCCCCAGCTCATGCAACGCATACTGCGCGCATCCGGTGATTCCCAGCTTGGGATCTGTCAGCGTTCCGTCCAGATCAAACAAAATATGTGTAAACATTCGTTTTCCTCCTGTGCTTTTTTCTTCCTGCCGCTTTTTCCAATATAGCAGAGTCAAGGCATGAAGTCAAAGACACTTCATGAAGTCAAAGACACTTCATGAAGCCAAAACCATTTAATGTTAAAAAGTGCACAAAAACGGGCCTTCATTTTTGTGTGATCCATGCTTGTTTTTTTGTCGGGAAAATGCTATGGTAAAAGTCCGCCGCATTTCGGCGTCTTTTCTTTCGGCATCCCGTCCGGATGCCGCTCAGACAGTGAAGCTGCCCGGCAAGCAGCCTCTCTCTGTTCCGGACAGCACGTTGTATCCATTGGAAGGGAGGCTTATTTTCATGATCACTGTCGAACATATCACCAAAACCTACCGGATCGCCCGGCGCGACGCAGGTTTCCTCAACGCCTGCAAAAGCCTGTTTCACCGGGAGTATGACGAAATCCGGGCGCTTGACGACATTTCCTTCACCATTCAGGACGGAGAAATGGTTGGCTATATCGGCCCAAATGGGGCCGGGAAAAGCTCCACCATCAAAATCCTTTCCGGCATCCTCACGCCGGATTGTGGAACCTGCCTGGTAAACGGCCGCGTTCCCTGGAAGGACCGCATCCGCCACGCCTCCCAGATTGGCGTGGTATTCGGCCAACGCACCCAGCTCTGGTGGGACGTGCCCGTCGCAGATTCTTTCGATCTTCTAAAGGATATCTACCGGATCGATCCCGCACTTTACCGCAAAAACAGAGATGAATTGACGGAGCTTCTGGACCTGTCCCAGCTTCTGCGCACGCCCGCCAGGCAGCTTTCCCTCGGACAGCGCATGCGCTGCGAAATCGCCGCTTCCCTGCTGCATTCTCCTAAGGTACTCTTTCTGGATGAACCCACCATCGGACTGGATGCCGTTTCCAAGCTGGCAGTCCGTTCCTTCATCCGCCACCTGAACGAGACGCGCCGCACCACCGTCATCCTCACACCCCATGACATGCAGGATATCGAGGCGCTGGCAAGCCGTATCCTTCTCATCGGAAAAGGGAAGATCCTCATGGACGGCACGCTGGACGACATCCGCCGTGGCGGGGAAAGCATTGATGAAACCCTTGCCGCCCTATATCAGCAATATGAAATCTGATCAGAAAGGACTGTTTCATGAAAAAATATCTGTCTTTTTTCCGTCTCAGGCTCAATATGGGCATGCAGTACCGCACCGCAGCGGCGGCCGGGATGGCAACCCAGTTTGTCTGGGGCATCATGGAAGTGCTCGCCATGCGCGCCTTCTATGAATCCGACCCAGCCTCCTTTCCCATGACCCTGCAGGCCACCTGTTCCTATATCTGGCTGCAGCAGGCGTTTCTCGCTCTTTTCATGGGCTGGGTCATGGAAGGGGAAATTTTTGACTCCATTATGGACGGCAACATTGCCTATGAACTGGTACGTCCCGTCCGCATCTATCCCATGTGGTATGCGAGAAGTCTGGCAAACCGGATTTCCAAAGCGGCCCTGCGATGTATTCCCATTCTGACAGTCGCCATCCTCATCCCAGCGCCCTATGGCCTTTCCGCTCCGGCTGGGCCAAAAGCGTTTCTGCTCTTTGTGTCCACCATGATCCTCGGCGTCCTCGTCACCGTCGCCTTCACCATGCTGATCTACATGCTCTCCTTTTTCACCATCTCACCGGACGGGCTGCGGATCGTTTTCATGTCGGTGATCGAATTCTGTCAGGGAGCCATCCTGCCCTTGCCCTTCTTTCCTGACGGTATCCGGCAGTTCCTGGAATTTCTGCCATTTGCTTCTATGCAGAATGTGCCGCTCCGCGCCTACAGCGGGGACTTGTCCGGTGCTGATCTGCAGAAGGCCATCCTGCTCCAATTATTCTGGCTGTTCGCCCTAGTGGGCTCAGGCCGGCTTCTGGAACGGTTCGCCCTGAAAAAAGTGGTCGTGCAGGGAGGCTGACGGGACAGGCCGAAACCGCATCTGACAGCCGCCTTTCGCGGCAGAAAGGAATCTTTATGACATCAGCCAGACTTCTGCGCCCGCTTTTGGACGGACTTCATCTTTATGGAAGGTACTTCCTGATCCACCTCAAAAGCATTATGCAGTATAAAACCTCATTTTTTCTTACCTGCATGGGACAGTTTTTTTCCTCCTTCAATGTATTCCTCGGCATCTATTTCATGTTTCAGCGGTTTCATACCGTAAAAGGCTACACCTATCAGGAAGTGCTCCTGTGCTACAGCATTGTGCTCATGGCCTTCACGCTGGCCGAAGCGTTTGCCAGAGGCTTTGACACTTTCAGTTCCATCATCGGAAACGGCGTCTTCGACCGGATCATGGTCCGCCCCCGCGGGCTGATCCTGCAGGTTCTCGGGCAAAGAATCGAATTCACCCGCTCCGCCAGGCTGCTCCAAGCTGTCATCATGCTCACCTATGGCCTTTCCGCGTCCGGCATCCAATGGACACCTGCGCGGGCTGCTACCGTTATTTTCATGATCGCTGGGGGAACGGCCCTGTTTTCCGGCCTTTTTTTGATCTATGCGGCTATCTGCTTTTTTACTCTGGAAGGGCTGGAATTCATGAACGTGTTTACAGACGGCGCAAGGGAGCACGGAAAATACCCTTTTGATATTATGGAAAGCGGGTTCTGCTGATCGTGACCTTCCTCATCCCATACGCCTGCATTCAATATTATCCTCTGCTGTTTCTTTTAGGCCGCGGCAGATGGTGGTATGCCCTCCTGCCCGCGGCAGGGTTCCTGTTCCTGGTCCCCTGTTACATTCTCTGGCGTTTCGGCGTAAGGCATTATCAATCCACCGGCTCCTGAATCCGTTTCAGGGCCGGAAGATGCTTCCCACAGCAACAAGGCTTTCCTTCAGATCCTTCCGATAGTCCGGATCTGTTTCCTTCAGGCTGTTCATCGTCACACAGCCGCAGCCCGGATAAGCGGTGGCATGGACAAAACGGCCCTCCCCCAGACAGACAGCCACATGCCCCGGAAAGAAAAACAGATCCCCTTTCCGAGCCTGTTCCGCAGAAATGGCATGCACAGGGAATCCCGGAACAATACGGGCGTCCCGGTAGATCAAAAATCCGCACATCAGATAACTCATGAAAGCCAGACCGGAACAGTCGATTCCCATGGCGGTTTTCCCTCCCCACCTGTATTGGGTTCCCAGAAAAGAAAGAGCCCGGTCCACAATCTCCTGACGAAGGGCTGCTTCGCCATCCTCATCCAGCTCAGGAAGCTCCAGCAGTCTTCCACTTTCCAAAAAAGCATCGCTGTCCCTCCTTGGCATCAGAAAATGCGTCCTGGTGTATCCTTCCCTTCCATCCGGCAGCGCAATCCGGACCCAATCATCCTGCGTCCTGCTTTCTTCACAGATTGAAACCAGACTTCCGGCAAACAGCGTGATCAGCCGCTTTTCCTGCACCTTGGGCCCTGCCAGCACGTCGGCAGCATGAACGCCGACCATATACATGCTCCTTCTGCTTTTCTCATTTGCTGGAACCGGCGCATATTCCGCCGCATCCATCCAGCCTTCATAGGCATAATGAGTCCTGATCCGCAGAAAACCTCCTTTTTCCTCCAGCACCTCATAGATCCAGCCCGCAAGCATCTCATCCGCCAGTCCGTCCTCTCCCGCTTCTTCCCAAAGCGGCATCACAGACCGCCGGCAGATTCCCATCTTTTTTTCTCTCTTCCTTTCCACCTTATCCGCTCTCCCTTCTGATTTTTTCTCTTCTTCTCCGTTCGCCGCCTTTCGCCGACTATGAATTTTTATCTTGACTTTCCCTCAATCGGGCCTTATAGTAAGAAAGTATTCTATACATATATGCACGCTAGGGGAGCCGATTGCTGAGATTGAGATTTTCGTTCTTCAAAAACGAAATTTCTGACCCTTACCACTTGACCCGGATAATACCGGCGTAAGGAAGCAGATCAGTGCAGATCAGAACATGGAGAGAAAATCTTCTTTTCATGTCGAGTCCCCTCTTTGCGTACTAATACCAAGGAGGTTTTTTTATGAGTAAAAATTCCATCACCATCAAACAAATCGTATTTTCCGGCGTCGCCATCGCCCTCGCGACCGTGATCGCCACCGTCGTCAAACTGCCCAGCCTTCCGAACGGCGGCTCTGTCACCCTCTTTTCCATGTTGATCGTCTGCCTCGTCGGCTACTGGTACGGCCCTAAGGTAGGTATCATCGCTGCTCTCGCTTACGGCATCCTTCAGTTTATCACTGGCCCTTACGTGGTGCATCCTGCTCAGGTTCTCCTGGACTATCCGCTCGCTTTCGGCGCGCTCGGCCTTTCCGGTTTTTTCAGCAAATCCAAACATGGCCTGCTGAAAGGATATATTGTCGGCGTCATTGGCCGCTTCTTCTTCCATGAAGTTTCCGGTTTCATCTTCTACACCACTTATGTGGGAAACTTCGGCGGAAACGTAGCCGCTATGTGGGCCTCCACCCTTTACAATTTGAGCTATATCCTTCCCGAAGCCATCCTCACAATTATCCTTCTTGCCCTTCCTCCTGTGGAAAAGGTTATGGCCCGTCTGAAGGTTATGGCCACCTCCAACTAACGGCCGCAGCCATAATATATCACATTCATAGAAAAGTAAATCAAACATTTTCCTGGCATAAAAACCGGCGCCCTCTTCCATTGAAAGGCGCCGGTTTCTATTTTATAAAGTCCGTCTTGTGTACCCCCTCAGCCTGACGAAAACTATGATTGAAGCGATCACATCAGTCACAAAAAACAGATGCAGGATTCCGAGCATGACAGCGGTCCCCTTTGACAACGCGCCCATCTTACTTCCCCTGACGATCGCCATGAGGCCGTAAACGGATGATGTCAGCACAAGAAGCCAGGAAATAACGCTGAATATCATAACCAGTATGGGAGAAACAAATAACAAAGCGGGCACCACCATTGCCAGAATGAATATCAGGCCCACCAGAAAAAGAAGGAGGTGAAATGGAATATGAGCCAGTTTGATCAGCATATCCCAGAAGGCGAGACGTTCCGCTTCTCCTGTCCACCGACACGCGTTTACTATATTCATTCCATAAACTGCTACGGTTAGCAGAAGATACAGAAAAAGGATGAAATACCGCGCGCTCTCTCCTGGCAGATACAGCAGCGCAATTCCCAGATAGGGCCACAGCATCAGCGTTACTGCAAAGAATTTCAATGATTTCATTCTCCCTCCTCCGATATTTTAAAACATATCTTCTTTAAACGCACCGGCAGGCACTCAGTAATCCCGTACAAAAAAAACTTTTGGACAAATTGTTCAAAAGTTTTTTACTGACGACCCAGATCGGACTCGAACCGACGACCTTCGCCGTGACAGGGCGACGCTCTAACCAACTGAGCCACTGGGCCAGATATTTTATTAAAAATGGACCTTCGGGGACTCGAACCCAGGACCGACCGGTTATGAGCCGGTTGCTCTAACCAACTGAGCTAAAGGTCCGCAAACCCTTTCGGATTCAGAATATTCTGCAAAAATCGCAGAATACAAAGCCGATGATCGGACTCGAACCGATAACCTGCTGATTACAAATCAGCTGCTCTGCCAATTGAGCCACATCGGCATCACCGCTGCAGTGAAATCCGGTCCAATCCGTCCTTCCTGCACAGCTTAAATGACTCCAACGGGAATCGAACCCGTGTTACCGCCGTGAAAGGGCGATGTCTTAACCGCTTGACCATGGAGCCTC
>DWYY01000133.1 GCA_019118445.1 Candidatus Eisenbergiella merdipullorum | reverse complement strand
AAGCGTTTTACGCTGAGGCACGCGCGCCGAACCTCCAGTTCGGCGCTGCGATAACGGGATTTGCGACGCTTCGGCGCAAATCCTGATTGAAAAATGCGCTATCGAGCGCATTTTTCAATCTTCCCTCCATGCCAAAGCGCCGCGCTTCACAGTGCGTTCATCCAGACCCGCATATCCGTTTCTCCCCGGTTCGCGAATCCATAGTAGGGGATCAGCGTGATTTCCGTTTCCTCCATCCGCCGCTCCCATTTTTCATAGAGCCCCGATCCCGTCCTTCGGATCCATCCCTTCGTTTTCAGGATGGGAAGGCCGAAATATCCGCTGGCCTCTTCCGCCGGCGGCGCCCCGGTATCCAGCCAGAGCTTATGCAGGCTCTCTTCCTGATCCAGACCCTCCGCGCAGTAAACCACAGGCCCTCTCATGACCGCGGCCTTTCCGGCGTCCTCCCAGACATTTTCATTTGCCATCCGGTATTCCGGGGTCATATCAAATTCCACCGTGAACGCTTCCGCCTTCACACAGGCGTAGCCGTTCTCCATCGTCCATTCCCTGTCGATGGAAAAATGTCGGCACCAGCCGGGGATCCGGATACGGACACACTCCGTTCCCGCGGCGGAGACCTCCACCCTGCCGGAAACCGGATAGTCCGTCTTCACCCTTACCGTCATGCCGCCGCAGGACAATTCGCTGTCCGCGAACTGATGAATGCAGACGGTCCGCCCCTCTACGCTGTACAGAAGCCTTTCCAGAGAAGCGAGGGTCCTGTTCAGATTCGGCGGGCAGCAGGAGCAGGTAAAGACCTCCTGTCTCTGCGTGATGGGCAGCCGGACCTTACCCAGCAGCTTCACCATCCCTTCGTCATACTCCAGCCTTTTCGCCAGCGTGATCTCCAGCGGATTTTCATAGAAAAAGGCCTTTCCGTTCAGGGAGATCCCGGAGAGCATTCCGTTATAAAGCTCCCGCTCGATGATATCCGCATACACCGAAGAATGCTCCAGCCGGAGCAGGCGCTCACAGAACAGGATCATGGCGATGGAAGCGCAGGTTTCCGCATAGGCCGTTTCATTGGGCAGATCATAATTTTCCGTAAAGCATTCTCCCGTGTAGGTGGAGCCGACGCCTCCCGTCAGATACATTTTATGCTGGATAATATCCAGAAACAGGCTCCGGCAGGCCTCATGAAGCTCCTCATCCCCCGTTTCCAGGACGGCGTCCGCCATCGCCGAATAAAGATAGAGCGCGCGGACACAGTGCCCCTGCGCGGTTTTCTGGCTGCGCACGGGAAGGTGGTTCTGCCTCTGTCTGTCAAAGGGCGGCACGGTCCCTCTGGTGTTCAGAAAATGCAGGCCAAGCTCCAGATATCTGCGTTCTCCCGTCACCCGGTACAGACGGATGAGCGCGAGCTCGATCTCCTCATGGCCGGGCACGGAAAAGGCGGCCGATTTCTGTACATAGAAAATCTCATAAATATAGTCCGCATATCTGCACATGGCGTTTAAAAATCTTGTTTCCCCGCAGCACTCCCGGTATGCGGCCGCCGCTTCCATGAGATGTCCCGCGCAGTACAGCTCATGGGCGTCCTGGTCCGTGAAGCGCCTCTCTGGCTCCACCGTCATAAAATGAGTATTAAAATAGCCGCACGGCTCCTGGTTCTCCTCGATCCGGTCGATCAGCCATTCCAGCCGTTCTCTGATCCAGGGGATCTCCTCCTTGCCCAGAAGATATGCTGCCGCCTCCATCCATTTCGCCACATCGGAGTCCCAGTACACATCCGGTTTATGCCCCATCCCTTCCTTCCAGTCACAGCGGAAGGCCCCTATCCTTCCCGTATCCGCGAACCGGTCCCAGACAGCGCGCATGGTGATCTCCCGGTTTTTGTCGCTCTGCTGTTTCCAGAAGCCTTCGCGCAGTCTGACTTTCCTGATCCATTCCTCCATCTGCCTCTCCTTTTTCACCTGTTTCTTCTGTTTCATCGCCCCAACCCCCGGAGGGCCGGCCAAAAGGCCGGCCCTCCGAAAGCTTCCGCATGCTCCGATGCCGCACGGGCGGCATGAAACATCTTTTTTTACTGGCTGTTCCATCTGTCATAGGATGCCTGATAGACCTCAAGCACTTCGTTGATGCCCATCTGTTCCAGCGTCTGGCAGTAGCTGTCCCATTCGGTCTCAATGTCCGCCACGCCGGTGATGAACTTGCCTTCCATTTCCTTATAGTAGGTCTTGATATCCGTCAGCCGGTTATCCAGCGTGTACTGCTCGTCCTCCGTAAAGGTCAGAAGGTCCACAGGGAAATACAGGTCGGACTGATAAGGGATCACGTTATTCACAAAGCCCTGCTGTCTCGCCTTGCTGTTTCCTTCCGTTTCCGTCGTCAGGCCGGCAAGAGCGTCCTGACGTCCTGCGCCCTCCCAGATCAGTTCTCCATACTGATAGGAAGTGAATGCGCCGTCATACTCTTCCGGGCAGTGGAACACGTAGACGCCGGAGCCTTCCTCGCCGTAATCCCAGTCCACGCCTTCCATGCCATAGCAGAAGGATTCTCCATACAGGCCGCTTCCCTCCACCACCTCTTCCGTGGCGTACATGATATCGAACATCCGGCAGAGCTCTTCCACATATTCGCTCTCGGCGTTCATATAGAAACCGCCGTTGGGGAAATAAACGGATTTTCCGAGGATTTCCTGAGTGGAATCATATTCCGAGGTCAGAGGAGCCATGCAGTCCAGATGGAAGGTTCTGTCCGCGAAGTCGGAAGCCTCCAGGGAATTTCCCTCTCCTCCGCCGATGAACGCCACCTTTCCGGATTTTGCCCGGTCAAACCGGACCGTCCCGTCCATGGTCAGATATTCCTGATCGATCAGTCCCTCTTCATACAGCTGGTTCATGTAGGTCAGATAAAGCTTCATCTGCTCGGAGGTACGGTTGAAGATCACCTTTCCCGTGCCGTCATCGTCGAAGTTCATGTTGGTCAGAGGGCCGAAGGCAGCGAACAGCATGGGCCCCCAGTAGGATTCGTCGTTTGACAGATCCGGGATGAAGCTCGCTTCCCCGTTCTTTTCCTTCAGCACGGCCAGCGCGTCGTGGAATTCCTCTACCGTCGTCGGCATGCTCAGGCCCGCCGCATCCAGCACGTCCGTTCTCACATAGGGCCTTGCCGAAGCCGTGGTCGCCGAAACTTCAATGCCGGGCAGGCTGTACATTTCCCCGTTGATCTCGATGGAAGCCTTTTTCGCGATGGGGTAGTCCTCAAAGGTCTGGACAAGGTTGGGCATCAGATCCAGATAATCCAAATAGTTGACGAACCTTCCGCCCACAACGCCATAATCGTTTACCATGCTGGAATCCAGATTATAATGGATGAAATCCGGCCAGTCGCCGCCCGCCAGATAGGTGGCCAGAGCGTCCGCGTCGATGACCTCCCATTCGATGTTGATCCCGGTCACTTCGGAAACCTTGTTCCACACCAGACGGTCGCTTCTGGTCGCGGTGTCCTTTCCAACCACCAGACCCGTCACGGTAATGGGCTCATCCACGATCGGATAAGTGCCGGCTTCCGCCGCGGCAGCCGTTTCCGCCGAAGCCTCCTGCGAAGCGGCCGTCTCCTCCCCGGAAGAGGCCTCCGAAGCGGCTTCCTGCGTTTCCGCCGCGGCCGGAGCAGACGAAGCGGTCTCTCCTCCGGTCTGTCCGCATGCGCCAAGGGACAGAACCATGGCCGCCGTCAGGATCAATGATACCAGTTTTTTCTTCATAACAACACCCTTTCCGCCGCTTTTTCGCGGCATTTTTTTGAATTAAATCCGGCTTTCTCAGGGCGAAGTCACCCCTTGACCGAGCCGATCATAACTCCCTTGTCAAAATATTTCTGCAGGAACGGATAGACGATCAAAAGCGGCAGCGAAGATACCACGATGACCGCGTAGCGCATCAGCGCTTCCAGATTGGCGAGCGTCTGCCCGTAGCCCGCCGCCTCCTCCATGTCCGCCTGCGTCTGCGCCAGGATCAGGATCCGCCGCAGAAATACCTGCAGCGGCTGTTTGGCGTCGTCCCGGATGTAGATCATGGCGTCAAAATAGGAATTCCAGTGCACGACGGCAAAATACAGGACCATCACGCCCAGAAGCGCCTTCGACAGCGGCAGGATGATCTTCACAAACGTCCCGATCACGGAACAGCCGTCGATGGACGCCGCCTCCTCCAGCTCCACCGGCATGGAGGAAAAGAAGGAACGGCAGATGATACAGTTATAGGTATTGAAGGCTCCGAGAATGATGAGCACCAGCCTGCTGTTGTACAGGCCAAGGCTGTTCACCCACAGGAAGGTGGGGATCATTCCGCCTGAAAAATACATGGTGATCATGAACAGCGTCATGAAAAAGCGGTTTCCCGGAACCGTTTTTTTCGACAGCACATATCCCGCCGGCACGGTGACGAGCAGATTCAGCAGGGTGCCGATCACCGTGTAAAAAATGGTATTGGCATAGCCGATCAGGATGTCCTGATTCTGAAAGATCTGCGCGTATCCGTCAAAGGTGATCCCCTTCGGCAGCAGCAGGACCTTTCCCGTCGCCACCATCTGCGGATCGCTGATGGAGCTGGACAGCACCAGGATCAGCGGATAGACGACGATAGCCAGCAGGAACAGGGCAATGATATGTACCACGACGTCAAACGGCGTCAGCTTTTTTCTTTTCGTTTTCCCGGTCATTTTCTTTCCTCCCCTTCCGCCTTAAAAGAGACTCGTTTCGCTGTATTTTCTGGAAATCGCGTTGGCGATCAGCAGCATGACCACATTGACCACGTTGTTGAAAAGTCCCACCGCCGTGGAAAAGCTGTAGCTCGTATTGACGATACCCCGTTTATACACGTAGGTGGAGATCACCTCCGCCACCTCCATGTTCAGATCGTTCTGAAGCAGATATACCTTTTCATAGCCCACGGAGGCGATATTGCCGATCTGCAGGATCAGCATGATGATGATCGTGGGAAGGATGCCCGGAATGTTAATATGAAGGATCCTCTGGAGCCGGGACGCGCCGTCGATGGACGCCGCCTCGTGCAGACACGGATCGATCCCGGAAAGCGCCGCGATGTAGATGATGGCTCCCCATCCCATATCCTGCCACACGCCGGACCACACATACAGGTGCCTGAAATATTTCGGATC
>DWYY01000132.1 GCA_019118445.1 Candidatus Eisenbergiella merdipullorum | reverse complement strand
GGAGGAACAGCGGAAGAAGGGAGATCCGGACGCGCCGGAACGCCTTCCACAGCTCGTCATCATCGTGGATGAGCTGGCGGACCTGATGATGGTTTCCCCCGGAGAGGTGGAGGAATCCATCTGCCGTCTCGCGCAGCTCGCCAGGGCGGCGGGCATCCATCTGATCATCGCCACCCAGCGGCCTTCGGTAGACGTCGTGACAGGACTGATCAAGGCCAACATGCCCAGCCGCGTGGCATTAAAGGTCTCCAGCGGCGTGGATTCCCGTACCATTCTGGACATGAACGGGGCGGAAAAGCTGCTCGGCAATGGGGACATGCTTTTTTATCCGCAGAGCTATTCCAAACCAATGCGTGTCCAGGGCGCTTTCGTTTCGGACGCTGAGGTCTCAGATGTGGTGGATTTCCTGAAAAATCAGGCGATCGGAAATGTGTATGACGAACGGATACTGGAAAAGGTGAAAAGCATGGAGAGTTCTGCTTCCGCTTCGGCCGGAGGCGGAGGGACGGAGCGGGACCCTTACTTTGAACAGGCCGGGCGTTTTATCATAGACAAGGACAAGGCATCCATCGGCATGCTGCAGAGAATGTTCAAGATCGGTTTCAACCGGGCGGCGCGCATCATGGATCAGCTCGCCGACGCAGGAGTGGTCGGTGAGGAGGAAGGAACGAAGCCGAGAAAGATACTGATGAGCGAAGAACAGTTTGAACAGTACATAGAAGAAACCCTGTGAAGGGCGGGTTATCTCCGCCGGCGGCGGAATAAGGAGGTTTACGGATGAAAACAGATATTGAGATCGCACAGGAAGCGGTCATGGAACCGATCGATCAGGTGGCGGAAAAGCTTGGAATCGAAATGGAGGATCTGGAGTTGTACGGAAAGTACAAGGCGAAGATATCAGAGGAGTTTATGGCGTCTCTGAAAGGCCGCCCGGACGGAAAGCTGATCCTGGTAACGGCGATCAATCCCACTCCGGCAGGAGAGGGGAAGACGACCACCAGCGTGGGGCTCGGGGAGGCATTCGGAAAGCTGGGGAAGAAAGCGGTGATCGCTCTCAGGGAGCCCTCTCTGGGCCCGTGCTTTGGCATTAAAGGCGGCGCGGCAGGAGGCGGCTACGCCCAGGTAGTCCCCATGGAGGATCTGAACCTGCATTTCACCGGTGATTTTCACGCTATCACTTCGGCAAACAATCTCTGTGCGGCACTTCTTGACAATCACATACAGCAGGGAAACGAGCTTGGGATCGACACCAGACAGGTGGTGTGGAAACGCTGCCTGGATATGAACGACAGGGTGCTTAGGAATATCGTGGTCGGCCTTGGCGGCAAGGCTGACGGCGTCGTAAGGGAAGACCATTTTGTCATCACCGTGGCGACGGAGATCATGGCTGTGCTCTGCCTGGCGGAGAATATGGCGGATTTAAAGCAGCGCCTGTCCCGCATGGTAGTCGCCTATACCTTCGACGGGAAACCCGTGACCGCGGGGGATATCGGCGCGGTCGGCTCTATGGCTGCGCTTCTGAAGGATGCGATCAAGCCCAACCTCATCCAGACTCTGGAACATACGCCCGCCCTGGTGCACGGCGGCCCCTTTGCAAATATCGCGCATGGATGCAATTCCGTCAGAGCCACCAAAACGGCCCTGAAGCTGGCGGATTATGTGATCACGGAAGCCGGTTTCGGCGCGGACCTGGGTGCGGAGAAGTTTTTTGATATTAAATGTCGGCAGGCATCCCTGAAGCCCGATGCCGTGGTCCTTGTCGCGACGGTGAGGGCGCTGAAGTACAACGGCGGTGTGGCAAAGACGGACCTGGGGATGGAGAATCTGGAAGCCCTGAAAAAAGGGATCGTCAACCTGGAAAAGCACATTGAAAACCTGCACAAATATGATGTTCCTGTTGTGGTCACCCTGAATTCCTTCCTGACCGATACGGAGGCGGAAATCGCCTATGTGAAGCAGTTCTGCGAAGACAGAGGATGTGAGTTCGCCATTTCCGAGGTGTGGGAAAAGGGTGGCGAGGGCGGGATCGCTCTCGCTGAAAAGGTGCTTGAAACCCTGGAAAAGAAGGAGAGTCATTTCCATGTGCTCTACGAGGACAGTTTAAGCCTTCCGGAAAAGATCGAAACGGTCGCGAAGGAAATCTACGGAGCGGACGGTGTCGTTTATTCTCCCGCTGCGAAAAAACAGCTTGCAAGACTTGCAGAGCTTGGATTTTCCGGCCTTCCCGTCTGCATGGCGAAGACACAGTATTCCCTGTCGGACAATCCTGCGCTCCTGGGCAGACCAGAACATTTTGAGATCAGCGTAAGAGAGGTCTATGTATCCGCAGGAGCCGGGTTTGTGGTTGTCCTGACCGGGGCCGTCATGACCATGCCGGGACTTCCCAAGTCGCCTGCCGCATTCCGGATCGACGTGGATGAGGACGGAAGGATCACGGGACTGTTTTAATGCTGTTTTGTGGAAGAAAGGAAGATGAGATGGCGCAGATCATTAACGGAAAATTGATTTCCCAGGCGATCAAAGACGAGGTGAAGCAGGAAGTGGAAGCCCTGTCAGGACAGGGGATCATGGTGACGCTTGCTGTGGTCCAGGTGGGAAACGATCCGGCTTCGACGGTTTATGTGAATAATAAGAAAAAAGCCTGCGAATATACAGGAATCCGGTCACTTTCCTATACGTTTCCGGAAAATGCAAAGCAGGAAGAGCTCCTTTCGCTGATCCAGGAACTGAACAGCAGGGAGGATGTGAACGGAATCCTGGTCCAGCTTCCCCTGCCCGCCCATATGGATGCGGATTCTGTTATTGAAGCCATTTCCCCGGTCAAGGATGTGGATGGCTTTCATCCGCAGAACGTGGGCGCGCTCTGCATCGGGAAGCCGGGGTTTGTTCCATGCACTCCGGCGGGGATCATAGAACTTCTGAAGCGTTCCGGCATTTCCATCGCCGGCAAGGAGTGCGTGGTGATCGGGCGGAGCAATATCGTGGGAAAACCAATGGCGCTCCTTTTGCTGCGTGAAAACGGAACGGTGACGATCGCTCATTCCCGGACAGAGGATCTGAAGACGGTTGCCGGGCGGGCGGATATCCTGGTCGCTGCAACAGGCAGGGCGAAAATGATCACTTCTGAATATGTCAAACCGGGTGCCGCTGTTATTGACGTGGGTATGGACCGGGATGAAAACAATAAACTCTGCGGCGACGTGGATTTTGATGATGTCTCCCGGACCGCGGGAGCGATCACTCCCGTGCCGGGCGGCGTCGGCCCCATGACGATCGCCATGTTGATGAAAAACTGCCTGCATGCAGTACGGATGCAGGGAAAAGTCGATCCTGCCCGGAAAAAACAGGAAGGATAACCTATGAAATGTCCCAGATGTGGGAGCGAGATAAAGGACGGGATGCTTTTCTGTGAGAACTGCGGAGAGGAAATCCGGATCGTACAGGATTTCGAACCGGAAGTGGACGGGATCGTGACCGGCTTTGAAGAAGCTTCCAATGTCAGACAGGCAAAAGTGAATACGGAAAATGGGGAGGACCTAGGAAACAGGACGGCGCCCCATGCAGGAGAGGGCCGTTTTCTGCGGAAGCGGAGAGTCTTCTGGGTGTTCGTCGGATTCGTTCTTCTTCTGGCGGGCGTCCTGCTTACGGGAGCCGGTCTGCGCTTTCAGAATGCGGATTATCAGTATGAGAGGGCAATGGCATACATACAGGCAGGTCATTTTGACAGAGCCTGTGCCTGGGCGGAGCGTGCGGTACATCTTGCGCCGGGGGATCCGAAATATCTGGCAGCTTTCGCGGTCTGTCTTTCGCAGACCGGCCAGAAGGAGGATGCGGTTTCTGCCTGCCTGCAGGTTCTTGAGCTGGACGCTTCGAATGAAACGGCATACCGTGTGCTTGTTTCCATTTATGAGGAGGAAGGGGAATATGGAAAGATCAATGAACTTCTCCTCTCCTGTCCGGATGAGCAGATTGTCGGCAGTTATCCGGCTTATGTGGCGAAGCCGCCGGAGTTTTCCTATGAAAGCGGAATCTATGATAAAGCCCTTTCCCTGCGGTTGAGTGCGAATACCCGCGGAACTATTTATTATACCATGGATGGAGGCATGCCGGACGAAGGCAGCCAGGTCTATACTTCCCCTATTTTTCTGGAATCGGGTTTTTATCAGGTCAGGGCCGTTTTTGTGAACCAGTACGGCGTTGTGAGCGGGGAAGCGGAAGGCGATTATTATGTGGATGTGACGGTGCCGGAAGCGCCGCAGGTTTCTCCTCAGGAGGGAAATTATTCCAGGCCTGCTCTGATCACGGTGAGCGCGGGAGAAAACTGCAGGGTCTATTATACCACGGACGGCTCTGTGCCGACCCAGGACAGTACGGAATATACTGGCCCTTTTCCCATGCCGGTGGGTGTGACGAAATTCCGGTTTATCTGCTTCAGCCTTGCAGGAGCTGCAGGGGAGGAAACACAGGTTACCTATTCCCTGAACCTTCATGCCTCGTTGAGCATTGAGGCGGCAAGAAACAGGCTTCTGATCGATCTGATGGCCGCAGATGTGATCCAGGATATGAACGGCACGGTGGAAACCGGGACCGGGCATTATGTATACAATTATAGATGTGCCATAACAGTCGATAGAGAGGACTATTATCTGTATCGGGAATATTATGAGGATGACGCCGGAAACAGCGCGGGAACCGGTACGGATTATGTAGTGAATATCATGGACGGACAGTGTTATAAAGCGGTGCAGACACAGCAGGCCATTGCGGAGGCTTCCGCGGCGGACGACGGATCAGCTTCAGACGAAGCAGAGGGGGACATTTCAGATCCTTGGAGCAGTCTGACACTGCAGGAAATTCATCCCCAGGGCTGAATTTCCAGAAATAAATTCCGGAAAAATGCCGGAGAGAAACAGACAAACAGGCATGCAGGGCATGCTCATGTCGGAATGGAGGAAAACATGTATCAGATTTTACAGGCAAGAGAACTGACCACAAACATTTTTGAAATGGTTGTGGAAGCGAAGCGGGTTGCAAAATCATGTGAACCGGGGCAGTTCGTGATCGTAAGAAAGGATGCGGACAGCGAGAGGATCCCTCTGACGATCTGCGACTATGACAGGAAGGCGGGTACGATCACCATCGTATTCCAGATTGTCGGCGCCGGGACGTTTATGATGTCGTCCTTAAAGGCGGGAGATGTATTCCATGATGTGGTAGGTCCCCTTGGAAAGCCTTCCGAACTGGTGGAGGAGGATGCCGAAAGCCTCTGCACAAAAAAGATCCTGTTTGTGGCAGGAGGCGTCGGGACCGCCCCTGTCTATCCCCAGGTGAAATGGCTGCATGAGCACGGTGTGGCTGCGGATGTGATCGTCGGAGCCAAGACGAAGGACCTGATCCTTCTGGAGGATGAAATGAAGGCGGTAGCCGGAAATCTGTATATCACCACCGACGACGGTTCCTACGGAAGAAGCGGCATGGTCACGCAGACGATCCAGGACCTGGTGGAAAAGGAAGGGAAAACATACGACGTCTGCATCGCGATCGGTCCGATGATCATGATGAAATTCGTCTGCAAGCTCACCAAAGAGCTGAACATTCCCACAGTGGTCAGCCTGAATCCCATCATGGTGGACGGCACGGGCATGTGCGGGGCCTGCCGTGTGACCGTGGGCGATGAAGTGAAGTTCGCCTGCGTTGACGGGCCTGAGTTTGACGGACATAAGGTGAATTTTGATGAAGCGATGAAACGCCAGCAGATTTATAAGACCCAGGAGGGCAGAGCTTATCTGAAGGCAAAAGAAGGCGCGACCCATCACGGCGGCTGCGGAAACTGCGCGGACTGACCGGAAAACCGAGCTTTAGTTGAAATGGAGGTTATTATGGACGTATTAAAAAAAGTACCCGTCAGGGAACAGGACGCAAAGGTGAGAGCGGCCAATTTTGAAGAGGTCTGTCTGGGATACAATAAAGAAGAGGCGATGGAGGAAGCATCAAGATGCATCAACTGCAAAAATGCACAGTGCGTGAAGGGATGCCCGGTATCCATCAATATTCCCGGTTTTATTGAAAAGGTGAAGGAAGGGGATATGGAAGCAGCTTATCAGGTGATCAGCGCCTCTTCTTCCCTGCCCGCCATCTGTGGCCGTGTCTGCCCGCAGGAGAGCCAGTGTGAAGGAAAATGTATCAGGGGTATCAAGGGAGAACCCATTTCCATCGGAAAGTTGGAGCGCTTCGTCGCAGACTGGGCGAGGGAGAACGGCATCAGGCCGGAAGGCGCTGCTGAAAAAAAGGGCAAAAAGGTCGCCGTGATCGGTTCCGGCCCCGCAGGGCTTACCTGTGCGGGAGACCTGGCGAAAATGGGTTATGATGTGACAATCTTTGAGGCCCTTCATGAGCCCGGCGGCGTGCTCGTTTACGGCATTCCCGAATTCCGTCTTCCCAAGGAAGGCGTGGTGAAAAAGGAGATTGAAAACGTGAAGTCCCTCGGCGTGAAGATCGAGACCAATGTGATCGTGGGAAAATCCGTCACCATTGACGAGCTTTTGAATGAGGAAGGCTTTTCCGCCGTATTCATCGGATCCGGAGCGGGACTTCCCAAATTTATGGGGATTCCCGGCGAGAACGCTAACGGCGTCTTCTCCGCCAATGAGTATCTGACCAGGAGCAATCTGATGAAGGCATTCCGTGAGGATTCTGATACTCCCATCATGCGCGGAAAGAAGGTAGCGGTAGTTGGCGGCGGAAATGTGGCAATGGATGCTGCTAGGACTGCCCTTCGTCTCGGTGCTGAGGTACATATTGTATACAGAAGAAGCGAAGAAGAGCTTCCGGCCCGTGTGGAAGAGGTCCATCATGCCAAAGAAGAAGGCATTATCTTTGATCTTCTGACCAACCCGGTGGAGATCCTGGAGGATGAAAATAACTGGGTAAAAGGGATGAAGTGCATCCGCATGGAACTCGGAGAACCCGATGCTTCCGGAAGAAGACGTCCCGTTGAGATTCCTGGATCCGAGTTCGTCATTGACTGCGACATGGTGATCATGTCCCTGGGAACCTCGCCGAACCCCCTGATCTCTTCCACCACGGAAGGACTTGAAGTCAACAGACGCAAGTGCATTGTGGCAGACGAGGAATACGGAAAGACCACCAAGGAAGGCGTTTATGCCGGAGGCGACGCGGTGACGGGGGCCGCTACTGTCATCCTGGCAATGGGGGCAGGAAAAGCCGGTGCCAAGGGAATTGATGAATACTTATCCAAATAAGGCAGCATGGAGGAAAGCATGGTAAATCATATTGTGATGTGGAATTTTAATTCGGAGCTGACGGAGGAGGAACGCCGGGAAGCCGGCAAGAAGATCCGCCGGATGCTCCTGCATGTGGCGGAAGTGGCAAAGGGTGTATTCAGCCTTCAGGTTTATACGAATGAGCTGGCATCCAGCAACCGGGATATCGCTTTGATCTCCAGGTTTGAGTCACTGGAGGATCTGGCGGCATACCAGCTTCATCCGGAACATGTAAAGGCAGCATCCTATATTAAAACCGTTGCCTGTGAACGCACCTGCTTTGATTATGTGGATGCGGATTAGCAGAAATAAAAACGATATGGCGGGCCGCAGAAAACTGACTGTTTTTCTGCGGCCCGGCCGTTACCGGATCAAAGGAAAGGAAACGAGATGAAAATTTCCATTCTGTGTGTGGGAAAGATCAAGGAAAGATTTTACCGGGATGCGGTTATGGAATATGTCAAACGGCTTTCCCGGTACGGAAAGCTGGAAATCCTGGAAGCGGCGGATGAGAAGACACCTGACCAGCCGAGTGAAGCCATACGCCTGCAGATCCTCCGAAAAGAGGGGGAACGCCTGCAGAAGTTTCTGGCAAAGGACGCTTTTCATGTCGCGCTGGCGATCGATGGAAAGAAAATGGATTCTGTCCGTTTTGCTTCCCGCCTGGAGCAGCTCGGCGTTTCCGGGATCAGCCATGTGCAGTTTCTCATCGGAGGCTCCCTCGGCCTGGATCAGGAGCTTCTGGACACGGCCGACCTGAAGCTCAGTTTTTCCGATATGACTTTTCCCCATCAGCTGATGCGTGTGATCCTTTTGGAACAGCTTTACCGGGCATTCCGTATCATGAATGGGGAGCCCTATCACAAATAATTCTTCCGTAAAAGGCGGCATGGGTCATGCCCGGGCGGTCATATACTGGAGCATGAGCAGAATTGGCAGAAAAAAGAAAAAACGGACAGCGGCCCCTTTCGGCCGCAAGGAACAACTGGCAGAGTCTCTGAAGCTTCCCAAGGATATGGTCCTTGGCGCTTCCATCCTGACCATGACGGGCAGTCATGAACTGTGGGTGGAAAATTATAAGGGGATCATTGAATACACGCCCCAATCCATCATCCTGCAGGCCAAAACCGGGCAGATATCCATCTGCGGCTGCGGGCTGGTCATCGACTATTATACCAATGAGGACATGAAGATCATTGGAAATATTCAATGCGTCAGCTACTTATGACCGGGCGGAGGGGGCTTAATCGTGAAGAATTTTTTCCGGTATCTGCAGGGCTATCTGAAGATCAGGGTATGGGGATATTCTCCGGAACGTTTTATGAACCTGTGCAGCAACCGGGGCATTCTTTTATGGGACATCACACGCCGGGAAGAGGATTATCTGATGTATATCAGCCTCTCCGGCTTTTTCCGGCTGCGTCCGGTAGTGAGGAAGACCGGAACAAGGGTCCTGGTGCTGGAACGGTGCGGCCTGCCCTTCCTGCTCAGACGGATGCAAAAAAGGAAGGTATTTGTCATGGGCTTTCCGGCCTGTCTCGCCTTCCTGCTCATCATGTCCCGCTTCATATGGGCGATCGATCTTGAGGGAAACCGAGCCGTCACAGATGACATGCTCATGGACTTCCTTGCGGAAAACGGCGTGGAGTATGGGACGGCAAGAAACAGGATCGATATGGAGCAGCTCGAGGAAAACCTGAGAGAAACCTTTGACGAGATCACCTGGGCTTCCGTCACCATCGACGGAACACGGCTGACTGTGAACATCCGGGAAAACGATCTGGTCATGACGGAGGAAGAGAAGGAAGAAGTCCTGGAAGAATATCCCGCAAGCGATCTGCTCGCCACCCAGGACGGAACGGTGATCTCCATTCTGACCAGGCAGGGCGTCCCGCAGGTTACGGCAGGAATGGAGGTAAAAAAGGGAGATATCCTCGTTTCTGGAGCCGTTCCGGTCTTCGCGGACGACGGCAGCATCAAAGAATATCAGTTCTGCCATGCCGACGCGGATGTGGTGATCGCCTATGAGCTGAGCTTTGAAGAGGAGCTCGCGCTGAATTATGAATACAAAAATTATACAGGACGGGAAAAAAAGGATTTTTTCCTTTCCTTTGGCGGAAGACGCTTCGTTTTCCGGCTGGGAGGCTGCCGCTTCCTGAAGTATGATACTGTGACGGACGCCAGGCAGCTAAAGGTGCTGGGACAGATTTATCTGCCTTTTTTCTACGGATTTGAGGTAAAGAGGGAATACTTTGAGGTGGAGGCCGTATATCAGAAGGAGAAGGCGGAAGAGATCCTGGAAGAGCGGCTGGAGAAAAAAATCGAAGGTTTGTACGATTTGGGGGTTCAAATCAAGCAAAAAAATGTTACAATAAATACAGTCGATGGTCTGGCCGTCCTGAACGCGGCATTTGATGTGGAAGGAAAAACCGGACAGCCGAGGCCGCTTTCCGAGCAGCAGCCCGCTTTGGAAGGCGAAACGTGAAGACGGGAGCAGTCAATCCATGGAACAGTTTGAAAAACAGATCGAGCTGGACGCAGCCCATACCCTGAATGTGTTCGGTGATTATGATAAACATTTGAAAAGAATCGAAAAGATCCTGCAGGTCACGATCGTTGACCGGAACGGTATCGTCCGGATACGCGGCCTGAAGCGGCATGTAGAGCAGGCCGCCGACGTGCTGGAAAGGCTGCAGGAGCTGTCGGAAAGGGGAAACCACATCCAGGAACAGAATGTGGAATATGCGATCGAGATGAGTATGGAAGACAATACGGACGCGCTTTTGGAAATCGACGGCGATCTGATCTGTCACACCGTGAGCGGAAAACCCATCAAGCCCAAGACGTTGGGGCAGAAGCAGTATGTGGATGCCATAAGGAAAAATATGATCGTGTTTGGCATGGGGCCTGCGGGAACGGGAAAAACCTATCTGGCGATGGCAATGGCGATCACGGCGTTCAAGAATAATGAGGTAGAGCGGATCATCCTGACCCGTCCCGCCATCGAAGCAGGAGAGAAGCTGGGCTTTCTTCCCGGAGATCTGCAGAGCAAGGTGGACCCATATCTGCGGCCTCTGTATGACGCGCTCTATCAGATCATGGGAGCGGAAAGCTTCGCTAAAAATATGGAAAAAGGTTTGATCGAGGTAGCGCCGCTAGCCTATATGCGCGGGCGCACGCTGGACAATGCCTACATCATCCTGGACGAGGCGCAGAATACCACGCCCGCACAGATGAAAATGTTTTTGACCAGGATCGGTTTCGGTTCCAAGGTGATCATCACGGGAGATGCTTCCCAGAAAGATCTGATGCCAGGAACCCGTTCCGGCCTCGATGTGGCGGTGAAGGTGCTGCAGAAGATAGAGGGCATCGCCTTCTGCAGCCTGACCAGCAGGGATGTGGTAAGACATCCTCTAGTACAGAAGATCGTAAAGGCGTATGAGAATTATGAAAGAAGAGAGGCTGTGACCGGTCCGGACAGGCAGAAAGCGGAGGAAAGGATGCGGTTTACGGCAAGGAGACGGCAGGGGAGAAACAGCAGATGACAGTTTTTGTGGAAAATGAGATCCATAATGAATTTCCTTTTGATCCGCTGGATGTGGCGTCACACGTGGCGGAGGCGGTCCTTAACGAGGAGGACTGTCCCTATGAAACGGAGATCAATGTGTTGATCACGGATGATGAGGGGATCCGGGTTTACAACAGGGAATACAGAGGGATCGACAGCGCGACGGACGTGCTTTCTTTTCCCAACGTTCCCTTTGAGCGCCCAGCGGATTTCTCCGCTGCGGAAGAAGCGGAGGCGGATTGCTTTCAGCCAGACAGCGGGGAACTGATCCTGGGGGACATCATCATTTCCTGTGACCGCGTCAGGCAGCAGGCGGAGGCATACGGCCACAGTCAGAAACGGGAGTTTGCTTTTCTTGTGGCGCACAGCATGCTGCATCTGTGCGGCTATGACCATATGGAGCCGGGAGAAGCGGCCGTGATGGAAGAAAAACAGGACAAGATCCTGGATGGGCTGAATATTACAAGACAGATCAGGGATTGAGCAGTGTGAGTGCCATAGGCACCGGGAAAGAAGCATACATGAGAGGGAATACGAGAGAAATCAGACAGAACAGAAGATCAGGACACAGAGGGAACGGCTTTCTTACCGCGCTCGCCATGCTGGCGGGCGCACTGGCCGTCTATAAAAGAATTCCGCTGACCAACCGGGTCGGGGATAACGGCAACGCCTATATCGGTATGGCATATGATACCTACCTGTTTTTCTTTCTGCTCTGCGGCTATGCCATGCAAGTGGTCGTGACGAGAATGACGTCGGCCAGATGCGTAAAAGGACAGTACCGGAACACACGCAGGGTCTGGAGAGCTGCCCTGCTTTATACGGCGGTGCTGGGAATCGCGGGATCATTTGCCATGCTGCTGTCCGCAGGGGCTCTCTCGGAGGGACTATTTCAGACCAGGACTGCGGCGGTGGTGATCCGCTGCATGGCGCCCGCCGTTTTTATCACTTCTCTTCTGGGTGCGCTTCGCGGCTACTTTCAGGGAATGGGGAGCATGGTTCCCACGGCGTTTTCCAGATTGGCCGAGGAGCTTGCCGGACTTCTTCTCATGTATGTGTTCGTTGCCGGAATGGGCGGATATGGGAAGAAGATTGGAGCGCTCCTGTTTCGGCCGGAGTATGAGCAGGCGTTTGGAGCTGCCGGCGCGGCGCTGGCTTTTCTGCTGGGAAGCCTGCTCGCCCTGCTGCTTCTCGCCGTACTCTATTTCCTTTTTCAGGGAAGCTTCCGGAAAAGGGAAAGAAAGGACATGGGGAAGGGGACGGAAGGATACCGCCGTATCGGCCGTCAGATCGCCGCAGCCGCTCTTCCTGTCATCCTGGCCGGCTTTGCCATGCAGGGCAGCTATATCCTGGATCAGGTCCTGTTCCTTCAGATCATGCCTTCCGGCACTGCTGCCGTCACGGAATGGGGGATCTATACCGGAAAATACAGGATTTTGTCGGGAATCCCGGCCATGCTGGCAACGGCGGTCTGCACCAGCTTGATACCTGCCCTTTCGGTATCCAGGGCGGGGATGAATATGGGACGGGCAAAGGAAAAGGCGTTCCTCATGATAAAGCTTTCCCTGTCTGTTTCTCTGCCGTGTGCCGTATATTTTGCCATTACTGCGGAGCATCTTATTCCTGCTCTTTTTACGGCGGGAGACATGGAAACGGCCGCGGGGCTTCTCAGGATTGGGAGCGCGGCCATTGTCCTTCAGTCTGTGGCTTGTGGGATTTCCTGTATCCTGCAGGGATTGGAACAGGAAAGGCAGTTGTTTGGGAGCGCGGCCATTTCCCTCATCCTGCATGTCGTCCTTCTTTATTTCCTGCTCCACGGCCTTGGACTGGGAATCGAAGGGGTGGTTTATGCGGTGACCGCCCTTTACGCCATCTTCGTGGTCATAGGGTTGGTCTGTGTGTGCCGCACTCTTTCCTGGAAGGGGGACTGGGGGAGGATGATCGGGATTCCCGTCCTTTCCAGCGCGGTCATGGGGCTCGTCGTTTATCTGATGAACCGTTTCCTTGCAGCGGCGATGAGCGTGGGAGCCCTGTGCCTGCTCTGTTTTGCAGCGGGGCTGATCCTATATGTCCTTCTGATGCTTTCTCTGCACGGTGTGACGCAGAGAGAGCTGAAAAGCGTGCCGGGAGGCGGGGTGCTGATCGCAGTCGGAAAGCTGTTCCGGTTTCTCTAAAAGACGGAGAGAACGTTTTTTTGAATAAACAGCCAAAATAATGCTGATACTTTTGATGATAAAGAAACGAAGGAGCAGGAGGTTTCTGATGCGTCTTTGGAAGAAAATCAGCATTTATTTCATTTATCCGGCATGTATGCTCGCTATCGGCCTTCTTGCGGGGCTTGAGGTGCAGGAGTTTTTTTATCCCAATCGACAGCCTAGGCAGCAGGAAGAGACGGAGACGGTACAGGAGGCAAAAGACAGCGGACCAGTACAGGCTGCCGGAGGGCAGGAACAGGTGATAACTGCGGACACCCGGTATGTTGTGGAACGATTTGACCTCACGGATTCCAGCCGGACGGAAGAAGAGGAACCCCTGCCGGAGCAGTATATCGGCATGAACCGGGAACAATTCCTGGACGCAATGGAAAGCTATGAGGCTTCCCCTTCGCTGGAGGATCAGAACAGGGGATTTCTGTCGCTGTATGTGGAACGGTTTTCCACGGAAGAAGTGGTGGTCCGGAAAAATTATGAAAGCAGTACGCGTCCGGAAGAATTTTATCTCGGGGTGGAGAACAACTATGTTGTCGTTTATGAAGCCGATAAAAAGACCCGGTTCATGTCAACAGGGATTCCGGTCCAGAGCCTTTCCGATGAGCTCGCGAAAGAGCTTCTGAATTTTAAATATATAGGCAGTGAGGCGGAGCTTTATGATTTTCTGGAATCCTATTCCAGCTGAGGAACAAGCGTGGCCCATCAGGAAGGCAGGATGAAAAAATGAACAAAAGAAAAACCGGCATTATCGGCGGAGGGGCTTCAGGCCTGATGGCAGCGGTCGCTGCCGCGGGAAGGAGAGACGGCGTCTGCGATGAGGTCGTCATTCTGGAAAAAAAGGATCGGATCGGGAAAAAAATTCTGGTGACAGGGAACGGAAAGTGCAATCTGACCAACCTGTCTTTTTCCATGGAAAAAATCGGAGAATATTATCACGGTGCGCCAGCGGAAAGGCTGAAAAAGATTTTTTCCCGCTTTGCCCCTTTAGATACGCTGGCGCTGTTTTCGGAGATGGGAATGCTCACCACGTCGAAAAATGGCTATATCTATCCCCTTTCCGGACAGGCGTCCACAGTCCTGGATACTCTGCGCTTTGAACTGGAACGCATGAACGTCCGCGTTCTCACGGAATGCCGGATCAGCAGGATCGAACCGCAGAAAAAGAAAGGGTATCTCGTACATACCGACAGGGGATGCCTATATTTTGATCGCCTGATCCTCTCCTGCGGTTCCCCGGCCGGAGAAAAGGCGGGGGAAGGAATGGACGGCTACGGCTTCGCTTCTTTTCTGGGCCATACCGTCATCCGCCCACAGCCGGCGCTCACCGCCCTGCGCTGTGAGGGAGACTTCTGGAAAGGTCTTGCAGGCGTGCGGTGCGCCGCCTCCATCCGGCTCCTTGTGGGAGCGGAGGGAAAGCGGGGAAGCCGCCGCAGCTATGTGGAGGAGGGGGAGCTGCAGCTGACAGATTACGGCATATCCGGCATCCCCGTTTTCCAGCTCAGCCGGTATGCGTCATGCGCGCTTGCGCGGAGAATGCGGGTGGGCGCGCAGATTGATTTTCTGCCTTCCTTCCTGAGCTGTCCGGAGGAGTATCGAAAGATGACGGAACGGAAGATAGCAGCCTGCAGAGGACGTTCGATGGAGGTTCTTTTCTGCGGGCTGGTGAACAAGAAGATCATTCTTGTGCTTTTGAAAAAAAATGGCCTGAAGCCTGGAGAGCTTCTGGGAAAATACAATGAAAAAGCGGCCAGGCAGGTCTTTGACGACCTTCGTTCCTTTTCCGTCTGGGTGAAAGCGGCAAATCCCTTTGGCAGCGCGCAGGTCTGTGCGGGCGGCGTTCCGCTTGACGAGGTGACGGATCAGATGGAGTCCAAAAAGCATCCGGGCCTGTTCTTTGCCGGAGAGCTTTTGGATGTGGACGGCAGGTGCGGCGGCTACAACCTGCAGTGGGCCTGGACGTCCGGATTTCTTGCTGGACGCGGATAAAAAGGCTTGTCCCCGGGAAGGGATTGCGCTATACTCTATTCATTAAGCTTATGCCCTGCGGCAGAGGGAAAGACGGAAGAAAAAGATGATACAGATCAGACAGTTAAAGCTCAGACCGGGCCATACCGCCCGGGAACTGAAGGAAAAAGCGGCAAAGGCCCTGCATGTCCCGCCGGAAGAGATCGCATACCTGGGGGTGGTACGCCAGTCCATAGACGCCAGGAAAAAGCCTGATGTCCGGTTGATCTATACGGTTAATGTCCGGCTTGCAGGCAGGAAAGAAAAGCAGCTTCTGGCAAAATGCCACGACCCGGATGTGGGAGCCGCGCCGGAGAACCGATATCATTTTCCCGGCTCCGGAAGGGAAATCCTGCATGGCCGCCCGGTGATCGTAGGGACGGGACCGGCAGGACTGTTCTGCGGATATCTGCTTTCGCAGGCCGGATACCGGCCGCTGCTTCTGGAACGCGGGGAAGATGTGGAAAGCCGGACAAAAAGAGTTCAGGAATTCTGGGAAAAGGGAGTCCTTTGCCCGGATTCCAACGTCCAGTTCGGAGAAGGAGGCGCGGGAACCTTTTCCGACGGCAAGCTGAACACCCTGGTGAAGGACAGGGACGGTAGGAACGGTGAGGTTTTAAGGATCTTTGTTGAAAACGGCGCGCCGGAGTCGATCCGGTATGAGAGCAGGCCACATGTGGGTACGGATGTCCTTTCCCGCGTGGTGAAAAATATGAGAAAAAAGATCCTTTCCTGGGGCGGGGAAGTGCGTTTCGGTACGAAGGTGACAGACCTTCTGCTCCAGGACGGCAGGGTATGCGGGGTGTGCTGTGAGAACGGGGAGCGGATAGAGACTGATGTCGTTGTGCTCGCCATCGGCCACAGCGCGAGAGATACCTTTTTTATGCTCCATGAAAAAGGTATCCCCATGGAGGCGAAGGCCTTTGCGGTGGGATTTCGGGTGGAGCATCCGCAGGAGCTGATCAATCTTTCCCAGTATGCGGACAAAAACCCTAAGCATCTTCCCCCCGCTTCCTATAAGCTCACCGCGAAGACTGCGGAGGGGAGAGGAGTGTACTCCTTCTGCATGTGTCCGGGCGGCTATGTGGTCAATGCCTCGAGCGAAGAGGGGCGGCTGGCGGTCAACGGGATGAGTTACAGCGGCAGGGATGGGAAAAACGCGAACAGCGCGATCGTCGTTTCCGTCACGCCGGAGGACTATGGGGCGGAAGGTCCGCTTTCCGGGATCGCTTTTCAGCGGAAGCTGGAAGAAAAGGCCTTCCGCGCGGCGGGCGGGGCTGTTCCCGTACAGAGGTATGCAGATTATGCGCAGGAAGCCGGACAAGGGGGATCCCGGGATGCCGGACGGGAGAAAAAGGAACGTTTTGTGCCAGAGGATTTCTCTCCTGCCATCAAGGGGGCATGGCAGTTTGCCGACCTGCGGGACATTCTCCCGCCTTCTGTGAGGAGAGCCTTCCTTCAGGGGATGGAAGCCTTTGACCGGATCATACCGGGGTTTGCGGATGATGCGGTCTGCCTTTCCGGCGTGGAGAGCAGGACATCCTCTCCGGTGCGCATCCCCAGGGATGAAAGCTTCCAGTCACAGATCCGCGGTCTGTATCCCTGTGGAGAGGGAGCTGGATACGCGGGGGGGATCACATCAGCGGCTATGGACGGCATGAGGATCGCGGAGGTCCTCGCCGCACGGTATGAGACAAGCGGAGGAAACGATGGGACAGTATCGGAATAAACTGAAAGAGAAACAGAGGATCGTCGTTAAGATCGGCTCTTCCTCCCTGCAGCATGCGCAGACCGGAGAGCTTGACTATATCAAACTGGAGGTACTGGTCAGGGAGCTGTGCAATCTGAGAAACCAGGGAAAGGATGTGGTGCTCGTCACCTCAGGAGCCATCGCTCAGGGAAGAAAGGCAATGCATCTGACCGATGAGGATTTCAGCCAGAACCGCATCGCGATGAAGCAGGCCTGCGCCGCGATCGGGCAGGCGAGGCTGATGATGACCTATGAGCGCATTTTTTCAGAATATAACCAGGTGACAGCGCAGATCCTTTTGACGAAAAATACGGTCGTGGATAATCTGAACCGTTATAATGCGCACAATACTTTCACCCAGCTTCTAAAAATGGGAGTCATCCCTGTGGTCAATGAAAACGATACCGTCGCCACCTATGAGCTGGAGCTGGACAATGATACGCTCTCTGCCATCGTTGCAGCCCTGATCGACGCGGATCTTCTCATCCTGCTTTCCGATATTGACGGCCTGTATACGGACGATCCCAGGAAAAACCCGGATGCCCGTTTCGTGGATCTGGTGGAGGAGCTGAATGAATCCCATATGAACATGGGAAAGGGAAGCACCGGAAGCAGCGTGGGGACAGGAGGAATGAACACGAAGCTGACGGCTGCTAGGATCGCGACCAGGTCGGGCGCTGATATGGTGATCGCCAACAGCCGTGACGTTCGGATCATCCACAGGCTGATAGAAGGCGAAAATCTGGGGACGCTGTTTGTCTCCCACAGGGATGAGGATTTCGACCTTCCCGGCTTTGTGGCGAAGCTGAACCAGTGACCGAAAACGGCAGGAAGGAAAAGAAAAGAATGAAAAAGCATATCTCCATGGACGAAAAGATAAAGCGCATCAATGAGCTGTACCATAAGTCCAAAAAAGAAGGGCTTAGCGCGGCAGAGAAGGAGGAACAGGCATCTCTGCGTCTGGATTATGTCAACAGCGTCAAGGCAAATCTGCGCGCCCAGCTTAACAATATCAATATCCAGAACGAGGACGGCTCAATCACCAATCTGGGGAAAGAGCACGCCTCAAAAGGTTCCGGTCATGCTCAGTGAAGAGAAAAGGAAGCTGCGCCAGCGGGCGGTAAGACGCCGCAGCGGGCTTTCCGGAGAAGAAAGGGAGTTTGCCGGAAAACAGATTCTTTGCACCCTTTGCTCCCTTCCCCAGTACCGGAGCGCGGCGCGCCTTCTCACATATGTCTCCTTAGGAGATGAGGCGCCCACATGGGGACTGATCAGGACGGCCCTTTCCGAGGGGAAGCAGGTATACTGCCCCAGGGTGGAAGAGGCGGGGAGGATGTCTTTTTACCGGATCAGGAGCACGGACGAGCTGGAACCTGGTTTTCATGGGATATGGGAGCCGCCCGCAAAGGAAATGCAAAAATACAGGCCGGGACCTCATGATCTCATCATCATGCCGGGCACCGCTTTTGACAGGAAACGAGGCAGGCTCGGGTATGGGGGAGGCTACTACGACCGCTTCCTGCAGACCCTGGGAGAAAACAGCGTAGAAAAGATCGCGCTCTGTTTTTCCTGCCAGGTGATGGAAGACCTGCCGCAGGATGTGACGGACATACGGCCGGATCTCATTGTGACAGAACAAGAAATCATCGTTTAGGAAAGAAAGGTGGGGATCGTATGGAACTGATGGAAATGGGAAAGGCTGCCGCGGCAGTGAAATATGCGCTGGCCTGTATGCCTGAAGAAGAGAAAAACCGGGCGCTCCTGGCTGCGGCTGACGCTCTGATGCAGGATATGGACCTGATCCTGCAGGCGAATGAAAAGGATGTCAGAGATGGAGAGGCCAAAGGGATGCACCCCGGCCTGGTGGACCGGCTGCGGCTGACGCCGGAGCGGGTGGAGGCCATGGCCGAAGGGCTCAGGCAGGTCAGCTCGCTTCCCGATCCGGTGGGCGAGGTCCTGGACAGTTTTGTCCGCCCGAACGGCCTGAAGATCGAAAAAAGGCGTGTTCCCCTGGGAGTGATCGGCATCATTTATGAATCCAGGCCCAATGTGACGGCAGATGCCTTCGGGCTGTGCTTCAAATCGGGAAACGCCTGTATTCTGAAGGGCGGGAGCGATGCGCTTTCCTCCAACCTGGCGATCACCAACAGCCTTCGTGCTTCCCTGGAAAAGTGCGGCATCTGTCCGGACGCGGTCCAGCTCATCGCGGATACGGACCGGGTGGTGACCGAACAGTTCATGCGGATGAACGGATATGTGGATGTCCTGATCCCCCGCGGAGGCGCAGGGCTGATCCGGACGGTGGTGGAACACAGCACTGTGCCGGTGATCGAGACGGGAACAGGCAACTGCCATATTTATGTGGATGAATTTGCCGACCTTGCCAAAGCGATCCCCATCATCTTAAACGCAAAGACCCAGCGGATCGGCGTCTGCAACGCTTGTGAATCTTTGGTGATCCATGAGGCGGTAAGAGAACGCTTCCTTCCCGCTCTGGCGCAGACCCTGAGGGAAAAGAATGTGGAGCTGCGGGGGGATGAGAGGGCTCTGGAAGCGGTGCCCGGTATGACAGCGGCGACTGAGGAAGATTTCGGAACGGAATATCTGGACTACATTCTTTCCATCAAAACAGTGGACAGCCTGGAAGAAGCCATCAGCCACATCAACCGTTACAGCACGGGCCATTCCGACGCGATCCTCACAGAAGATACGGAGCGCGCGGAACGTTTCCTGAACGAGGTGGATTCTGCCTGCGTTTACGCCAATGCTTCCACCCGCTTCACCGACGGTTTTGAATTTGGCTTTGGCGCGGAAATCGGCATCAGTACCCAGAAGCTCCACGCCCGCGGGCCGATGGGCTTAAAGGAGCTGACCTCTTATAAATATGTAATCCGCGGAAACGGTCAGATCCGGAAATAAAAATAAGGAGAGACAGATACTATGAGCAGCGTTGTGGATAAATTTTTAAGATATGTGAAGATCGACACTCAGTCCTGGTCGCCCAGCGACACCTTCCCCAGCACGGAAAAGCAGAAGGACCTGGGGCGGATGCTCGCCGGGGAGCTCAGGGAAATGGGCGCTTCGGACGTGGAATTTGATGAAACATACGGTTATGTCTATGCGACCATCCCTTCCACACTGAAAGCAGGTAAGACCGCCCCTGTCCTGGGCTTCATCGCGCATATGGATACCTCCATGGCTGTAAGCGGCAGAAATGTGAAGCCCCGGATCGTGGAAAACTATCAGGGCGGGGACATCGTGCTGAACGAGGCGCTTTCCATTGTGCTCAGGGAAGAGGAAAATCCGGAGCTTAAAGGTCTTGTGGGGCAGAGCCTGATCGTTACGGACGGCACCACGCTCCTTGGCGCGGATGACAAGGCGGGAGTTGCGGAGATCATGACGATGGCGGAAGCTCTGTTGAACTCCCCGGACTTGGAGCACGGCACCATCCGCATCGGATTTACGCCGGATGAAGAAGTAGGAGGCGGCGTGGATCATTTTGATGTAGAAGCTTTTGGAGCGGATTATGCCTATACCGTAGACGGCGGGGCTTTGGGCGAGCTGGAATATGAAAACTTCAACGCGGCGAACGCGGTCCTTCATGTAAAGGGTTCAAGCGTCCACCCGGGCAGTGCGAAAGGGAAAATGAAGAATGCCATTCTTCTTGCCGGAGAATTCCATGCCCTGCTGCCCGTCCATGAAACGCCGGAAGCGACGGAAGGCTATGAAGGTTTCTACCATGCGGACAGGATCGAAGGTAATGTGGAGCATGTGGATGTGGACTACATCATCCGGGACCATAGTCGGGAAAAATTTGAGACAAAGAAAGAATTCTTTCAGAAAGCGGCGGATTTTATGAACGAAAAATACGGCGCGGATACTTTCGTGGTCGAGATGGAGGACAGCTATTACAACATGAAGGAAAAGATCATGCCGGAAAACGCCCATCTTATTGACAATGCAGTAAAGGCCATGGAAATGGAAGGCGTAACACCCCAGATCATTCCTATCCGCGGCGGCACGGACGGTGCAAGGCTTTCCTTTATGGGGCTTCCCTGCCCGAACCTCTGCACGGGCGGGCAGAACTGCCATGGAAAATTTGAGTACGCCTGCATCGAATCCATGGAAAAGACGGTGCAGATCCTTCTCAACATCATTTCCCTGTATGCTGCAGGAGGCGGCCGATAAAGGCACACCGGCACGAACAGTGCGGAAAACCGTCCGCATGAAAATAAGGGAGACATTACGGAAAGGTACAAAACGAATGACCACTGAAAACCTGGAAACGCTTCTGGATTCTATTGACTTGTCGAAGCCGGCGCCGGAGGAGGAGCCGCTCAGACAATACTATTTTCTCAAAAAATGCCGCTGTTATGTGAAGGAGCAGTCGGAAAGGCTGGGAAGGCCGCTGACGGCCTGCGTTACCACCTTCGGCTGTCAGATGAACGCCAGGGACTCCGAAAAACTCTCCGGAATCCTGGAGCAGGCCGGTTATGTTCTCACGGACAGCGAGGAAGCCGATTTTGATATCTATAATACCTGTACCGTCCGCGACAACGCGGATCAGAGGGTGTACGGCAGGCTGGGACGCTTAAACAGCCTGAAAAAGAAAAATCCGCAGATGAAGGTGGCGCTGTGCGGCTGCATGATGCAGGAGCCAGGGACCATTGAGAAGATAAAAAAAAGCTACCGATTTGTGGACCTCGTTTTCGGCACGCATAATATTTTCAAGTTTGCGGAACTCCTTGCATCCGTTTTTGAACAGGATGACATGATCATCGATATCTGGCAGGGAACGGAAAAAATCGTGGAAGACCTTCCGGTGGAGAGAAAATATCCGTTTAAGTCCGGGATCAATATCATGTTCGGCTGCAACAATTTCTGCAGCTACTGTATCGTCCCTTATGTGCGGGGAAGGGAACGCAGCAGGAATCCGCAGGATATCCTCAGGGAGATCGAGCGGCTGGCTGCAGACGGTGTGGTGGAAGTCATGCTGCTGGGACAGAATGTGAATTCCTATGGAAAGAACCTGGAACATCCCATAAGCTTTGCAGAGCTCCTTTCCGAGGTAGTGAAGATAGACGGCATCCGCCGCGTCCGCTTCATGACTTCTCATCCCAAGGATCTTTCTGACGATCTGATCCGCGTGATGGCTTCCTCTGACAAAATATGCAGGCATCTACATCTTCCGCTCCAGTCCGGCTCCACCCGCATCCTGAAGGCGATGAACCGCCGCTACACAAAGGAACAGTATCTGGCTCTGGTGGAAAAGATACGGGCGGCCATACCGGACATCGCCCTGACGACGGATATCATCGTGGGCTTTCCCGGAGAGACGCCGGAGGATGTGGATGAGACCATTGATGTGATCAGGAAGGTGCGGTTCGACAATGCGTTCACGTTCATCTATTCCAAACGGACAGGGACGCCTGCCGCCTCCATGGAAAATCAGGTGCCGGAAGAACTGGTGCATGCCGGCTTCGACAGGGTATTGAAGGTCGTGCAGGATACTGCTAGGCAGCAGGTAAAGCTCCTTTCCGGAAAGATTCTGGACGCCCTTGTGGAAGAAGTGAACGAACACGATCCCTCCCTCGTGACTGGGCGGCTTTCCAACAACACGCTGGTCCATTTTCCGGGAGATGTCTCGCTGGTTGGGAAGATCATACCGGTTAAGCTGGAGGAATACAAGGGCTTTTATTTTTTGGGAAAGCAGGTGGAATAAGGGGGGAGGAGACAGGAGATGTTTCAATTTACGAAAGAAGACCGCTTGGAACTCAGAAAACGCGCTGCGCGCCAGCCGGAGGTGGTAGCGCGGCTGAAAGAAAATGTCAGGGAAGTGATGGAGCATCCGGTTATGGTTCCGAAAGAGGGAATCGCCAACTGGACGCTGTATTATTACTGCCCGAAATGTTCCGTGCCGCTGGAGTTTGACAGAGACAGGGCGCATGTTCATCGCTGTCCGGCATGCGGAACCGAATATAGCGGAGAGCCATATGACGGCGCCTGGTGGGGGCGTGTAAATGCGCAGAATTATAACGCCGCCTATGAAATGGGACTGATCTATGCCGCTACAGAGGATGCGTCGTATGCCGCAAAGTGCACAGAGATTCTCCTCGCCTATGCAAAATATTATCCCAATTATCAGGTGCATGGAGATATTCCATATAATGGACCGGGACGGTCCGGCGCACAGACGCTGGATGAAGCTAATTTTCAGCGGAATCTGGCGATGGCCTACGATCTGGTGAGAGAGAGGATGACTCAGGAAGAGAAGGCCTATGTCAGGGACAGGATGTTCCTGCCGGGGGCAGAATTCCTGATGGAACACAGGCGAGATCAGCTCCATAACCATGAGGTGATCATCAGCTCCGCCATTGCGGTGATCGGAATGCTGTTTGAAAGAGAAGATCTCATACAGTTTGCCATTTACGAAAAATACGGACTCCTGTATCAGCTGGAGCATGGCATGCTGCCGGAACACATGTGGTTTGAGGGAAGCTTTGGCTATCATTTTTATGCGTTGCAGAGCTTCTTTGCTTTTGAAAAATTTGCCATCCATACGGAACACAGTCACATCCATCATCCCAATTATCTGGCCATGATGGAAATCCTTCCCGATTATCTGCAGCCGGACGGCCAGATGCCGATGCTGAACGATACCACTTACAGCCATACGGAAACAGAATTGTATCAGTATGAATTTGCATACCGCCATATAAAAAGCGACAGGCTGCTCTGGATCCTCAACCGCCTGTATGAGGGAAAAGAGAGAAGCAATCCGGAGGCCTTTTTCTATGGGGAGGAAACGCTTCCATCTGTTCCGGATTCCAGGGCGGTCTGGCAGAACAGCAATTATCATACGCCTGTGGGAACATACGGGCATACCATTCTGCGCGGCAGCGAGGGACGGTATCTGTTATTTAAGCATGATACCTATGGCGGAGAGCATGATCATTATGATCGTCTTGGCATCAGCTATATGGCCTTTGGAAAACCTGTTTCTGTGGATCTGGGAACAACAGGCTATGGTGCGGTCCTGCATTATGATTATTATAAAAATACGGGTACGCACAATACAGTGGTCATCGGAGAGGAAAATCAGTCTCCGGCTGCCTGCCGCCTTTTGCAATATGAGGAGGACGAGGGAACGGTTTATGTGACAGCGGAATGCGACTGGACAGCTCCATATGAGATGCCGGATAGCTTCACAATTGTTCAGTGGAAAAAAGAGAACTATAAAAATGTGAAGATGATCCGAAAAATAGCCTGGACAGATTCCTATTTTGCGGAAGCCTTCTATGTAACCGGAGCGGATGAAGCGCTGCCGGTTGACTGGGTTATGCATCTGAAGGGGAAAGTGGAGGAAGGACGTGGCGCCGTTTGCAAGGATGCCTTCTCCGACAAAAAGCCGTTTTCCTTGTTCCATAACGCGGCGCATCTGGAAGGCAAGCGAATTCGGACCAGCCTGGAAGGGGTTACCACCGATCTTTACTGCGCTCCATCCGATGGAGAAATCTGGCTGGCAGAGGGATCTGACAATCCATCCACCGGAAAGCTGGATCAGGTGATCGTAAGGCGCAGGGGGAGGGAAGTCTGCTTCCTGAGTGTTGTAGAGAGCTTTCGGGAAAAACCGGTAATCCGGCAAGTAGAATTTAAGAATGAGAATGGGTGGAAGATATGTGTAACGGAACAAAATGACAGAGAACAGCTCTTTGATATGAGCATCTGACAGCGCCAGTACGGCGCGGACGGTATCAGGAAGACAGGAAGGAGCGGCCCTTTTGGAACCGCTCCTTCTTTATGGAAGAAAATCCGTATGGCATATCTGACTGTCTGATCTGCCTCTGCCGGACAAACCGAAAAGAATCAGACGGCCATGAAAAGAAGCAGTACAATGGCGACGCAGAGTACTAGGCCGATCGCTGAGAGAATAACGCCTGCCAGCGCGAGGCCGGTATGCTGGTTCGTTCTCACCAGACTGACGATCCCGGTGATCAGGCCGATCAGGCTGAGGATCAGAGGAATGACGAGCCCCCAGCAGAAGATGACGCTGAAAATACCCACCACGAGGGAACAGACGGCAAGGCCGTCCTTTTTATTTTCAAGCTGATTGATCACTACCGGATGCGGCTGAGCCGGCTGTTGATATGAGCCCGGTCCGCCGGCGACAGGGCCATTGTTAGCGTTGCTTTGATAGTTCTGATCCATGATATCCCCTTCCGTATGTATGGAGTGTGCTTAGAAATTGTTGTAGAGCAGCAGGACGCCGACACCAAGAAGAAGCTGCAGGATGGTGGCGATCACAAAAACGATGACGACCGTAGCGGCCTTTTTCTTCTTGAGATAGAGATTGAAATAAAGTACGCCCAGAAGAAGGCCGATACACAGGCCAAGCCAGCTGTTCATAAGAAAGCCGAAGATCACGCTGACTGCGGCAAGCACGGAAACCCATGCAGGAATATTTCCTATGGGCTCATAGGGAGCGCCGCTTCCAAGATATCTCCCGTTTACAGCCAGATCCGCTTTGTTCCCGATGACCACGAGCCGGCATTCCACATCACCAAAGTTGACAGAATAATCAATCATCTGGATGAATGGATTGGCGCTTTTTAGCTTATATTTTTCTCCATCTACGATCATCCGGTTCTTTTTGTACTCGATGGTGTGGTTGATGCCATTGGCGTTTACGGTCCAGGTTTTGCTCATATTGACAGTACCCCTCTCTGTAATGTATTTTTGCTGAGGAGATTTGAAAAATGCAGCAGATCCAGCCTGCGCGTTTAACTCCTCAATTTTAAATTATACCCTAGCGCTGACTGAAAAACAAGGATGAGTTATTCTGAATACAATTTTCCCATATTTCGTTTACGTTTTACAAATCTCCTGTTTTGTGATATATTTTAATAATATATGTCAATACGAAGGAAACCGGGGCAGGAGGCGCTCCGGTGTGGAGGAAAGCATGGCAGAAATGACACCGATGATGCGAAAGTACGTTGAGACGAAGGAGCAGTATCCGGACTGTATCCTTTTTTACCGCCTCGGTGATTTTTATGAGATGTTTTTTGACGACGCTGTAACGGCGTCGAGGGAACTGGAGCTCACGCTCACCGGAAAGGACTGTGGACTGGAAGAGCGGGCGCCCATGTGCGGCGTCCCTTATCATGCGGTAGAAAACTATCTTGGACGGCTGGTGAGCAAGGGATACAAGGTGGCCATCTGCGAGCAGATGGAAGATCCGAAACAGGCAAAGGGACTGGTCCGCAGGGAGGTGGTCAGGGTTGTCACCCCTGGAACCAATCTGAATCTTCCTACCCTGGAGGACAACAGGAACAATTTTCTGATGTGCATCGCTTATTTTTCCGGAAAGGCGGGAATTTCGGCTGCGGATGTGACGACGGGAGATTATTATCTGACAGAGGTGGAGGATAACCGGAAGCTGATGGATGAGATCATCCGCTACTGCCCGTCGGAGATCATCTGCAACGATGCTTTCCTGGTAAGCGGAATGGACCTGGAGGATCTGAAGGGGAGGCTCAGGATCTCCATTTCTTCCCTGGAACCCCATTATTTTGACGAGGCGCTCTGCAGGAACGTACTTCTGGAGCATTTTCATGTGGGATCGCTTTCCGGGCTGGGTGTTGAGGAGTTTCCCAATGGGATCATCGCTGCCGGTGCGCTCCTTTCTTATTTATATGATACACAGAAAATCCCGCTCAGCCATTTTACCCATATTGAGTCCTATCTGGTGAGCCGCTACATGCTTCTGGACAGTTCCACCAGGAGAAATCTGGAACTGACGGAGACGCTGCGGGAGAAGAACAAGAGGGGGTCCCTTCTATGGGTGCTGGATAAGACGAAGACGGCCATGGGGGCCAGGATGCTCCGCAGTTTTCTGGAACAGCCCCTGGTGAAGAAGGCAGAGATGGAAGAACGGCTGGATGCGGTAGAGGCGTTCTGTAAGGACCCGCTTTCCCGGGATGAGATCCGGGAATACCTGAATCCGGTCTACGACCTGGAGAGGCTTTTGGGGAAGGTGAGCTACAAAACCGCCAATCCGCGGGACCTGATAGCTTTCCGCAGCTCCATGGAAATGCTTCCTCCCATCAAGACCGTGCTGAAAAATCTGCCCGGAGCCGCCAATCAGAAGATCGAGGAGGAGATTGACGGCCTGGAGGATCTGTGCGGCCTGATCCGGGATTCGATCGAGGAAGACCCTCCCGTATCCATCCGTGAGGGCGGCATGATCCGCGGGGGATACAACGAGGACGTGGATAACCTGCGCCATGCCAAGACGGATGGAAAAACGTGGCTTGCCGAACTGGAAAACACAGAGAGGGAGCGCACGGGCATTAAAAACCTGAAGATCAAATACAACAAGGTATTCGGCTACTATCTTGAGGTGACCAAATCCTATCTGGACCTTGTGCCGGATGATTATACCAGAAAACAGACGCTGACCAATGCGGAGCGTTATACCATGCCCAGGATGAAGGAACTGGAGGACACGATCTTGAACGCGGAGGATAAGCTCTGTACGCTGGAATATGATCTGTTCTGTGAGATCCGGGATAAGATCGCCGCAGAGGTGAAGCGCATTCAGACCACGGCCAAGGCCATAGCCCGGCTGGACGTCTTCTGTTCCCTATCCCTAGTGGCGGAACAGAACCATTATATCAGGCCATCCCTGAACGAAAAGGGCCTGATCAACATCAAGGACGGCAGGCATCCTGTGGTGGAGAAGATGATCGACCACGATATGTTCATCCCCAACGATACCTACCTGGATAATCATTCCCATCAGATTGCCGTGATCACGGGGCCGAATATGGCGGGAAAGTCCACTTACATGCGCCAGACCGCCCTGATCGTCCTGATGGCACAGATCGGAAGCTTTGTCCCCGCCAGAAGGGCGGATATCGGTGTGGTGGACAGGATCTTCACCCGTGTGGGAGCCTCCGACGATCTGGCGAGCGGCCAGAGCACCTTTATGGTGGAGATGAGCGAGGTGGCGAACATTCTCAGAAACGCCACGAAAAACAGCCTTCTGATCCTGGATGAGATCGGACGCGGAACCTCCACCTTTGACGGCCTCGCCATCGCCTGGGCGGTGATCGAGCATATCAGCAACAGAAAGCTCCTGGGCGCAAAGACCCTTTTTGCCACCCATTATCATGAGCTGACGGAGCTGGAAGGTAAGATGAGCAATGTGAATAATTACTGTATCGCCGTTAAGGAAAAGGGCGACGATATCGTGTTTTTGAGGAAGATCATCAAGGGCGGCGCGGATAAGAGCTACGGCATCCAGGTTGCCAGGCTGGCCGGCGTGCCGGATATGGTCATTGACCGTGCCAAGGAGATCGTGGAGCAGCTTTCCGACAATGATATCACGGAAAAGGTGCAGAGCATCTCCGTAGCGGACGGCGGCTCCGCTTCCTCCAAAAAGCAGGAGCATTACGACGAGGTGGATCTGGAGCAGATATCCCTGTTCGATACGGTGACGGATGCGGATGTGCTGGAGGAACTGAAAAACGTGGAGGTCAGCACCATGACCCCTCTGGACGCGCTGAACACCCTGTATCGGCTCCAGAATAAGCTGAAGAACCGCTGGTAGGGCACGAATGGAAAGAGATTAGTGTGAAAATAAGCCCGATGGCTTATTTTTCACAGCAAAGCGCAGCTTTGCAGCAATTATGTGCCGGAGCGTCACAAATTGCTCTTAGGCATCAGAGAAATCGCATTCGCGATTTCTCTTCGCCACGTCGCTTACGCTCCGGAATGGAGATTGAAATGGCTGAGATCAGGCTGCTTGACAGCAATACGATAGATAAGATCGCGGCGGGCGAGGTAGTGGAGCGTCCGTCCAGCGTAGTAAAGGAGCTGGTGGAGAACGCGATGGATGCTGGCGCGGACGCTGTGACAGTGGAGATCAGGGACGGAGGCTGCTCCTTTATCCGTGTGACCGACAACGGGGACGGGATCGAGAAGGACCAGATAAGAAAAGCCTTTTTCCGCCATGCCACCAGCAAGATCAGCACGGCGGAGGACCTGTATCACATTCATAGCCTGGGCTTCAGAGGCGAGGCTCTTTCCAGTATTGCAGCGGTTTCCATGGTTGAGCTGATCACCAAAACGAGGGATTCGCTCACCGGGATCCATTACCGTCTGGATGGGGGAGCAGAAAAGGAATTTTCGGAGATCGGTGCGCCTGAGGGCACTACGATGATCGCCAGGGAGCTGTTTTTCAATACGCCGGCGCGAAAAAAATTCCTGAAAACCCCGGCGACAGAGGGAAGCTACGTCTCGGACCTGATGGAGCATATGGCGCTTTCCCGGCCGGATGTGGCATTTCAGTTCATGGTGAACGGAAACGTCCGTTTCCATACGTCCGGAAACGGGGACCTGAAGGAGATCGTCTACCGTATCTACGGCAGGGAGATCGCCGCACAGCTCCTGCCGTTTCACGCGCAGACAGAGGGACTTTCCATAGACGGCTTCCTGGGAAGCCCTTCCGTGGTCCGTTCCAACCGGAATTTTGAATTTTTCTTCGTAAACGGCAGATATATCAGAAGCCCTCTCTTGTCCAAAGGGCTGGAAGCGGGTTATAAAGCCTATCTGATGCAGCATAAGTTTCCTTTCGCCCTGCTGCACCTGACTTCCGATCCGGAAAACATTGACGTGAATGTGCATCCGTCTAAGATGGAGGTGCGCTTTCACGATCAGCCGGGCCTGTATGCCTTTCTGGAAGAGCAGGTGAGGAAGGCCCTGCATCAGCGGGAAATGATCCCTGACGTGACGCTGGACGAACCTGCAGGCGAAAGAAAAAAGGAGCAGGCCGCAGGAGAGGACCGGAAGGAAACAAAAGCTTCACCCGCCCCCATGCCGCCTGTAGCGGAGCGGCCAAAACAGACCGGACAGCAGTCTGGGACGGAGCATATGGCGCCGGCAGCACCGCAGCCTGTGCCGGAAAGCCAGGGGCCTTCCGCTGGATATGCAGCAAAAATGGAAAAGCAGCAGCCGGGATACTCTGCGAAAAAGGAAAGGGCGGAAGCGCCTCAGCCTGTCGGAAAGAAAGAGAAGCCGGAAGCGCCCCAGCCTTTTGAAAGCGCCCGGCTTTCCCGTCTGCTGAAAGAGGAGGAGACACAATATGAGGTTTCCGGAGCGAAGCAGATGGAGCTGTTTGATGGGAAGCTGCTCAGCGAGGAAGCGGCAAAGAGCTATCAGATCATCGGCCAGGTATTCGATACCTACTGGCTGGTACAGTATGAAGACCGGCTTCTCATCATTGACCAGCATGCCGCCCATGAAAAGGTGAAGTATGAAGCGCTGGTGAAGAAGCTGAGAGAGGGGAAAGTGGACAGTCAGAATCTGGCGCCGCCCATCGTCCTGAATCTTTCTTCCATGGAAGCGCATACGCTGAAGGAATACGCGGACTATTTTGCAAAGATGGGCTTTGAGATCGAGGATTTCGGTGGAAACGCCGTGGCAGTGCGCGCTGTCCCCTGTGATCTGTACGGCCATTATGAAAAGGATTTCCTGCAGGGAATCCTGGATGAGCTGGAAGAGGAGCCGCCCCGCGGGACGCCTGCCATCATTGCGGAAAAACTGGCGTCCATGGCATGTAAATCGGCAGTGAAGGGGAACATGCGCCTTTCACGGAAGGAAATGGAGGCCCTGCTGGATCAGCTCCTGAGCCTGGAAAATCCGTATCACTGCCCGCACGGCCGGCCGACCATCATCACCATGAGCAGATATGAGCTGGAAAAGAAGTTTAAGAGGATCGTCTGAATGAAAGAGGAAGCAAAGAAACGTCCGCTGATCATCCTGACGGGGCCTACGGCAGTGGGAAAGACGGCGCTTTCTATAAAACTGGCGGAAGAAACGGGCGGGGAGATCATCTCCGCCGATTCCATGCAGGTTTACAGGCATATGAATATCGGATCGGCCAAGATCCGCCCGGAAGAGACAAAAGGAGTCCCGCATCATCTGATCGATGTGCTTGACCCCTGGGAGGAATTTAATGTCACCGTTTTTCAGAGAATGGCAAAGCAGGCCATCAGGGAGATATGGGGCAGAGACCACATCCCCATCCTCGCCGGGGGGACAGGTTTTTATATTCAGGCCGTTCTGTATGATATCGATTTCACGGAAAACGCGGAGGATACTTCCATCCGGAAGGCGTTGGAGAGGACCGCGCAGGAAAAGGGCGCGGCGTATCTGCACCAGATGCTGAAGGAAGTGGACGAAAAAGCGGCGGCGCAGATACATGCCAACAACATCAAACGGGTGGTCCGTGCGCTTGAATATTATATGCAGACCGGGCAGAAGATTTCCGAACACAATGAACAGGAACGCCGCAGGGAGAGCGCATACAACGCATGTTATTTTGTCCTGAACGATAAAAGGGAAAGCGTATATGCGCGGATTGACCGCCGGGTGGACCAGATGCTTTCCGAGGGGCTGGTAAGAGAAGTGAAAGCCCTGAAAGAAATGGGATGTACCCGGGATATGGTATCCATGCAGGGACTCGGCTATAAGGAAATTCTCGGATATCTGGACGGGGAATATGACCTGGAGAGGGCCATATATCTGATCAAAAGAGATACCAGGCATTTCGCAAAGAGGCAGCTCACGTGGTTCCGCAGGGAGCGCGACGTGATCTGGCTGGACAGGCAGGAATTTGCCTCGGAAGGGGAAATCCTCGCCTGTATGCTTCAGAAATGCAGGGAAAAGAAGATCATAGGCCCCACAGGGGCAATGGAGCCCATCGAGGAAGAAAGGAACAGTCTATGACGGAAGAAAAAACGGAATATAGGACGGAAGGATATGCCAATGCCGGAGAAAACAGAAAAGAGGCCTCTATCATCGGCTTTTATCGTACCATGGGAATCTCAGAAGAGGTCTGCGACTTAGGTAGCAGGGTCCTGTCCGCCCTGGAAGACCGGTTCAGGAAAATTGACGAAACGGCAGAATACAATCAGATGAAGGTCCTGAAGGCCATGCAGGACAACCGGGTGAGCGAGGCGTGCCTGTTGGGGACCACGGGCTATGGCTACAACGATCTGGGGCGGGATACCCTGGAAGCGGTTTACGCCTCTGTTTTTCACACGGAGGACGCCTTGGTACGTCCGCAGATCACTTGCGGCACCCATGCGCTGGCGCTGGCGCTCATGTCTAACCTGAGGCCCGGCGACGAGCTGCTTTCTCCGGTTGGAAAGCCCTATGATACCCTGGAAGAGGTGATCGGCATCCGGGATTCTGCCGGCTCCCTGAAGGAATATGGCATCAGTTACCGGCAGGTGGACCTACTTTCAGACGGCAGCTTTGACTACGAAGGCATCCGCAGCGCGCTGAATGAAAAGACGAAGCTGGTCACCATCCAGCGCTCCAAAGGCTATCAGACCAGGCCCACGCTTTCCGTTTCGGCCATCGGCAGGCTGATTTCCTTTATCAAAGGCATCCGTCCCGATGTGATCTGCATGGTGGACAACTGTTACGGGGAATTTGTGGAACGGATCGAGCCTACGGATGTGGGAGCGGACATGTGCGTCGGCTCCCTGATCAAGAATCCGGGCGGCGGTCTCGCGCCCATCGGAGGTTATATTGCAGGGAGGAAGGACTGTGTGGAAAATGCGGCCCGCCGCCTGACCTCTCCCGGCCTGGGCAAGGAAGTGGGGGCATCCCTTGGGATCCTGCCCCAGTTCTATCAGGGCTTTTTCCTGGCGCCCACTGTGACGGCAGGGGCTTTAAAGGGCGCGATCTTTGCCGCAAACCTGTTTGAACGGCTGGGCCTTCCCGTGGTCCCGAACGGGACGGAGAGCCGGCATGATATCATCCAGGCAGTCACCTTTAACGATCCTAAGGGGCTTATCGCCTTCTGCGAGGGCATCCAGGCAGCCGCTCCCGTGGACAGCTTTGTAGTGCCTGAACCCTGGGATATGCCCGGGTATGACAGCCAGGTGATCATGGCAGCCGGAGCCTTTGTTTCCGGTTCTTCCATCGAACTTTCCGCGGACGGGCCGCTGAAGCCGCCCTATGCGGTATACTTTCAGGGAGGGCTAACCTGGCCGCATGCCAAATTCGGGATACTGAAGGCGCTGCAGCGCTGCGTAGATGCGAAAACGGTGAAGCTTCCCTGAGAATGCTGTCGAATGGAGCGAAGTTTTCACCGAAATTTTTCTATACACGGATTTGGAAGTATGTTAATATAAGTATTGGCAAAACCTGTAAGGATAAACGGATGAAAAAGATGAAGAGTAAAAACGGATGGACATGCCTGCTTCTTGTGCTTGCCGGAGTGGTGCTCGGCGGTTTTATCGGGAGCCTTTTTCCTTCAAGCATCTTGAATTTCGGGCAGACGTTTGGACTGACTAGCCCGATGGTACTGGATTTCGGAATCCTGACCATCACCTTCGCGCTGACCATTAAGATCACGATCGCGAGCATACTGGGGATCATACTCGCGCTGGTCATTTACCGCCTGCTTTGATCACGGCGGACAAGGCAGTCTTCGGCATCGGAATATTCTCCGGCATACAGGTTCCCGGAAGGCGCAGGCGTTCCTGCATGAGAAGGCGTCTTTTTGCGTGCCCTTTATAAGCGTTCGGAAACGTGGAAGAAAAGGGGCAACATGAATCAAACGAACGAAAAACAACCATGCTATGAAGAGATGAAGCCTTATGAGAAGTTCCTGGCAAGAGGACCGGAATACCTCACGGAGGCGGAGCTGCTTGCGATCATCATCCGGACCGGAACGAAGTCCGTGGATTCCCTGCAGCTTGCGAAGCAGGTGCTGTCTCTGCCTAAGGGACAGGAAATGGGGCTTCTGGGCCTTCAGTACCTGTCTGTTTCAGACCTGTGTAGGGTCAGCGGGATCGGCCAGGTGAAGGCGGTGAAGATCAAGTGCCTCATCGAGCTTTCCCGCCGGCTTTCCATGGCGGACAGACGAAGCAGGCTTCAGTTTACCAGACCGGAAACCGTGGCAGACTATTACATGGAGCGCATGCGGTATCTGCAGACGGAAGAGGTGATCCTCGTCATGACTGACAACAAGAACCGCCTGATCTGCGACCGGGTGCTGTCCAGGGGAACGGTGAACTGTTCTCTGATGTCGCCGCGGGAGGTTTTTCTTGTGGCGCTGGAATACCAGGCAGTACATATCCTGCTCATCCACAATCATCCCAGCGGCGACGCGTCGCCCAGCAGGCAGGATATTGAAATTACGGAGCATCTGGCCAGGCTGTGTGATATGATGCAGCTTCCCCTTCTGGACCACATCATCGTGGGGGATGGCTGCTATGTGAGCTTCAAAGAATCCGGCCTGCTGAAATAAGGAAGGAGAAAACATTTTGTCTACGAATGCTTTTGGAATCGATCTGGGTACGAGCAATATCAAGATTTACAGCGCGGCAGACGATCATATCATGATCGAAAAAAATATGATCGCGATCCAGAATAAGAAAAATATCTTTGCATATGGGGATTCCGCTTATGAAATGTATGAGAAAGCGCCGGGAAATATTCAGATTTCCTATCCCTTATGCAACGGCGTCATCGCCGATATCCGGAACATGGAGACGCTGATCCGTTTCTTTATCACGGATATTTCCAAGGGGAATGTGAAGCCCGCGGATTACTATATTGCGGTCCCCACCGATATCACTGAGGTGGAAAAGAGAGCCTTTTATGACCTGATCAAGGACGCCAATGTGAAGGCGAAAAAGATCATGGTGGTGGAGAAGGCGGTCGCGGACGGTCTCGGCCTTGACATCGACGTAAAAAATTCCCAGGGCGTTCTGGTAGTGAATGTGGGTCACGATACCACGGAGGTCTCCATCCTGTCCCTGGGCGGCATCGTTTTAAGCCGCCTGATCAAGACGGGAGGCCTGAAGTTTGACGAAGCCATCCGCGGAGCGGTGCGCAAGGAATACGGCCTCCTGATCGGCGGAAAGACGGCAGAGGGTATCAAGAAGTCCCTGGCCGGGCTGGAAGAAGCGGGAACGGGGGCACAGGTATTCGGCCGTGATATCGTGACAGGGCTACCGGTGGAGCGGGAAATCCCGACCGAACTGGTGGTTTCCTGCCTGGAAGAGCATTTTAACACGATCATTGACTGTGTGAAGCTGATCCTGGAGCGCACGCCTCCGGAGCTTGGCGCGGATATTTACCGCCACGGCATCTATCTGACAGGCGGGGCATCCCAGATCAGCCATCTTGCGGATAAGCTGAAAAACAGCACGGGTCTGAAGGTGAACGTGGCGGAGCGCCCCATCGAAAGCGTGGTGCTTGGCCTTGCCAAGATCCTGAACGACGACAATTACAAGTCGGTTGCCTATGCGATCGAAGGGATGGGTAGATGAGTCCTGTAGTCAAGAAAAAGAAAAATAAATTCACGCTGCCCGGGAAGTATCTCCTGATGATCCTCACGGGGCTCTGCGTGATCCTGATGATCATTACCTTCCGCACCGATCTTTTTGAGGGGCCGCTGCGGGCCGTTGCCGGATACGTGGTGGTCCCGTTTCAGGATGGCATCGCTTCTGTCGGGGGCTATCTGTATGACAGGGCGGAAGAGATGGGACGCCTTCAGGACGCGCTGGAGGAAAATGAGCGTCTTCAGGAGGAGATATCGGCCCTTACCATGGAAAACGCTCAGCTTCAGCAGGAACGGTATGAACTGGAAAGCCTGAGAGAGCTTTATGAGATTGATGAAACGACCTCTGATTACGAAAAAACGGGGGCAAGGGTGATCGCGAGCGACGCCACCAACTGGTTTTATTCCTTTACCATTGACAAGGGTTCTGACGACGGTATTGAGGTGGATATGAACGTGATCGCCGGAGGCGGGCTGGTGGGACGCGTCGTGAGCGTAGGTCCCAACTATGCCAGGGTCCTTTCCATTATCGCGGATAATTCCAACGTGTACGGTACTGTGCTCACCACCTCTTCAAACCTTTTGGTGTCAGGGGATCTGCAGTCCGTCATGTCGGACGGCGTGATCCGTTTTGAGCAGCTTTCCGATCAGGAAGATCAGGTCCGGGAAGGAGACAAGGTCGTGACTTCCAATATCAGCAGCAAATATCTTTCCGGGATTCCGATCGGTTTTATCGGTTCCATTGAAACCGCCGCCAACAATATGACCAAATACGGCACCATCACCCCTGCCGTGGATTTCCAGCATCTACAGGAAGTCTTAGTGATACTGGAAAAGAAGCAGCAGGTGCCGGATGAAGAGTAGAAAGGCGGTGCGTGAGAGAACGTGAGAAAATATCTTGTTTTGGCCCTCCTTCTTCTGCTTTGCTATCTGCTTCAGGCTTCCGTGCTCCCGGCAGTCGCATTCGGCGGGATCATGCCGAACCTGCTGATCATTTTCGTGGCTTCCTGCGGCTTTATGAACGGTGAAGTCTGTGGGCTGGTGACAGGCTTCGTATGCGGGCTTCTCGTTGATATTTTTGGCGGAGATGTGATCGGCTTTTATGCGCTCATTTATATGATAACGGGATATATCAACGGCATGTTCCAGCGGATCTTTTATCCGGAGGACATTAAACTGCCGTTGATATTGATTTTAGCAAGCGACCTGGGATACGGCTTTATCTGTTACTGCCTTCTGTTCCTGTTAAGGAGCAGGCTGGATATCGGCTTTTATGCGCTGCACGTCATCGTCCCTGAGGCAGTGTACACCATAGTGATCGCCTTTGCGGTCTATCCGCTGCTGCTTGTGATACATAAAAAACTGGATGCGGCGGGGAAGGGAAGTAGGGAGTAAAAAGATTTGTTAGAAAGACTACGCGACAGAATCGTAAACTTTATAACCTCCAGGCTCATGGCGCTCACGATCCTTTTCATCGTGATGGGAGTAGTCCTGATCCAGAGGGTCTTTGAGCTTCAGATCGTCAATGGGGAAACCTATCAGAACGAATTTTCCCTGCAGATCAGGAGGGAACGCTCCATTCCCAGTTCCCGGGGAAATATTTATGACCGGAACGGAAAGCTCCTGGCTTACAACGATCTGGCCTATTCCGTGACCATTGAGGACGTTTACGAGAATACGAACAAGAATGCGAATATGAACGCGACTCTCATGGAGGTTTTCCGTATCCTGGAAGCGAACGGGGATGAGGTGGTCAGCGATTTCAACGTTTATCTGGATGAGGACGGGGATTATGCTTTCAGCGTCAGAGGGACAAGCCTCCAGCGTTTCCTCGCGGATGTGTATGGATATGCTTCCATCGACGATATGGATGAAGGAGAGAAAAATTCAACCCCGCAGGCTCTTATCGATCACCTGTGCAGGAGTTACGGGATCGGGGAACGGACAGATCCGGATGACAGCAGCACCTTCGTCCCGGGACAGGGATATACAAGACAGGAGGTTTTAAAGCTCGTCACCGTCCGTTACGCCATGCGCGCGAACAGCTACCAGAAATATATACCGACCACGATCGCTACGGACGTGAGCGAGAAGACGGTTGCGGCCATTGAGGAGAACAAGGAGGAGCTTACCGGCATCGATATTGCGGAGGATACCATCCGCCGCTATGTGAATGGCACCTATTTCTCCCATATTATCGGATATACGGGAAAGATTTCCTCGGAAGAGCTGGAAAGCTTGAATGAGCAGACCGACGACGGTTCCGGGGAAAACAGATATGAGATGAACGATACGGTCGGAAAATCCGGCATAGAAAGCGTGATGGAGACCTACCTGCAGGGAGAAAAGGGTAGTGAGACCATTTACGTGGACAACCTGGGAAGGGAAATCGAATCGGAAGGCAGGATAGAACCTGTCGCTGGCGGAAATGTCTATCTGACGCTGGATGCGGACCTGCAGGAGGCGGTCTACAACATCCTTGAAGAAAGTATTGCCGGAATCCTGCTCGACAAGATCAGGAATGTAAAAGTATACAATTCCACCGGACGGGCATCGGATATCATCATTCCCATCGACGACGTTTATTTTGCTTTATTTAACAACAATGTGATCGATATGGAACATCTTTCGCTTGTCGAAGCCGGAGAGTATGAAAAAGAAGTTTATCAGGCGTTCCTCTCCTGGAGAGAACGTGTTTGGAACTGGCTCCGGCAGGAGCTTTATGAGGACCGGACTCCTTATGATCAGCTTGATGCAGAGTTTCAGGCTTATGAAAGCTACATCGTCAATGACCTCCTGGTCGACGATGCGGGCGTGCTTACCGTGGATTCCCAGGATCCCGTATACCAGCAGTGGTCTGTGGATGAAACCCTCTCTCTGAGTGAGTTCCTGGAATATGCAATCGCGCAGAATTGGGTAGATGTGACAAAGCTGGACATGGAAGAAAGCTACGCGGATTCCGGAGAGGTGTTTGACTGCCTCGTGGATTTTATCATTCAAGAACTGGACACCAATACTTTTTATAAGGAAATGTACCGTTATATGATCCGGAATAATGCGATCAGCGGCACGCAGGTCTGTATGGTCTTGATCGAACAGAACCTGGTATCGGTGACGGGGGAAGAGGAAGAGGCGCTTCTGTCCGGTTCGGTTTCTTCTTATGATTTCATGAAAGAGCTGATCTCAGAGCTGCAGATCACGCCCGCACAGCTGGCCCTGAATCCCTATTCCGGCTCCTGTGTCGTGGTGGACCCCAATTCCGGGGAAGTGCTAGCGCTGGTAAGCTATCCCAGCTATGACAATAACCGTCTGGCGAACGGCATAGATGCGGATTATTATGCAGGGCTGCAGAGCGACCTTTCTAACCCGCTCTGGGACTATGCCACCCAAATGCGCACAGCGCCCGGTTCCACCTACAAGCCGGTGGTGGCGACGACCCTTCTTATGGAGGGCGTGACCAACCTCACCGAGACGGTGGACTGTGTCGGTTCCTTTACCCGATTTGCCGACCGTGCTTTCCGATGCTGGATTTATCCCGGCGCGCATGGAAATCTGAACATCACGGAGGCGATCACCCATTCCTGCAACTTTTTCTTCTATGAAATGGCCTACCGGATGGGAACAAAAGCGGACGGCACTTTTGATTCTGACCTTGCAAATGAAAAGATGCGGGTCTATGCGGACCTTTATGGCCTGACCGAAAAATCTGGCATTGAGATCGAGGAATCCGCGCCGCAGTTTTCCACGGAAAACGCGGTCCCTTCCGCTATCGGACAGGGCAACCATAACTATACCACGGTGGGGCTCGCCAGATATGTGGCGACGGTTGCCAACAGCGGCACCTGCTATGATCTGAGTCTTCTGGACAAAGTGACGGATCATGCGGGGAATCTGCTTGAGGACTTCACACCGGAAGTGAGAAATACTATAGAGATGCCTACCTCCTACTGGGATGCTATCCATGAAGGAATGCGGGGCGTGACGGAAAACAAAGATTACTTCAGTGAGCTTTCGATAACTACCGCTGGAAAGACCGGAACGGCCGAAGTGACGAGCCTGGTGCCGAACCATGCGCTGTTTGTGGGATATGCCCCTTACGACGATCCGGAAATTGCCCTTGCGGTCAGGATCGGAAACGGATATTCGTCGGATTATGCTTCTCAGATCGGCTGTAAGGTCATTCGTTATTATTTCGGACTGGATGAGGAAAACGAGATCATTACGGGAGGAGCAGATATTTCAGAGGACGCGGGAGGCGATTAAGCAGCATGGTCAAAAAAGAAGCGGTCGTGATCAAAAGCTTCCGCAATGGAATCAGGCTTTATCTGGATGAAACAATGGAGTTTGACGCCCTGGCAGCGGAAGTGGCGAAAAAATTCCGACAGGCAGCCCCATTTTTTCAGGATGCTTCTGTTGCCGTCTCCTTTGAAGGACGCCGCCTGACTCCCGCGCAGGAGGCTGGACTGGTGAAAGTCATCACAGAAAATTCCGGTCTGGAGGTAACCTGCCTGATCGGAAAGGAAGAGGAAGACGGAACGCTTTACGCCCGGGCGGTGGAATCCGCGTTCCAGCGCTTCCTGGAACGGGAAAACACAGGGCGCTTCTACCGGGGTACGCTGAAGAGAGGCCAGATCCTGGAGGCTACTGGAAGCGTTGTCCTCATCGGAGATGTATGTCCCGGCGCGTGCGTGATCTCTTCCGGGAGCGTTGTCGTGTTGGGAGCCCTTCGAGGAACTGCCATCAGCGGCGGTGACGGTAGGGCGGGAAGCTTCATTGCCGCGCTTGAAATGACCCCGGAAAAATTAAAAATCGGGGATTTCAAATATCTCACACAGGAAAAAGAGAACTCCGGTCTGCTGGAACCGTTTCTTTTAAGGATCCGGTCCTGGGCTGAAAGGGGCGGCCACATGCCGTCCGACGGAGTCAGGATACAGCCGCAGGTAGCTTATGTGGATCATAACCGCATAATCTGTAAGACAATTTACGAATGAATCACTGACCGTCAAAACGGCGCTCAGGGGACAAATATTCCGAATCGGAGGTATTTGCATGAGTGAAGTAATTGTCGTTACATCAGGGAAAGGCGGCGTGGGCAAAACGACCACGACCGCGAATGTCGGCACGGGACTTGCGGCCATGGGAAAACGGGTCGTGCTGATCGACACGGATATCGGCCTCAGGAATCTGGATGTGGTCATGGGGCTGGAAAACCGGATCGTTTATAATCTGGTGGACGTGGTGGAGGGAAACTGCCGCGTCAAGCAGGCGCTGATCAGGGATAAACGCTATCCCGGGCTGTATCTTCTTCCTTCCGCTCAGACGCGGGATAAGACTGCAGTCAATGAAAGCCAGATGATCAAACTGATCGAACACCTGAAAGGTCAGTTTGAATACATCATCCTGGACTGCCCGGCGGGTATCGAGCAGGGCTTTAAAAACGCGATCGCCGGAGCAGACAGGGCGCTCGTGGTCACAACGCCGGAGGTATCCGCTATCCGGGATGCGGACCGCATTATCGGCCTTCTGGAGGCACATGATTTTTCCAGGATCGACCTGGTCATCAACCGGATGCGTTACGATATGGTCCGGCGCGGCGACATGATGACGTCGGGTGATGTGGTCGACATCCTCGCGATCCCGCTGATCGGTATCGTGCCGGATGATGAAAATGTGGTGATCGCCACCAATCAGGGCGAACCCCTGGTGGGAAACAATACACTGGCCGGACAGGCCTATCAGAATATCTGCTGCCGAGTTCTGGGAAAGGAAGTTCCTTTTCTGGATCTGGAGCATCCGGTTTCCTTCTGGACGAGATTTACCGGTATATTTCATAAAAGTCAGGAGGGACGGATAGGATGAGAATACGCAATCTTTTTAAAAGAAAAACTTCCAGGCAGGTGGCAAAGGACAGGCTGAAGATCCTTCTGATCTCGGACCGGGCCGGCTGTTCCCCGGAGATGCTGGAAATGATCAAGAAGGATATTGCTGAGGTGATATCCAAATACATGAAGATCGACGCGGACAATATGGAAATCCAGATCAGCAAGTCCGCTCTCAGGGGGAGAGGGAAGAATCCCACCCTTTATGCGGATATTCCGATCCTGGATCTCAGAAACCAGACGCTTTGAGCGGCAGGTGCGCATCTTGATGTTTTGACAGAATGAGGAAAACATGTTTAAACGATATCAACTAAAGAATTATGACTTCAAACTGGTACTGCTGGTTCTTATGATCTCCATCATTGGTGTGATGGCGGTCAGCAGTGCGGATGAATCCCTGCGGCAAAAGCAGATTGCCGGTGTTGCCCTGGGAATGGTGATCATGATCGTGATTTCCATGATCGACTATTCCCAGCTTCTCCGGCTTTACTGGGTATATTATGTGCTGTCCATAGGCCTGCTCGGAGCTGTCCTGATCTGGGGAGAAAAGGTAAACGGCGCCACGCGCTGGATCAACATCCCCCACCTGTTTCAGTTCCAGCCTTCAGAAATTACAAAAATTTTATTGATTTTATTCTACGCACAGTTTATTATTAGACATAGGGAGAGGCTGAATACATTCAGAATGCTTTCCCTTTGCGTACTGTTGATGGCGCCTGCGGTCGTTCTCGTTTACAAGGAGCCGAACCTTTCCACAACGATCCTTTACTGCATCCTGTTTTGTGTGCTGATGTTTGTAGGAGGCATAAGCTATAAGATCGTTGGTGTGATCCTGGCCGTTGCGGTACCTTCCATGGCTGTGATCCTTTATCTTGTGATGCAGCCCGGGCAGACACTGATCCGCGGGTATCAGCTCACACGTATCCTCGCGTGGCTGAATCCGGAACAATATGCGGATACGGAAGCTTATCAGCAGCTGAATTCAGTCATGGCAATAGGTTCGGGCCAATTATGGGGTAAGGGCCTGGACAACAATGTAATAGCATCAGTAAAAAACGGTAATTTCATTTCGGAGCCGGAAACGGATTTCATTTTTGCCGTCATTGGAGAAGAGCTTGGATTTGTCGGATCCTGTGCAGTGATCATCCTTCTCTTCCTCATCGCGTTGGAGTGCATCTCCATAGCCAGGCAGGCAAAGGATCTCTCGGGGACTATCATCGCATCCGGAATGGCAGCGATCATCGGCTTTCAGAGCTTTATGAATATCGCAGTGGCGACGATGATCATGCCGAATACCGGAATCCCGCTTCCCTTTGTCAGTTATGGACTCACATCGCTGCTCAGTCTTTTCATAGGAATGGGATTCGTACTGAATGTTCGATTGCAGAGGAAAAAAATTTACTAATATAGGAGAAGGTGTGGCTATGAATATTGCACTGATCGCGCATGACGCAAAAAAGAAGCTGATGCAGAATTTCTGTATCGCGTACAGGGGAATTTTGAGCAAAAATGAGCTCTATGCCACGGGGACGACAGGCAGGCTGGTCGAAGAAGTGACCAATCTGAACGTGCATAAATTCCTTGCCGGTCATCTGGGCGGAGAACAGCAGATTGGCGCACAGATCGAGCACAACCAGATCGACCTGGTCATTTTCCTCAGGGATCCGTTGACCCCGAAATCGCATGAACCTGATGTGAATAATGTGGTGAGACTGTGCGATATCCATAATATTCCGCTGGCGACGAACCTCGCTACGGCTGAACTGTTGATCAAATCACTTGACAGAGGAGATCTGGAGTGGCGTGAAATGTACAAATAGAAAAAGAACATGTTTTCACAGGGGCGCGGCCCTGCTCTGCGCGGCGGTGCTCCTTTTTTTAATGCCCGGCTGCGGTGGAAAGGAAATTCCGCTGGCCTACAATCCCGATTCTGATGTATCCAGCTTCCGAATCGCGGACGAGTCCGCCGGGACAGTGGCGGATTCCTTCGCGCAGGATCTGTGTGTAGCCACCGGCGATGTGGGAACGGATACTGCAGAAGTGGATACGGAAGCGCTGACTGCGGCAGGACTCTTTGACCTGAACAGACATGAAGTGCTCTATGCGAGAAACATCCATGAACGGCTGAATCCTGCCAGCCTGACCAAGCTGATGACGGCAGTGGTCGCACTGAAATACGGCAATACGGAGGACACCATCACAGTGACCCAGGACGCCATGATCACGGAGTCCGGAGCAACGCTCTGCGGCCTGGAGGTGGGGGATCAGCTCACCCTGAACCAGGCGCTGCATGCGCTCCTGATCGCTTCCGCAAACGACGCGGCAGCAGCGATCGCTATCCATATCGGTGGGAGCATTGAAGGCTTCGCAGACCTGATGAACGAGGAAGCGGTTGCCATAGGAGCGACGAACAGTCATTTCGTGAATCCGCACGGCCTGACGGCTGACAATCATTATGTGACGGCGTATGATATGTACCTGATCTTTAATGAAGCGCTGAAATACGACCTGATCACAGAGATCATCCATATGACAAACTATGAAACGGTGTATATGGACAGTGAAGGAGGTTCCAAGACATTCTCATTTAACACGACGAACCAGTATCTGAGCGGGACATATAAGGCTCCGGAACAGGTTACGGTGATCGGCGGCAAGACGGGTACCACCAACGCGGCAGGAAGCTGCCTGATCCTTCTGGCAAGGGATACTTCAGGCAATCCTTATATCTCCGTCATTCTGAAGGCAACGGCGCGAGATGTCCTATATGAACAGATGACAAGGCTTTTAAACGTAATTACTTAAAAAGGTTGTTTTTTGATCGGATTTCATCTATAATAAAACATATCTGAAAGGCGTGCAGGCGTCAATTTACTATAGGAGGGATCGCAATGGTTCAGTTAATCGTAGGCAAAAAGGGGAAAGGCAAGACGAAACAGCTGCTGGATAAGGTCAACAGCGAAGTAAAGGAGATCTCGGGGAGCGTTGTATATCTGGATAAAAGTACCAAGCATATGTTTGAGCTGAATAATAAGGTGAGGCTGATCGATGTACGTGAATTTATGATCGAAAATTGTTCAGAGTTTATGGGATTTATCTGCGGGATCATCTCTCAGGACCGCGATCTTGAGAAAATGTACCTGGACAGCTTCCTCACGATATCCGGACTGGGAGATGACAGCGACATTCTCCCGGCCATCGAAAAGCTTGATAAGATCAGCGACGCCTATCATGTTGATTTTGTACTCAGCGTATCAAAGGATGAACATGAATTGCCGGATAGCCTGAAGTCGAAGATTATCGTATCTCTTTAAATAGAAGGATAAAGCCCCGGAAAACCGGGGCTTTGTCTTTGCCGGAGGAATGTGGATTGGCCGGAAACAATGGTAAGATCAGACAATACAGAAAGCCGCTTAATATCAATCTGGGGATCATCATTTTCAGCGTGATCTTCATCTATATCATCATATGCGTCTTTCTATATTTCACACAAAAGCAGATACAACCCTATGAGGTGAAAACAGGTTCCCTCTCTGTTGACAGCGTTTATCAGGGAATTGCTTTAAGGGCGGAGACCGTGGTAGAGAGCACGGATTCCGGTTATATCAATTATTATGCGCGGGAAGGAGAGCGCGTTGGTTCGGGAAAGCTCGTCTGCAGCGTGGATGAAAGCGGAGAACTGAAGGAAATATTTGAAGCGGGAGAAGCGGAGGACGGCCAGCTTTCCGAAGATGACCTGGAAGATATCAAAAGCGAGGTCACCGGTTTCATGGGAGGCTTCGACAGGAAGCAGTTCGGAGAAACCTACGACTTCAAATATACGCTGGAAGGCACTGCACTCAAAATTTCAAACGAAAGCGTCCTGACGGATCTGGAAAGCCTGGGAGGCAATTCTTCCTTTGTCACCCTCTGTAACGCACCTGAGTCCGGGATCGTGGTTTATTCCACCGATGGCTATGAAACGCTTACGGCAGAGCAGATCACAGCGGAAATGTTTGAGACGGACAGTTATCAGAAGAACCAGTTGATCAATAATGAGCTGGTTTCCACCGGTGATTCCATTTATAAGCTAGTGACGGATGAAAACTGGTCCATCGTGATCCAAACAGAGGAGGATCTGGCCCAGTTCCTTTTGGAGGAGGAATATGTGCAGGTCCGTTTTCTGAAAAACCAGGATGTTTCCTGGGCGGAGGTCAGTGTGATCGATAACGGGGACGGAAACACTTATGTGAAGCTGGACTTCAACAATTCCATGATCACCTTCTGTACGGACCGTTTTGTTGATATTGAACTGATCATGGAGGAGGAGGAAGGGCTGAAGGTTCCCAATTCAGCCATTGCAGAGAAGGAATTTTTCCTCGTTCCCAAGGATTTTGTGACAAAGGGAGCGAATGGAGCAGACGGGGTCCTGCTGGAAACCTTTACGGAGGACGGAGAGGCGGCTACGGAATTTATTGCTACCACGATTTATCAGGAAACGGAAGAGGATTATTATATCGACAATTCCATCCTGGAAGTCGGCGACGATCTGGTCAAGCCGGATTCCACGGATACCTATACCATATCCAGAAGCGCTGTGCTGACGGGTGTTTATAATATCAACAAAGGCTATGCTGATTTTAAGGAGATTCAGATCCTGGCGCAGAACGATGAATATGCCATCATTAAGTCGAATACGACCTATGGCCTGAGCGCTTATGACCGCATCGTCCTGGATGCGGAGACAGTGAACGCCGATGAGCTGATCTTTTAGACTGGTAACGGCGCAGGACAGGAATACTGGATCACAAAAAGAAAGGATGGAGAGCATGATAAGGGAAAATCTGGAAAAGGTACGGGAAAATATCGTTCAGGCGTGTGAGCGTGCCGGCCGCTCCCCGGAAGATGTGACGCTGATCGCGGTGAGCAAAACGAAGCCGGTGGAAATGATTATGGAAGCCTACCAGGCAGGGGTGCGTGATTTCGGGGAAAACAAGGTCCAGGAAATGATGGACAAGATCCCACAGCTCCCTTCCGATATCCGATGGCATATGATAGGCCATCTGCAAAGAAATAAGGTGAAATATCTGATCGGGAAGGCCGCTATGATCCACAGTGTGGATTCTCTGCGGCTGGCGGAGGAGATCAGCCGGGAAGCCGTAAAACAGAATACGGTCATGAAGATCCTGATCGAGGTGAACGCAGCAGGAGAAGAGAGCAAATTCGGCGTAAGCCCGGCGGAAACGGAAGCGCTTGTCAGGGCGGCAGCTGGCCTGCCCGGAATCCGGGTCTGCGGGCTGATGACGATCGCTCCTCTGACAGAAAATCCAGAAAATAACAGAATATTTTTTAAAATATTGAAAAACTTATCTGTTGACATAGAGGGGAAAAACATTGATAATGTACATATGGCTTGCATGTCCATGGGCATGACGGGCGATTATGAAACGGCCTGCGAAGAGGGCGCTACCTTTGTCCGGGTCGGCACTGGTATATTCGGTGAACGTTCCTGGCAGATATAAGATATAGTAAAAGTCTGGCAGGCCAAAAAGGAGATTGGCAATATGGGTGTTATGGACAGATTTTTGAGTTACATGAAGCTGAACGGCGACGATGACTATGATGATGAGTACGATGACGATGAATATGACGATTATGAAGAGCCGGAACCAAAAGTCTCCAGGTTGACATCCAGGAAGGCGAAATCCGCACCTGCAGAGGAGGAGGAACGTCCAAGAAAGGCTTCTCCCAAGATCACGCCGATCAAACAGCACAGATCTTCAGGAACGGGAATGGAAGTCTGCGTGATCAAGCCGACAAGCATTGAAGATGGCAGGGAGATCACGGAAACGCTTCTGGCAAACAGAACGGTAGTTCTGAACCTGGAAGGCCTTGATGTGGACATTGCCCAGAGGATCATTGATTTTACGTCAGGCTCCTGCTTTGCGATCAGCGGAAACCTTCAGAAAATTTCGCAGTACATATTTATCATCACGCCGGCAACTGTTGATATCTCAGGAGATTTTCAGGATATTTTTAACGGCTCCGTTGATGTACCCGGAATCCGGTAAAGAAAAACTGCATTGGTGAAAAAGCGAATCCGGACAGATTCGCTTTTATCATGTCTGAAGAGAGGACAATATGAAAAAAAGGATTACTGTTTCCCGGGAAGGGAAACCCTGTTATGACATTATTTTTGAAAAAGATTTTTCCCATCTTGCGGGTGAACTGGAAACGCTGGGCTTTGCGGAGAGGAAGCTGTGCATTGTCACAGATTCCCATGTAGAGCCGCTGTATGCGGCCCAGGTCATGGAAGCGCTTGAAAAGGGCGGGATGCAGGCAGAGCTGTTTTCCTTTCCTGCGGGGGAGGAAAACAAAAACCTGGATACGGTCCGGACGCTTTATACCTTCCTTATCGAACGGCATTTTGGTAGAAAGGACTGCCTGCTCGCCTTGGGTGGCGGCGTGGTCGGTGACCTGACCGGCTTTGCAGCGGCAACCTATCTGCGCGGGATTGATTTCATTCAGATCCCGACCACTCTGCTCGCCCAGGTTGACAGCAGCATTGGCGGAAAAACCGGGGTGGATTTTGACGGTTATAAAAATATGGTCGGAGCGTTTCATATGCCCCGCCTCGTCTATATGAACCTGAATACCCTTGCCACCTTGGAAGCAAGGCAATTTTACAGCGGCTTTGCCGAAGCCATGAAATCAGCCCTGATCGCGAACTCAAAGTATTATGAATGGTTAGTTGCAAACATGTACGAGATCTGTGACAGAGACCCGGACGTTTTGGCGGAGCTAGTTCATGAAAGCTGTGAGATCAAGAGGAAGATCGTGGAAAATGACCCGGAGGAAAAAGGCGAACGCGCCCTTTTGAATCTCGGCCATACCATCGGCCATGCCATTGAGAAGGCTAAGGATTTTTCCCTTACGCATGGGGAATGCGTTGCCCTTGGCTGCGTGGCTGCTGCGTTCATTTCTTGGAAAAAAGAGCTTCTCTCCATGGAAGAATACTATGAGATCAGGGATATGTTCGTTCCCTTTAACCTTCCTATTTCTGTGGATGAGTTGGACCCACAGCGTATCCTCATGCTGACGAAATCGGACAAAAAGATGGAGAACGGGCGGATACGGTTTGTCCTTCTGCAGAAGATCGGGAAAGCTGTCCTTGACCTGTCTGTTACGGATGAACAGATCCTGGCGGCGGTCGATGAAATCAATTTTACGGAAGAGGATGAACATGAATAACAGAAAATGGGGGGCAGATGTCCTTATCATTCTCGCCGGGGTGCTGCTCGATCAGTTCACAAAACATCTCGCTGTTCTGTATCTGAAGGGTCAGGCAGCGGTGGTGTTGATCCCCGGCGTTCTGGAACTGAGATATTTGGAAAACAGAGGAGCCGCATTTGGAATCCTGCAGGGCGGAAAGGTTATTTTCCTGATCATAACGCCTATCGTCCTTCTGGCTGCGGCATATGTTCTGATCCGGATGCCGGACGGAGGGAAATACCGTATCCTGCATTTCCTGCTGGACTGCATCATCATCGGAGCGGTCGGAAACATGATCGACCGGATCAGGCTGGATTATGTGGTTGATTTTATCTACATCAGTCTCATTGATTTCCCGATATTTAACGTGGCGGATATGTTTGTTTCCATCGCGACTGTGGCGGCCGCAATGCTCCTGCTGTTTGGACGCCGCTATAGGGACGAGGATTTCAGTTTTCTTTCCCTGAAGAAAAACGGGTCTTCTGAAGTCCCGCTGTGCGGTTCCGGCGACGAAGAGGAAGAGAAGACAGAAGAGGGAGAGAAGACAGAAGAAAGCGGGCAGGAGGATGGAAATGGCTGACGGCCGTTATCTTTTTCAGGTGACAGAAGAATATGAGGAGGAACGGATCGATAAGTATGTTTCTATGCTTATCGATTCTTTGTCACGCTCTTTTATCCAGAAACTGCTCCGGGAGGGACAGGTTCTGGTGAACGGAAACCCTGTAAAGCAGAACTGCCGGCTGAAGGAAGGGGATGAAGTTTCCTTTTCTCTGCCTGAAGCGGTGGAGCCTGATATCCAGCCGGAAGATATTCCCCTTGATATCCTGTATGAGGACGACGATGTCCTAGTGGTGAATAAGCCGAAAGGAATGGTGGTGCATCCTGCCGCCGGACATTACAGCCACACTTTAGTAAATGCCCTCATGTATCACTGCCGCGGGAGCCTTTCCGGGATCAACGGCGTCATGAGGCCCGGCATCGTTCACAGGATCGACCGGGATACTACAGGAAGCCTTCTCGTCTGCAAAAATGACGCGGCACATCTTTCCATAGCCGCCCAGTTAAAGGAGCACAGCATCGTCCGCAGATACCGAGCGGTCGTATACGGAGAGATCGGCCAGGAGGAAGGCGTGATCAGCCTTCCCATAGGCAGAGATCCCCACGACCGCAAAAGAATGGCTGCCGGCGTGAAAAACGGGAAGGAAGCGGTGACACACTACCGGGTGTTGGAACAGTTTCAGAAATATTCCTATATTGAATGCCGCCTGGAAACCGGGAGGACCCATCAGATCCGGGTGCACATGGAAGCAATCGGCCATCCTCTTCTCGGAGACGAGGTCTACAGGCGCAATATACCCGGAAACGGGAAATTGCCCTGCCAGCTTCAGGGGCAGACCCTGCACGCCATGATCCTCGGCTTCCGGCATCCGCGGACCGGTGAATATATTGAAACGACGGCCCCATTACCGCCTTATTTTTCGCATCTGCTTGAAATCCTGAGGCAATAAGCAAGAAAATAATACTACGTTTTTGGAAAATAAATGCGTTTTTCATAATAAGGTCCCTGAAATTCATTGAATTTTTGGGACTTTTTCATTATAATAATATATCATAAAAAGAAAAAGAAGGGAGAAGGAGGTATAGTTTATGAATACAGTGATTACGATCGGCCGACAGTTCGGTTCCGGAGGGCATGAGATTGGGGAAAAGGTAGCGGAATATTTTGGCATCCAGTGCCTGGATAAGGAGCTCCTGACAAGGGTTGCAAAGGAAAGCGGTTTCTGCGAGGAGATGATCAAGAACCATGACGAAAGGCCGACCAACTCCTTCCTTTATAACCTGGTTATGGATACCTATTCCTTCGGCTATAACGCGTCCTCCTTTATGGATATGCCTATCAGCCACAAGGTTTTTCTCGCCCAGTTTGATACCATCAAAAAACTGGCGGGGGAAGGGCCCTGTGTGATCGTGGGCAGATGCGCAGATTATGCGCTTCATGATTTTAAGAACTGCATTCATCTCTTTATTTATGCGGATGAGGAAACCAAGGTTAAAAGGATCATGCAGAGGCACAGCGTAACAGAAGATAAGGCCAGGGACATGATCGTGAAGAAGGATAAGCAGCGCCAGAGCTATTATAATTATTATTCTTCAAAAAAATGGGGCCGAGCGGACAGCTACGATTTCTGCCTGAACAGTTCTGTGCTCGGCGTGGACGGGACCGTAAAGCTGATCGTCCAGATCGTGGAAGACTTTGAAAGTAAAAAGAAATAAAAATGGATTTCTATCGCAGACTGGCACTGGCTGGAGAAATGATCCCCTATGGAAAGGTTGTCACATATGGACAGCTTGCGCTTTTATGCGGATGTCCCCGTAATTCCCGGCAGGTCGGTTATGCCCTGAACCACGGGCTTGCTGATGATGTATGCCGGAAAGGTTTTGCCTTTCCGGCATACCGCGTGGTCAATTCGCGGGGAATCCTTTCCGGCGCATCCGCTTTTGAAACTGCCGATATGCAGAGGCTGCTTCTGGAGGCTGAAGGCGTTGTTGTGAAGGACAACCGGGTGGATCTCAAGGTCTATGGCTGGAAGAACACCATGGAAGATGCTGTTTTTCTCCGCAAGAGTTTTGAAGAAAAAGGAATATAAACGGAATAAGAAAGCGGCAGAAGCCTTTGGCGAGATGCAACTAACTATTCGCAAAACACAAGTTTAACGAATAGTTAGCGCTGAAATCTTCCTACTTCACGCTAACTATTCTGAATCCAGAATAACCGTAAAGGGTCCGTCGTTGATGAGCCGGACCTTCATATGCGCACCGAACACGCCCTGTTTTACAACCGGGCGATCTTTTTTGCAGGAACCAATAATATATTCGTACAGCGCTTTTGCATGCTCCGGATTCCCCGCTTTGACGAATGATGGACGATTTCCCTTCCTGCAGTCCGCATACAACGTAAATTGGGAAATCAGCAAAAGCTCCCCATCCACGTCCTTCAGGCTCAGATTGGTCTTTCCGTTTTCATCGCTGAAAATCCTAAGATTCAGCATTTTGCGCACCAGCCGGTCTGCCTCGGCCTGCGTATCCGTATCGCTCACCCCGATCAGGACCAGAAATCCCTGGCGTATGCTTCCCACTGTCTGGCCGTCAACCGCTACGGAAGCTTCGGTTACTCTTTGGATGACAAATTTCATAAGGCTGTTCCCTTTCTTTTTTTGCACGTTAAGTTATCACTCACGAAAATAGAATAAGTTCCCAACTCAAAATATATCTTCCTGCTTTTCCCATGTCAAGACAGAGTCCGACGGCGGACCGTATGTCGTCGCATTGCTTTGAAAGTATATGGTGAAATTTTCTGAAAAAAATTGTATAATAAATACGGTTTTGCAAAGCAAAAGCATCATTTTCAGACTGGAAAGGATATTTACTGTAATGAGACTTCAGCAGGTACTGAGCTATGTCCGCAGGGCTGCGGATGATTACCATATGATACAGGAGGGTGACCGGATTGCGGTGGGGATATCCGGCGGAAAGGATTCTCTGACGCTCCTCTATGCGCTCCACGGGCTGCAGCGGTTTTATCCGCAGCATTTTGAGCTTCACGCCGTGACGGTGGATCTGGGGTTTCAGAACCTGGACCTGAGCAGGATTGAGAGCATCTGCCGGGATGAGCTTCGGATTCCCTATACCATCGTAAAGACGGATATCGCAGACGTGATCTTTGAACAGAGAAAGGAATCCAATCCCTGTTCCCTATGCGCGAAAATGAGGAAAGGCGCGCTGAATGACGCGATCAAAAAGGAAGGCTGCAACAAGGTTGCCTATGCTCACCATAAGGATGATGTGGTGGAAACCATGCTGATGTCGCTGATCTTTGAAGGCCGATTTCATACCTTCAGCCCGGTCACCTATCTGGACAGGACGGGGCTGACTGTCATCAGGCCGCTGCTCTATATGAACGAGGCGGATGTCATCGGATTCGTCAATAAAAATAACGTTCCTGTGGTAAAAAGCCCCTGCCCGGCGGACGGACATACCAAGCGCGAATATGTCAAGCAGCTTCTCCGGCAGTTGAATCTGGAAAATCCAGGGGTAAAGGAACGGATGTTCACTGCGATCACAACAGGAAAACTGCAGGGATGGACACTGCCAAAAAGCTGAGCTGAAAGGAAATGACGATGGCAAAGGAAATGAATTATCATGACGAACTGAATAAAAAGAATGTCCTGAAGCTGCGGGAGATCCTTGCCACTCTCCCACCGTTCTGCAAACAGTTTTTCCGGGGCATCGAGGATACCACAGCGACCAGGACGCGCATCGCCTATGCCTACGACCTGCGTGTCTTTTTTGAGTTTATCCATGAAACGAACGGCGTATACCGGAAAAAGGATATCGTGGATTTCCCGCTTTCCATCCTGGATGAAATAGGCCGCGAGGATATAGAGGAATACATGGAATATCTGTCCTACTATGTGAAGGACGGCGTGGAGTATATGAACGATGAACGTGGAAAAAAACGTAAGCTTGCTTCCCTGCGCAGCTTTTATAATTACTTTTACAGAAATGAAATGATCTCCACCAATCCTGCCTCCCTCGTTCCCATGCCCAAGCTGCATGACAAAGAGATCATACGTATGGAGCCGAATGAGGTTGCCCTTCTTCTGGATGAGGTAGAGGACGGAAGCCAGCTGACAAAAAAGGAAATGAGCTATCATCAGAAAACCGGAACCAGGGATCTGGCGCTTCTCACCCTTCTTCTCGGTACTGGGATCCGTGTTTCTGAATGTGTCGGGCTTGATCTCAATGATGTGGATTTTGAAAATCAGAGGCTGAAGGTGCGCCGCAAGGGCGGTTATGAGGATGTGGTCTATTTTGGAGATGAGGTGGCCTGCGCCCTTCAGGATTATCTGGAAGAACGCAGCCATATCATTCCGCTTCCCGGTCATGAGAACGCCTTTTTCCTCTCCCTCCAGAACCGGAGACTCACAGTCCGGAGCGTGGAGAAGCTGGTAAAAAAATATACGTCCCGTGTGACTACGGTGAAGAAGATCACGCCGCATAAGCTGCGGAGCACCTATGGCACTGCTCTCTATCAGGAGACAGGGGATATCTATCTGGTTGCGGATGTTCTGGGGCATAAGGACGTGAACACGACCAGAAAACATTACGCGGCGATGAAGGACAAAAACAAACGCAGGGCCGCGAAGGCAGTCCGGCTCCGGGAAGAGGAGCCGTAACGCTAAGGTCTCTTTCCAAACCACAGATTTTTCATCCAACTGCGGATTTTTCCGGATAGAGTGCTGTCCCTGGAAGATGAAGCAGCAGCCGGATTCTGTCCGGTTTCAGAGCTTCTGTAGAAGCGGTTATCCCGTTTGTCCCATGGGGCAGGCGGGACGACCGGAGACGCAGAGGGCTGCTTTTGAGCCGGACGGGCATCATTTTTCAAATCTTTTTCAATTCTCATGTCTTTTTCTGGAAAGGTCAGATTTACCTTAAACAGGTCTCCGTCGACTTCAATCCGCATGCTCCCGCCCTGCAGTTCCGCAAAGCTTTTCGCGATGGCGAGACCGAGACCGCTTCCTTCCGTATTTCGGGAACCGTCTCCGCGGACAAAACGCTCTGTCAGTTCATTCGGATCAACGGACAGCTCTGATGCGGAGATATTTTTGAGTTCTATCCGTACAAATTCACGGTCTGCTTCCTTCTCCTCTGTCAGGCTGACGTAAACCCTCGTGTCCTTCAGGGCATATTTAATGATATTGGTATACAGGTTATCAAAAATGCGGTAAGTTTTCTGGCTGTCCAAGGAAAGAAGGATCTTCCTTTCCGGGAAATGGAAACGGAAATCCAGGCCCGCAGCGTTGATCCTGTCTTCCTGTTCCAGATACGCCTGCCTGAGAAGATTGCAGATATCCACATCAACGATCTGCAGGGTAACCGCCTTGCTGCTCGCCTTGCTGATCTCGAACAGGTCCTCGATCAGCACTTTGAGACGGTTCGATTTTTTCTGAAGGACATCCAGATATTCCGCCTGTTTTTCTGGCGTCACACCGGGTTCCTTCAGCAGGTCGATATAGGTGATGATCGCCGTCAGAGGGGTCTTCAGGTCATGGGATACATTGGTGATCAGTTCGGACTTCATTCTCTGGCTCTTCACCTCTTCTTCCACTGCCCTCTTGAAATCCACCTGGATCCGTCTCAACTGGGACTTGTAGCTTTCGAAGATACCGAAATCCTCCGAAAGCGCAGTGTCAAGATTTCCCTGCGCGATGGAACTGGTCGCCCTAAGAAGCTTCCTGTACTTTTCCTGAATGTCCATCACATATTTTTTCAAAATGAAATATACGATGACGGTATAAACGATCAGGCCGAATATTCCCGCGAACCAGAAGCAGCAGATCAGCATCAGGATGAAAAAATTCATGCCGAGGACCTTCAGGATGATCCGGTTCGCGTCGGTGCCAATATCGTAATGGACCAGGTCCATGTAAAAATCTGTACAGAACCCTTTGATGCGGAGATAAATCTTATGCCAGTATTTACAGATCAGGCTCCGTTTGCGCAGAGTGTCCCTGCGTATGCCGGACAATCCTGTGCCGAGCAGGAATGCGGCGGCAAACAGGATGGCAAAAAACAGGAAAAGGGCTGCTCTGTCCAGCGGAAGGAACCATATCCTGCCTCCGTTTCCAATCTCAGTGCAGATACTGCGCAGAAAAATCCCGTTTTCATATTCTGCCGTAAAACGGATCACCGGATAAACGGACCAGACGACAAGAAGGGCTGCAAGTATCACAGCGGTTTCCACATACAACCCATTCCTCCCTGAGAGCTGCACAGAGTCCGCGGCCTGTACGCCGTCTGCTCCCTCAGCTCCGGATATATGCGGCCTGCCCATGCGCCCTGCATTCGCCGCCCAGAACAATCCTGCAACGGCACAGAAAAGAAGCAGGAGGAGGTAGATGGGAACAACACCCGCATCGCGGTAGCTGTTTTCCATGGACAGATAGAGATCCGTCCTGTACTGGGAAGAAGCATCCCCCTGCAGGAGGGCATCGTACTGCTCCTGTGTCAGGCCATAAATAACACGCATATTGGAAGGCGCGGTCAGTTTGAGCCGAAAAACAGGATACAGATTGTCTGAATCGTCATAAGTCTGATAGGTAGCCGACTGGCCGTCCTGGCTGAGCTCCTGAATCATATATCCATCGTCAGAAAGGAAAATCTGTTTCTCGTGACCGGCTGTCTGCACCGTATTCAGAAAATGCTTGGCGTCATCACGGCAGCGGACAGAAACGTTCCCGACGTTTCCGGCTCCGTCATACTGGAGGCTGACATAATAGACGTAGTCAGAGCTTTCCTCTCCATCCTGGCTGTCTTCGGAAACGGCGTTTGAGAGACTGCTCTCATTTCTGGAAAGGGCATCCGGAAGACTGGTGCCGCTGTTGGAAAGGATCGTCCCGGAGTCCAGATCCTCTACATAATAATCCATGATGCCGCCATAATCCGCCAGCTGCTCCTCAAAGGGAGCAAGTGCCGCATTCAGATTCTCTTCCTGCAGCGAAATGATTCCTTCTACCTGATGCAGGATATCTTCCCATTCCCCGCTTTCGATGTCCGGCTCTCCATCCGTTTCCATCTCCTGTACCAGATACAGGTCAGAATAGCTGTACTGTGTCTGATCTGCTTTTTCCCGCAGATATTTGTACTGCACATAATTGACAGACAGAAGACTGTCAACAAAATCCCGGGAGATCAGAGGATCAGAATAGGATGCCTGCGCCCTTCCTTTGAAGAGAGGGAAGAACGCCATGAAAATGAGAGCCGCAGCCATTCCGGCTGCAGCCGCGGGAAAAAGAAAATGTCTACTGCTTTTCCATTTTATATCCAACGCCCCACACCACCTTTAAATATTTCGGATTTTTAGGATCGATCTCAATTTTTTCCCGGATCTTACGGATGTGGACCATAATGGTATCAGTGTTGATCGCCTTTTCGTTCCAGATACGTTCATAAATCTCATCAGCAGAGAAAACCCGTCCCGGATTTTTGATCAGAAGAAGAAGGATCTTGAATTCAATGGGGGTAAGCCTGACCGGCTTTCCATCCACGAATACCTCCACGGTTTCTTCATTTACCTCAATCCCGCCCAGCACATGGTAGGTATCCTTTTCCGGTTCGGAAGCCCTGTTTAAAGCTTCCAGATATCTGGCGTGGCGGCGCAGATGGGAATTGACACGGGCCAGGAGCTCCATCGTGGTAAACGGCTTTGTCACATAATCGTCTGCACCCATGTTAAGGCCCATGATCTTATCCACTTCCTCTGATTTTGCGGAAAGCATGATGACAGGAAAATCATATCCCTTTTCCCGTACCTTCATCATCATGGTAATGCCGTCCATCCGAGGCATCATGATATCGACGATGGCGAGATGGATATCCTCTCTCTCAATGATCTCAAGCCCTTCCACGCCGTCACCGGCCTGGAATACCACATAGCCCTGATTTCTCAGGTAGATGTCGATCCCTTCCCGGATATCCTTATCATCCTCTACGACCAGAATATGATTTGTCTCCAACACAGTAAACCTCCCGGAAGAATTTATGCGTGTCCATAACAGATCTCAAATCAGCCCACATCCATCGCCACGAGCAGAAGCAGGCAGAACGGACACAGCACAAAGGCATTATAACACAATTTGTTCCCTCAGTCCATTTGATCGGGACAGTTTCAGGATACTCCGGAAAGCTGAAAAATGCGGACACAAAAAATAGAAGAATTTCTTAAAAAAAACTTTGTTTTTCTGAAAGGCCGGAGCCTGCGGGAGGACAGGCGGAAGTCTACTGCATGAGTTCAGCGGAATAATAGGGGATGATCAGATAATCTCCCGCCCTGATATCAGAATCCAGAAGATGGTTGGTGTGGATCACTTCTCTGATGAAATCCTCCGGGCTGTCAAACCCTTCCGCATAATCCGCCGCGATGGACCAGAGAGAATCTCCTTCTCCAATGCGTATGCTGGTATAATATTTATAGGTGACAGCGGAATGCGTATCCTGGGCTTTTACGATGAAGCTTTCCCGGATTGCCGCCGTAGCCAGGATAAGAAAGGCGGCAGCCGCCAGGATGGCCATACGGCGTCTCAACTGCCGTTCCCTTCTGATCCGTTTCCTTCTGATCCGTTTCCTTCTGATCCGTCTCATGCTCCTCTCTTCCAACATGGCTACTACTCCCTCCTGTCAAACAATTGCCGCAAAACAAATGATGCAGATGCATCGAACAAATGTTGCGAACACACGTTCTTTCTTGCTTATCTGCATTATATCGAACACAGATTCGAAAGTCAATAGCCAGGGGAAAAAATCGAACAGATTTTCGGAATATGTGTTTGCTTTTTGCCACGCTCTGTGATATACTTTTTTCATCAGAAAACGAAGAAAAGAGGCGTAAGCGTCCCGTCAGGGCGCCGCTGAAGGAGGGTATTTCATGGCACAGGGAAAGATTACCGCGAAGCAGCAGGAGATTCTTTCATACATAAAGGATCAGATACTTGAGAAAGGATATCCGCCCGCGGTAAGAGAGATCTGTGAAGCGGTCCATTTGAAGTCAACCTCCTCCGTTCATTCCCATCTGGAGACGCTGGAAAAGAACGGCTATATCAGACGCGACCCTACCAAACCGCGCGCGATCGAGATCTGTGATGACAGCTTTCAGGCTGTCAGGTCAGAGATGGTCAGTCTGCCTGTTGTCGGAAACGTTGCGGCAGGCCAGCCTATTCTGGCGGAAGAGAATATTGAGAGTTATTTCCCGGTCCCTGCCGAATATGTCCCGAACGGCGAGCCTTCCTTCATCCTGAAGGTGCGGGGGGAATCCATGGTGAATGCCGGAATACGGAATGGGGATCAGATTTTTGTCCAGAGCTGCTCCAACGCCAGGAACGGTGACATTGTCGTTGCACTGATCGACGATTCCGCCACTGTCAAGACCTTTTACAGGGAAAAGGGGCATATCCGCCTGCAGCCTGAGAATGACACCATGGATCCTATCATCGTGAATGACTGCAGGATCCTTGGCAAGGTGTTCGGCGTATTCCGCATATATAGATGAGACATAAGTGAGGCCGAAAGTCCTGCCATGCCGTCAGCGATTTAAAATCTGACGGCATGGCAGGACTTTTATTCCCCGCGTACAACGAGACACATGGGCAGACATGCCGGACGACTCGCTGTTTACAGAGTGGCCTTTGGCTTCGTCTGGAAGAACATATAAGAAAGCTCGCAGTCCTGTGATATCCTGCGGCAGAGATTCACCGTCCGTTCCATGATAGGCCCGATCAGCTCCTCTTCCGCATCGATATCCAGGACCGCAAGATCTTCCGTCAGGCTGACGGAATGAACGCCTTCCATATCTCCCATCAGTTTCAGGAGTTCTACTGCCTTTCTGGCATCCTGAAGATGGGATACGTGATATTTTCTTAACACCGCTGTTTTCCTTTCCTTTTTTTCATATTTTTCCCAGTTTTCAGGAAAGCAAACAGGCAGTTTTGAAAGTTTGCAGTTTTCAAACCTGAGTTTGGCAGCTTTTTCCCTACACGCTTGGATCAGAGTTCGTCAGGATCGAGCTTTTTTCCGTCGCACCAGATGCGTTCCAGGTCGTAGAACAGACGGTTTTCCCGATCAAAGATATGGACGATGATATCGCCGTAATCCATCAAAACCCAGTTGGCAGTGCTGTAACCTTCAATCTGGCGGGGAGAGATGCCAGCACGTCCAAGCTTTTCTTCCACGCTGTCTGTAAGCGCTGTGATCTGATTGCGGTTGTTTCCGCTAGCGATCAGGAAATAATCTGCCAGCACGCTTACTTCGCTGATATCGATGACGCTGATGTCCTCTGCTTTCTTTTCTTTCAGCGCTTCAATGGCAAGCCTTGCCATTTCCTTCGCGTTTCTTTCCGTCATTGACAGCCTCCTTTCTCTTTTTCGTTCCTGTAATAATCATAGGTCTGCTGTGTCATGGGATCAATTTCCGTCTTGGAAGCAGACAGATAGGCGAGCGTATCACGCAGGATCAAAAACAGGCATCCATCGAGGTCCACAAAGGCCAGCTTTCTCGCCTGTGGAAGGTTCGGCGCCTGGTTCCTGCCGGGTTCGATATAGTCCGCAATGTAGAGGATCTTATCCAGGAGCCGCATTTCCGGTTTTCCTGTGGTATGCCACATGATGGCATCCAGGATTTCCCGGTCCTCGATGCCGTATTTGTGCCAGGCAAGAAAACTACCCACCTTGGCATGAAGCAGCGAGGGATTCTTCTGTTCTGCAGCATTGATCGCAATATTGTGCTTGTGGCAGGTACGGATCAGCTTTTCATTCGTCAGATTCTTTGCACAGTCGTGCAGGAGTCCGGCAGTCTGTACTTTTTTGATATCCGCCCCATAGCGCATGGCGAGCGCGGCAGCCGTATATGCCACGCCAAGCGTATGCTCATAGCGTTTGGGATCCAGTTCCTTTTCCATGCATTTGCGAAGCTCTGTCAGATCATATCCTGTTTTTTCTGTCCTTTTGAGTTCCGTTTTCCGGAAAGCCCCTTCTTTTTTGCTCATCTGGAATCGCCTCCTCTTTGGCTGCTGTCCGGCCTGCCGAGATAAAGGCCGTTCTTTTCGATATATTCCCGCACCTTCTCCGGGACCAGATAACGGATGGAACGTCCTTCCAGGATTCGGTTCCGGATGTCGGAAGAAGAAATATCCACGTTCCCCGAAGGGATCAGAAAGATGTTTCCGTGGTATTTCCCGCGCAGATACTCCGCCTGTCCGGATAGCGGGCCGCTTCCGCAGTCGTCGCGGACAGCGGCAAGGACTGTGGCTTTCTGAAAAATGATTTCAGGGTTCTTCCAGCTTTCCATGGCGAACAGGCTGTCCGCCCCGACAAGAAAATAATATTCCGTATCCGGATTCTGTTCGCAGAGCTGTTCCAGCGTGTCACAGGTATAGGTATAACCCGGACGCCTGATTTCCATGTCAGACACCTCAAAGTGGGGATTCCCCGATATTGCCAGCGCAGTCATGTACAGCCGGTCTTTGGCGTCCAGGATTCCGGCCTGCTCTTTCATATAGGAACAGCCGCTGGGGATGAACAAAATCCGATCCAGCCCAAAGGCAGAATAGGCATTTTCTGCCAGAAGCAGATGCCCAATATGGATCGGATTAAATGTTCCCCCCATAATGCCGACTTTTTTCGGTCTGGCCGACGTATTTTCGCCCTTATCTGGGAAGTTCAATCTTTTTATGCTCCTTATTTTCCTTATACAAAACAATCTTTCTTCCGATCACCTGGACGAGTTGGGACTGGGTGCGTTCCGCGAGCATGGCGCCAAGCTGATTCGGATCGTCAAAGCAGTTCTTCAGAACGGTTACCTTGATCAGCTCTTTTTTATTGAATGCCTCGGCAACCGCCTGTGTTACCTCTGGCGT
>DWYY01000131.1 GCA_019118445.1 Candidatus Eisenbergiella merdipullorum | reverse complement strand
AATAATTTCGACGTGGACACATCCTATCTCCGGACGGGAAAGTATAAGCTGAATGCCGCCGCGTACGGAGCAGCGTTAAAATTTATAGAAAGCATATTTGATAATATATAATGATGCCAGGGTCAAAAGGTCTAAACCCACATGAGCTTGCTCATAAGTGGGTGAAAGACCTTGGGGCGGATTGTGGAAGTGCATAGCACGGAACAATCCGTAGGCATCATAGTTGGGGGCTTTTGCCCCCAACATCATATAATAGCGCATGACGCACAGAATATCTCCGTGAAAAAGGGGATCAGGAAAGGCAGGGGTTCATGAAGGAGTTCATGAAAGAGCATAGAGCTATTCTGATATATGCGGACGGCAATCCGGACATCGCGACAGGGCATCTCATGCGCTGTCTGTCCATTGCGGACGCATTGAGAAGCCTTGGCGCCGATGCAGAGTTCGCCGTTTCCGACGAAACCTCCCGGGTTCTCCTTTCCTCTTTTTCCCGGGAAGAGGAAGGCTATCCCATCCACGTCCTGCATGCGGATTACCGGAAGCCGGAAGGGAGCCTTGCCGCACTGACACGGCTTCTGGGCGGCGGGCATCCTGTCCGTCCGGTCCCGGGCAGCCGGTTCTGCTGTCTCCTGATCGATTCCTACTTCGTCACGGAGGCCTTTCTGGAAGCGCTCAGGCCCCTGGTCAGGACCGCTTTCCTGGATGATCTCTATGCTTTTGACTATCCGGTGGACCTGGTGATCAACTATGATTTCGCGCCGCCGGAAAGCTTTTATACCAAAGCGGGGAAAAAGCTCCTCGGCTGCAGGTTCACGCCCCTGCGCGCCCAGTTTGCCGGCCTCAGCCCTGTCTTTCGCAAGGAGGTAGGAGACCTTCTGATCTCCACCGGCGGAACGGACACATACGATGTGGCGGGCAGACTCGCTTCGTCTCTGCTTGCCTCCTCCGGAAGCGTTTCCTGGCGGATCCACGTCCTGACCGGCACGATGCACTCATGCCGGGCAAAGCTGGAAGCGCTTGCCGCCTCCCACCCGCAGCTTCTCCTGCATGAAAATGTGAAGGATATGGCCGCTCTCATGGGTTCCTGCGATCTGGCGGTTTCCGCCGCGGGAACCACTCTTTACGAGCTGTGCGCCGCTGGCGTTCCCGCCGTCAGCTTTACTTTGGCGGACAACCAGCTGCCCTGCGCCCGGGACATGCGGCGCTTTGCCGGCGTTCCCTATGCAGGAGACGCTAGAAACGCTCCGGAACTTATCGATACGCTCTCCTCCCTTCTTTTTTCCCTTGCAGAAAACCCGGGAAAAAGAGGCGCCCTGGCACGCTCCATGCATGCCTCCATCGACGGCAGAGGCGCGGCCAGGATCGCGCGCGGGCTGCTCGCGCTGTAAAATGCCGCCAAAACAAAAGCCGCGCTACGCGGCGGAAAGGTCAGGTTTTAAAATATGCCGGGAACTGAAAACAAACTGAAAAAAGCGGTCGCGATCATCACCGCACGCGGCGGAAGCAAGCGCATCCCCCATAAAAACATCCGGGATTTCTGCGGCCGCCCCATCCTTTCCTATTCCATCCGGGCCGCCCTGGAATCGGGTGTCTTCGATGAGGTGATGGTTTCTACGGACGACGAAAAAATCGCCCTCGTCGCCAGGCAGTGTGGCGCCGTCGTTCCCTTCCTCCGCTCGGAGGACACCTCCGGGGATTATGCCTCCACGGATGACGTCATTCTGGAAGTCATCCGGGAGTATGAAAAGCAGGGAACCCATTTTGAACGCTTCTGCTGCATCTATCCCACCGCTCCCTTCCTCACCGCGGAGAGGCTTAGGGAGGCCATGGCCCTTCTGGATACGGCGGAGTCCGTGATGCCCGTGGTTGCCTTTTCCTATCCGCCCCAGCGCGGACTGATCGTGGAAAACGGCCGCGTCCGGCGCAAATATCCGCAGTACCAGAACACCCGCTCCCAGGATCTGGAGAAAATGTATCATGACTGCGGCCAGTTCTACGCCTGCCGCACGGACGCCTTCCTGCGGGACGGCACCACGGATGTGGCGGATCTGGTTCCCATCTATCTCACGGATCTTGAGGTACAGGACATCGATACCGAAGAGGACTGGGAGATCGCAGAGCTGAAATACCGCAGACTCCATACAGCGGATTCTGCCGGGGCGTAACCGCTGCGGCAGCCCTCTGCTGAACATCATGGTCCCAGCAGTCCCCCGGGGCATAACGGCAGCCGTCAGACAGACATGCAGGCATATCCGCCTGTCCTGCTGCCCGCGGGATTAAAGCCATCAAGAAAGGACAACACCTTGCAAGCATTGAATACCCCCTATTTTCATATTCAGGAAACGGATCTGGACAAGGACGTTTCCATTTTAAAACAGGCCCTGACCGATAACTGGGGAAACTGGATCGTGGGCTATTCCGTCAAAACCAATTCCCTTCCCTGGCTCCTCTGCTACATGAAGGAGCAGGGCTTTTATGCGGAAATCGTCTCCGGAACGGAATACCGTCTGGCAAAAAGGCTGGGCTTTCCGGACAATCAGATCATCTATAACGGGCCGATCAAGGAAAAAGAGATTTTCACCGACATCCTTCTGGCCGGCGGCCTGGTGAACCTGGATTCCAGCGAGGAGCCGGCATGGCTTTCGGAGCTTTCCGCACGCTTTCCCGACCGGACCTTTTCCGTGGGCCTGCGGGTCAACTGCGATATCGCCTCCCTCTGCCCGGATGAGGTTCTGGTGGAGGAGGAGGGCGGACGCTTCGGCTACTGCTATGAAAACGGCGCGCTTGCCGAAGTCATCCGTTCCCTGAGCGCCCTTCCCAACGTGAAGATTTCCGGCCTTCACCTGCACTCCTCCACCCAGTCCCGCACGGTGAACGTCTACGGTGCTCTGGCCCGCACGGCGGTGAAAATCGCACAGGAATATGGCCTGAAGCTATCCTATGTGGACATGGGCGGCGGCTATTTCGGCGGCCGGGATGACAAGCCCGACTACCGGGACTATTTCCCCGCCATCTGCCGGGAGCTTCGTGCCGCCTTCGATCCGAAGGAAACCGTTCTGATCGCGGAGCCCGGCGTCAGCCTGATCTCCCGCGCTACCACCTTTGCCACCACCGTTCTGGATGTAAAGCACATCCGGAACCACGTATTTCTGGTGACGGACGGAAGCCGCACCAACCTGAACCCTCTGGTTACCAGACATGTGTATCCGCATCATATCGAATACACGGATGCGCCGGAGGGCCGCCCGACGGTTCCCAGCCAGTGGGTGACCGGCTTTACCTGCATGGAATACGACCGCCTGTTTGAGATCAAGGACGGTCCCGCCCTGCAAAAAGGGGACCGGATCATCTACGATACCGCCGGCGGCTACACCATGTGCCTGAATCCTCTTTTCATTCATTATTTTCCTCCCGTCTGGGTGACGAAGCGGGACGGCAGCCTCTTCAAGGCCAGAGATCAGTGGGATGTGGAGGAATTCATGCAGAAAAATTACACGGAAGGAGACACGCTTCATGAATAAGCAGTTTACCATCGGTTCCCGCAGGGTAGGAGAAAACTGCCCCGTTTTCATCGTGGCGGAAATGTCTGCCAACCACCTGCAGGATTACAACCGGGCCATCGAAATCATCCATGCCGCGAAGGAGGCCGGAGCGGACGCCATCAAGCTGCAGACCTATACCGCCGACACCATCACCCTGGACTGTGATTCCCCGGATTTTCAGATCAACGAGGGAACCGTCTGGGACGGCACCACGCTTCACAAGCTGTATGAGGAAGCCTACACCCCCTGGGACTGGCAGCCTAAGCTGATGGAGGAAGCGAACCGTCTGGGACTGGAATGCTTTTCCTCCCCCTTTGACGCCACGGCAGTGGACTTCATGGCTTCCATGAACATGCCCGCCTACAAGGTGGCCTCCTATGAGATCACCGATCTTCCCCTCATCCGCCGGATTGCCCGCCTTCATAAGCCCGTGATCCTGGCGACTGGCGTGGCATACCTTACGGATATCGAGCGGGCCCTTGCGGTCTGCCGGGAGGAAGGAAATGAGGACGTTCTTCTTATGAAATGCGTCTCCGCCTACCCCACCCCCTACGAGGACATTCACCTGAATATGATGCCCACCCTGGGCCGTACCTTCGGCTGTCTCACCGGCCTGTCTGATCATTCCATGGGAAATGCGGTGGCCACTGCCGCCACTGCTCTCGGCGCCCGGATGATCGAGAAGCACCTGACCCTGCGCCGTGCGGACGGCGGCCCGGACGGCTCCTTCTCCATGGAACCGGAGGAATTTGCCGACATGGTCAAAAACATCCGCGCAGTGGAAAAGGCGCTGGGCGATTCCGATTACCACCTCACTCCCGTGCAGGTGGTGGAGCATGGCGACTGCCGCTCCCTGTTCGCGGCGAAGGACATCGCCGCCGGAGAAGAGCTGACGCCGGAAAACGTCCGCTCTGTCCGTCCCGGAAACGGACTGCATACCATGTACTATGAAGAGATTCTGGGAAAAAAGGCGGCCTGCGCCATAAAGAAGGGGACGCCGATGGGGTGGGAGCTGATCGGGAAGTGATCTTCGTCAGCCAGGCTCTTTCATAAATGCAGGGAGCTGTACACATCGAAAAAAATGTGTACAGCTCCCTTATGCGCGTTCCGGATCATCAGCAAAACCGCAATCAGCGCCGCGATAACTTCAGCCATCAGAATACTCAAAAAAAGACTTTTCTATTACAGCTTCTTCACAAACAAAGCCCGTATCGCATTCAGCACGGCCAGGATCATCACGCCCACATCTGCAAAGATGGCAAGCCACATGTTGGCGATGCCGACCGCTCCCAATGCAAGGCAGATCAGCTTGATGCCGATGGCGAACACGATATTCTGGTACACGATCCGCAGGCATTTCCGGGAGATGCGGATTGCCTTTGCGATCTTCATGGGATCGTCGTCCATCAGAACCACATCCGCCGCTTCGATAGCGGCGTCAGAGCCCATGGCTCCCATGGCAATACCGATGTCCGCCCGTCTGAGAACCGGCGCGTCGTTGATGCCGTCTCCAACGAAGGCCAGCTTTTCCTTTTCGGATCTGGTTTTCAGCAGCTCCTCCACCTTCTCCACCTTGTCGGCGGGAAGCAGTTCGCTGTATACCTCATCGATACCAAGCTCTCCTGCCACCTGCTCGGCAACCTTACGCGCATCTCCGGTGAGCATGACGGTCCTGCGGACGCCGGAAGCCTTCAGTTCTTTTATTGCCTCAGCGGAATGAGGCTTCACGATATCGGAGATCACGATATGGCCGGCATATTTTCCGTCCACTGCCATGTGGATGATAGTGCCGACGGAATGGCAGTTGATATAATTCACGCCGATGTGGTCCATCAGCTTGCCGTTCCCGGCCGCCACCTCTACGCCGTCCACTTTCGCGATCACGCCGTTTCCGCTGATCTCCTGAATGTCCGTAACACGGCTCCGGTCGATTTCCTTTCCATACGCCTTCTGCAGGCTCTTGCTGATGGGATGGGAGGATGCGCTTTCCGCCAGGGCCGCGTACTCCACCAGCTTCGCTTCGTCGATGCTGCTGTGATGGATTCCGTTCACCTCGAACACGCCCTGCGTCAGGGTTCCGGTTTTATCGAAAACAACAATTTTGGTCTTTGAAAGGGTTTCCAGATAATTGGAGCCCTTCACCAGAACGCCCGCGTTGCTCGCTCCGCCGATCCCGGCAAAAAAGCTCAGCGGTATGCTGATCACCAGCGCGCACGGACAACTGATCACGAGGAAGGTCAGGGCCCGGTAGATCCAAGTGCCCCACTCAGCGGGAATCCCCATCCCGAACATACGGACCAGAGGCGGCAGGACCGCCAGCGCCAGAGCCGCGTAGCACACAGCCGGTGTATAGATCCTCGCGAACCGGGAAATGAAATCTTCCGATCTTGACTTTCTGGAGCTCGCGTTTTCTACCAGATCCAGGATCTTGGAAACGGTGGACTCCCCAAATTCCTTCGTGGTCTTTATCTTCAGCACGCCTGTCATGTTGATGCAGCCGCTGATGATCTCATCGCCCGCCTTCGCGTCGCGCGGCAGGCTCTCTCCCGTCAGAGCGCTGGCGTTCAATGTGGAGGCCCCTTCTATGATCGTGCCGTCAATGGGTACCTTTTCACCAGGCTGGACCACGATAACGCTTCCGATCTCCACCTCATCCGGGTCCACCTTTTCCAGCTTCCCGTCTTTTTCAATATTTGCATAGTCGGGACGGATATCCATCAGCTCGCTGATATTCCGGCGGCTCTTGCCCACCGCATAGCTCTGGAACCACTCGCCCACCTGATAAAACAGCATGACCGCGACGGCTTCCGTATAATCCCCGTTCTGTTCATAAAGAGCGAGGGCGATGGCGCCGACAGTGGCGACCGCCATCAGAAAATTTTCATCAAAAACCTGATGGTTTTTGATTCCCTTGAAAGCCTTCAGCAGGATATCATAACCGATCACAAAATACGGGATCAGATACAGGATAAACCGGAGCCAGCCTGTGACCGGGATAAACTTCAATGCGATCAAAAGGACCGCCGCAACGATAATACGCAGCAGCATGGTCCTTTGTTTCTTATTCATAATCCATTTCCTCTTTTCTCGCTGATAGGACTCTGCCTGCCACAGGCGGCAGGCAGAGTCCTGTAAAACGGCGTCTTCAGATAAATACCTCGCAGTCGTCCTCTACCTTCTTGCAGTTCTTACGGACCTCCTGCATAACGGTTTTGGGCTCATGACCATCTTCAAATTCCACGTTCATCTTGAGGGTCATGAAGTTGACGGTGGCATCCTTAACACCCGCGGTCTTCTTCGCGGCAGCCTCCATCTTATTGGCACAATTTGCGCAGTCCACATCGATCTTATATGTCTTTTTCATAACTGTTTCCTTTCCTGTAAATTCAACAATTAAATAATCTTTTAATTGTTAATGCTATTATATTCTCCCCGCTCCCATTCGTCAACACCTTTTTTCTTTTTTCAATCTCTTTTTTTTAAAAAATTTTATGAACGAAAACGGTTCTCTGGCCTCTGCCGCAGGTGAAAATAATTCTCACTTCCGCAGTTTTCGATGATGTGGTACAATTCTTGCAGGAGGGAAAATCCATGACAGAAAAAAGCTTGCCCCATGACCATGGACAGAAAATCGAACATCAACTGAAAGATATGCCGAGCGTGGACAGTTTTCAGACCGTCGCCGATATTTTCAAGCAGCTTGGAGATGGAAGCCGCATCCGCATCTTCTGGCTTCTGTGCCACTGCGAGGAATGCGTGATCAACATCTCCGCCCTGGTTGACATGAGCAGCCCGGCGGTATCCCATCATCTGAGGCAGCTCAAGGCCGCCGGCCTGATCACGAGCCGCCGGGAAGGCAAGGAAGTGTACTATAAGGCTGCGGAAACCAGCCAGGCGCAGCTTTTGCACCATATGATCGAGCAGCTTGTGGAGATCACCTGTCCTTCCGAATAGACGCGGCTGTCCTTTCTATAGCGTTTGCTCTGCCCCCGGAAGAAGCGTCAGAAAATACCGGCTTTATTCCGATATTTCTTTTCCGCTTTCAATCACAAACTCCCTCAGGATCTCCTCCGCAGCCATCTCCATTTTCTCATCCGTTCCGCCTTCCAGGATAAAATATCCCCGTCCCATCACGGAATGTCCGCAGGTCACGCGCTCCAGGCGGTCTCCGGAATGAATGTCACATTCCCACGCGCGCAGGCAGACGCCATCCGGCAGCGATAGTTCCTCCTTTTCCGGCACCCGGCGCACAATGCCCTCCGGCAGTGCGAAATACCGGATCAGGAGCCGGCGTGTTTCCTCAGGTTCATAGGAATAGGAAAGCCCGCACTGGCAGCGGATGAACGCTTCCGCCATATCCACGCCCGTCGCCATGGGGGTGAACAGATCGTGCAGATGATGGCCGGAAGGCCGGGCGGAAAGCTCGATGACAAAAATCCTTTCTGAAGAGATCATCAGATCCGCATGTATCAGGCAGTCCCGCAGGCCGAGGACAGCCGTTACCTGTTCCAGAAAGCCACGCACCCGGCGGATCAGCAGTCTGTCCTGCTCTGTTTCTGCCGGCACGGAAAAGTATCCCACCGCCTGTCTCGCAGGAGGCGGGGTCAGCAGCTTTCTGCGAAGCAGGATCTGGCAGTAATGTTCCCCATCCATCGCCGCGTCCACGCCGTATTCCACGCCGGGAACCGCTTCCTCCAGCACATGATCTTCAACAGGACCGCTTTTTCCTTCTTCTTCCAGCTCCGCCAGCGCCGCCCCAAGCTCCTGTCTGTTTTTCAGGAAAAAAATTCCCCGGCTGCCGGAACCGTAGCGCGGTTTCAGAATAGCAGGGAAGGAAAGCTCTTTTTCTGCCCGTTCTATTAGGTTATCCAAAGCAGAATGAACTCCTGTCTCCCCTTTCCCACCGAAACCTGAAACCAGATAACAGCGGCAGTCTCTTAACCCTACCGCCGTCAGTTTTTCATGAAACAGGTACTTATCCGTGCACCAGACGGCTGACTGCCTGCTGATGCCGCGCAGATGGAAGGTGTCGTTCACCGCTCCAGCCGTCGTCAGATACCTGCCGATGGGGCCTGTGACCACAAAATCCGGCCCGCTCCCTCCGGCACGGTTCCTTATGCGTTCCCGCAGCGTTCTTTGCACTTCATCCTCTCTGGAAATGTCCACCGCAAGCCCTTCGTCGGCGGCCTTCAGTCCTTCCGCAGCCGGATTCCCGTCCAGCGCGGTCACAAATACGCCGAGCTTCTGCGCCATTTTTATGGTATGGAGGGATTCCTCCCCCGCTCCGATCAGTGCTGCATGCATACCTTCTTCTTTCCTCTCTGTCAGCTCTTTTTCACCAGATTTTTTCGGAATCCCCGCCAGGTCCACAGCAGGGTGAAATACAACATGAATTTCCATGTGGACTTCTGCTGCATTTCCACCAGCTTTTTTTCTTCCCCGTTAAAACGCTCCTGATACCAGGGATTCTCCTGAAAGCCGGAAAAGGTTTCCCGCATTTCACGGCCCATGGCCTCCACAAAGGCAGGCTCCTTCCTTTTCACACCGAGCATATAGGAAAAAAGCGTATTCACGTAAAAAAGCACGGTGAAGCTGTATTCCAGCTCTTTCTGATATTCCTCAAAATACCCGTATTTTTTCGCCTCGGCGATCATGATGCGGCCCGCCTGCATCCGGTCCTCGCAGCGCTTTTTCGTGATGGTATGGACAGTAGAGGCGTCGTGCTGGTAGTAATAGTACATGGGCTCCGGGATATATTCGAAATGCTTTGCCCGCAGCATCCAGGTGTTTCCCAGCGCGTTATCCTCGTAAAAAATCCCTTCCGGGAAGCGGCTGTCACAGCCCAGGATGATCTCTCTTTTATAGATCTTCACCACCAGGCTCCCGCTGTCCAGAATGAGGGAGGCATATTTTTCATGGTTCAGGACCCCCGTCTGCTCCGGCCGGTTATTATGTACCACCTGGCCCACCTTCATGCTGTGTTCATCCGTCAGGCAGTAATCGCAGCCCACCATGTCCGCCCCGGTCTCCCGCGCGCGGGCCAGCATTTTCTCATACATATCCGACGTGATCCAGTCGTCGCTGTCGATGAAGCCGATCCACTCTCCCTGTGCCAGGGACAGGCCGATGTTCTTGGCCCCTCCCTGTTTCCGGTTCACCTCGGAATGGACCGCCCGCAGACGCCCGGGATATTTCTTTTCATACCGTTTCAAAACCTCCCAGGAATCATCCGTGGAGCAGTCATCCACCGCGATGATCTCCATATCCTGCAGGGTCTGATCCACCAGGGAATCCAGGCAGTATTCCAGCTTTCCTTCTCCCGCCGTATTGTAAACGGGCACGATCACGCTCAGCAGCATTATTTTCTTCCTCTTTTCTCCCTGATCCTTCCATCCGCGGCCTTACTTCGCGTAATAGGCGCAGATCCTGCGCACCGCTTCGATCACATCCTCCACATCCTGATCGCTCATGGCATAATAGAGCGGCAGAGTGAGGATTTCCTCATACAGCTTTTCCGCCTTAGGGCAGAGGCCCTTCTGATATCCCAGCTTCTGATAATAAGGGAAATAGTAAATGGGGATATAATGCACGTTACAGCAGATATTTTCCGCTCCCATCGCCTCAAAAAATCCCTTCCGGTCGATGGTAAGCATCTCCGGACGGATACGGAGGATATACAGATGCCTGGTGGTATCGGACTCCGGAAGCTCCTTCTGCACCGTGATCTGGGGGATTTGGGAAAAAGCCTCGTCGTACCTTCGCACGATCTCCTTCCTGCGCGCGCGGAACATATCCAGTTTGTCCAGCTGGCTGATCAGAAGCGCCGCCTGTATATCCGTCATTCGGTAATTGTAGCCCAGCTCGACCTGCTCATAATACCATGGGCCGTCCGGCTCCTTCGACATGAGCGCAGGGTTCCTTGTGATGCCGTGCTTGGCAAACAGCTCCAGCCGCTGATGATACACATCGCTGTTGGTCATCACCGCTCCGCCCTCTCCGCTGGTCACGGTCTTGACCGGATGAAAGCTGAAGGTGGTCATGTCCGCGATGGAACCCGTGGGCTTTCCGTCGTATTTCGTCCCAATGGAATGCGCGCCGTCCGTGATCAGCACCAGGCCGTATTCATCACAGATCTTCCTAAGTTCCTTCAGATTCGCAGACTGACCGGTATAATCCACGGCGACCACAGCCTTCGTTTTTTCGGTGACATGGGCGCGCACCTGCTTGGGATCGATCTCATAGGTATTTTCGTCGATATCGGCGAATACCGGCTTTGCCCCGCAGTAAAGCGCGCAGTTCGCGGACGCCGCAAAGGTGATCGGCGTTGTGATCACTTCATCTCCCGGCCCTACGCCCGCCGCCAGGCAGGCGACATGCAGCGCTGCCGTCCCGTTGCTGACAGTAACCGCGTATTTTGCTCCCGTGATGCGGCACAGCTTTGCTTCCAGCTCGCCAATCTTAGGGCCGCAGGTCAGATAATCGCTTTTTAACACATCCAGGACAGCCTGATAATCCGCCTCATCCAGATACTGGTGCGCGTAGGAAATCTTGTTCTCTCTTACCGGTTTCCCTCCTGCGATCGCAGGTATCGCTTCCTTTTTCTCCATAGTATTCTCCCTTCCGCAGCGGACCTGCCGCAGCGCCTTTCCTATGAAAACGGCCCGAAGGCGTTTTCCGCTTCCGGGCTTTTCAGACTTATTTTTCCAGCTCCACTTCCTTCAGACGTTCTCTGAGCTGCCCCACGGAAAGCCACTCGCTGTTGCTTCCGGAACTGTAGGAGAAGCCTTCCTTCACCTTTTTCCCTGAAAGGTCAGGCACCTGCCTGTCATTGAACACCATCTGCGGATAGACGATATAATGCTTGTCATATTCGTAGGTGTTGAAGGAATCCTCTGTGGTTATCATGATCTCATGCAGCTTCTCGCCGGGCCGGATGCCGATCTCCTTTATTTTGCAGCCGGGGAGCATCGCCTCCGCCAGATCCGGGACACGGAAGGAAGGGATCTTGCTGATAAAGGTCTCTCCGCCCTTTGCTTCCTTCAGCGCCTTGATCACCAGCTCCACGCCTTCTGTCAGGCTGATCCAGAAACGGGTCATGCGCATGTCCGTGATGGGGAGCTCCGTGCCGCCGTTTTTGATGATATTGTGGAACAGCGGGATGATAGAGCCGCGGCTTCCCGCCACATTTCCATAGCGGACGATGGCGAAACAGATGTCCTTTGTACCGGAATAGGCGTTTGCCGCCACAAAAAGTTTATCGCTCACCAGCTTGGTGCCGCCGTAAAGGTTGACCGGATTCACCGCCTTGTCCGTGGACAATGCGATCACCTTCTTCACATTCGTATCCAGTGCCGCGTCGATGACGTTCTGTGCGCCGTTTATATTTGTGCGGATCGCCTCGTTGGGATTGTATTCACAGGCAGGCACCTGTTTCAGGGCTGCCGCATGGATCACATAGTCCACACCCTCAAAGGCCCTTTTCAGCCTTTCCTTCTCCCGGACGTCGCCGATGAAATACCGCATCAGGGGCGCATATTCCTGCAGTTCGTTCTGCATCACGAACTGCTTGTATTCATCCCTGGAATAAATGATGATCTTCTTGGGATGATAATGCTTCAGCACGTATCTGGTGAAGCTTTTTCCAAAAGAGCCCGTCCCGCCCGTGATCAGTATGGTCTTATTATCTAACATTCTTTTCCTCCGTCTGTATCCGCGTTTCCTGCTGTCCTTATTTTCTGTTATGTCCCAAACGCTTATACATTTCATATTTACAGAAATCAGGCAAAAATGCCCTTTTCGGACATTATAGCATAGGGGACGGGGCATTGCAATGAAACATCTTCGCCATCCCGGTTCCTGCATTTTCCTGGATGAGGATCTGCAGCCGGATCAGCCGTACAGCCCCTTTCCAAACGCATAGGCTTCCTTCAGATGCTCCGTCTCCCCGATCCGGGGCCTGCCGTTTGTGTCGCCGCAGCCGCCTGCCAGGAGCATTCCCCTGTCATGGAAACCGATGTAATTAACGATCGCAAAGCGGTAATAGGACACCGCCTGTTCAAAGGTCCAGAAAAAATCATCTGCCGCGGTCATAAGAAGGACGCAGTCCTTTTCCGGATATTTTTCGTATCTCCCCAGGGGCGGATCCGGATCCTCCTGCGCCAGGCAGTAAAAGCGTTCGATAAATGCCTTCAGCCGGGAAGAAATGGTCCAGAAATACAGAGGCGACGCGAATGCGATCAGATCCGCCTCATTAAGCTTTTCGGCAATCCCGTTAAAATCGTCCTTCTGCACGCAGGGCTTCCCGTACCGGCAGGCGTTGCAGCCGATACAGCCTCTGACCTCATATTTTAACAGCGAGACCACCTCAACCATGTGGCCCGCGTCTTCCGCCCCTTTTGCGAAGCTTTCCACGAGCTGAGCGGTATTGCCCTTCGCGCGGCCGCCGCCCTGGATCACCAGAATCTTTTTTCCGTTTTCCATCTTTTCCTCCCTTCTGAAGCGTCTCTGCCGTTTATTTTCCCCTAAGCCGCATGGTCAGCCGGTGCAGCCTGCGCACGGAGCGGGGCGCAGCGGTCAGAAGAAGCAGATACAGTTTTTGCTGTTTCGTGAGATAGGGATTCGTCGCCGTCTCCCGCACGGACCTGCGGCAGTAGCGGATCACCTCCCGGTAAAAAGCGTTTTCCCGGTTCATCTGCGCCACCGGGATGTGGAGCAGATAATCCAGCCGCTGACACAGGCCGAAGCGGGCAGCTTCCCTTTCATACTGCGGGAAACGCTCCTTCGTCAGCTTCTGCGCGTAATCCGCGTTTTTCACAATATCCGTAAACACTCTGGAAAATTCGTCCGGATCCTTTTTCCTGGTATTGCTCCCCATGCGATAGTAGACGTGATAGAGCTGCTGCGGCAGGATGCGCACGCCGTCCGCTTCCGTAAGGAGCTGCAGGAGCAGATAAAAATCCTCGTTCAGCTCCCCTTCCGGAAACCTTCTGTGCCGGAAAAGTTCCGCGTCGATCAGCTTGGTGCAGAAGGAGCAGTCCCCTTCATGAAGGAGCAGGGTGCGTAAAAATCCCCCGCTGCTTTGAAAAACCGGCTCCTCAGGCGGCACGCACACGTCCGGCCTGCGTTTTCCGTCTTCCCCGATCTCGTCGCGGGAAACCTGGACGATCCGGTATCCTCCTTCCAGCGCCTCCCGCGCCATGGTCTCATACATCTGCGGCTCGATGAAATCGTCGCTGTCCACAAAGCCCAGATAGGCCCCGTTCGCCATATCGATCCCCAGATTCCTGGCGGAGGAGGATCCGCCGTTCGGTTTATGAAATACCCGGATGCGGGCGTCCCGTCCGGCAAGCCTGTCACACAGCTCTCCCGTCCCGTCGGTGGAACCGTCGTCCACCAGGATGATCTCCAGATTTTCCCAGGTCTGTGCGCAGACCGAGGCCACGCAGCGCTCCAGGCAGTCCAGGATATTGTAAACCGGTACGATGACCGTAATCAGCGGCTGATCCATATTCTCTCCTGTTTCTGCCGCCGTAAGGCGGCTCCTCTTTTTCTGTATTCAGGGAAATCCGGCCCGTCTTCTGTCTTCAGGGCCAGATCACCGGTGCATGGGACAGCGGTCCTTCGGCGGGAAAAGTGATGTTGCCCTGTTCCCAGCCCTCATACAGGGCGAGGCATCTTTCAGCCGCCGTATCCGCGTTCCATTCCTTCAGGATCGTCTCGCAGGCTTTCCTTCCCATCCGTTCCCTGTCCTTTTCGTTCTCCATCAGATGTCGCACCGCCCCTGAGAAATCCTCATATCTGTCCCGGTGATAGACCATTCCGTTCTCCCCGTGGCGGATCAGGTAAGGCACCGCGCCCGCTTCCTCGCTGGCAACGACCGCGCACCTGCTGTTCATTGCCTCGTTGACCACAGCTCCCCAGCCTTCCAGATGGTTGCTGGTAAACAGAAAGATATGGCTTTCCTCCATCGCCCTGCGTACCTCTTCCGGCGGGAGGAATCCGGTCATCTCCACCAGATCTGCAAGACCCTCTTTTTGGATCTGATCCGCAAGGCTCTCCTCCATCTCCCCGCCGCCGATGATCTTCAGGCGGAAATCATAGCCTCCCTTGCGCAGATCCGCCGCAAGCCGCACCACATATTCCGGATGCTTCAGCTCCATCAGCCTTCCCGCCCACAGGAGCCGCACCGGACCGTCCTTAGGTTTTTCCGCCTGCTGTTCGACTCTTTTCGCCTCCGGAAAATAGCCGAAACGCAGCATCTTTCCCGGATAGGCATGGATCAGCGTGAAATCAGAAGCCACATAAGCCCCCGCGCACAGCAGATACACCGGTTTGTTCCGGTACCGGATGTGTTCCCGGTATTTGGCCGCAAGCCCTCTGGGAGACACCGCCTTCCACTGCCCTTCCCGATAGATGCGCTCGCTGATCCTAAGCGCCGGCCTTCCGCTCTCCAGCCTGTCAAAGATCAGCTCCGGATCCTCCATCCATCCGGCAAGGAGCAGGTCGCACTCATTGATCCGCTGCCTGCAGAGCTCTTCTTCCTCATACAGAAGCTTCACATAGGAAAGCTCCTTCAGGCTGTCCTTCCAGCCCATCCGGACGCGCTCCTCCTCCATGGGCTCCGTCTGGATAAAGGTGAAATCCTCCCCCAGCCTCCGGTAGAGGGCGTCGCAGAAAGGGATCTGATGGTGATTGATATAATTGGATACAAAGGTTATTTTCATGCCTTCTCCTCCCTTGCAGCTTCAGGCCAGGATCTCCCGGTAGATTTCCAGAAGCCTCCTATAGTTGGCGTCCCCGTCATGGTTCTGCCGGCCCCGGATCCGCGCCTCTTGGGACAGGGTTTGCGCAAGTGCATCGTCCCGAAAGATGCGCCGGATACACAAAGCCAGCTCATGCACATTTCCCCTTTCGAAAAAAAGGGCGCTTTCCCCGTCCTCCGCTATATCCGGAATGCCTCCCGTGCGTGACGCCACGCAAGGCACGCCCAGAAGCATGGCCTCTCCCAGGGAGTTGGGGGAATTTTCCAGCGCGGAAGGGCAGACAAACACATGGCTGTTCAGATAAGCCGACTTCATCTGCACATCGCTCAGATTGCCAAGTACGGATACCTTTCCTTCCAGCCCGTTTTCCTTCATCAGCTTTCTTAAATACTTCCCATAGCCTGATATCTTCAGTTTTTCCTTTAAGGTACCGTATCCGGTAATGCTGATCCCCGCCACACTGATATGTGCCTGCGGAAATTCCTGCAGGATTTCCTGCATTGCCTGCAGCAGATAATGAAAGCCCTTCAAAGGATAATCCCCCTGGCTTGCGAAGATCTCAAAGCTCCTGCAGGCATCCCGGCTCCAGCTTCCTTCATAGAAGCAGGAGCGCATGGTTTCATTCATTTTATGGTAGATCAGGGCGGGATTGCAGGCAAGAGTGCCCTCTCTGTCAAACCTAGTCCTCCCCGTCACATGGGCGCAGGATAAAAGCACCTCCCGCTCCCTCTCTGCCCGGACATAAAATTTCTCCTGCTGCTGTCTGAGACTGTCCTTCCGCAGGAAATCCCGCAGGGTGACGCTGCGCTGCACCGAACGGGGCAAGTCTGCCATATAGTTTTTGGCACACTCTCCCATCAGCCCCTGGATTCCCACCAGAGTCCGTTCCGGACTCTGAAACGCGTGCGTCATGGCGAGGGCATGGGGAAACTCCGTCCCGAAGATGTGCACCAGATCCGGCTGAAAATCTGCAAGGATTTCTGCAAACCGCTTTTCCAGCCTTTTATCGTACAGTTCCGGCCGGTTCAGATCTTCCATGAAGCCATACAGGGACACCTCTCTGCCCGTCCCTTTTTCCTCCTCCGCAAGCGCATGCAGACGCCGGACGCCGGACAAAGATTCCTCCTCAGGAACTGTTTTCACAGGAAAACAGATGCCCAGTTCCATCGATGCGTCCGTCTCACCCGAATCCGACAAAAACCGGTTCAGCGCGCCGGTGATCCAACCCTCCCGCACGCTGCAGGACAATCCGAACGCCTTCCCCACAGCGGGCGGGCAGATATTCAGAAGCCACAGAATCCTCATCCTTTTTTCTCCCTTCTCCTGCCCCGTCTGTACACCGCCGTTTTCACCGCATTATAGCCCTTCGACAGCGCAGGGTTTTCTGCGATCTTCGTCCGCAGGGGCGCAAGCGTCGCCAGCATGATGGCCCTGTAGCAGGCTGCCTTTGTGTGTCCCAGATAATAGCGGGTGATCACCCTGTGCTCCATGGCGGAACGTTTCCGGTTCTCCTTCGTTTCGGAAAAACCCCCGCCCTCATAGGTGGAGATAATGAGGGGCAGATGCACCGGCTCCGCGTCCCGCTCGTAGAGGCAGTAGAAAAAATGTTCATAATCTCCCCGCACCCGAAAATCCGTATCATATCCTCTCTCCCAGAACAGGGACGCGTCATAGAAGCAGACCTGGTGGCAGGGGGCATTCCGGTAACAGGCAAAATCAGTCAGCTTAGGCGCGGAACAGACCACGCTCTTCTGTTTTTCATTATACTGGTCCCCATAAAAAAGAAACGGTCTTGCCCGGAGCCTCGCATCCCGCCCGGCCTCTGCTTTTTCGATCAGCTCCGCCGTCCTGGCGAGCACAGAAAGGTCATACAGGCAGTCGCCGCAGTTTAAAAAGAGCACATAATCCCCGTTGATATGGGGAAGCGCCTGGTTCATCCCATCATAGATCCCCTTGTCAGGGCTGCTAAAAACATGCACTCTGCTGTCTGCGGCAGGATGTCCTGCTGTCTTTTCCCATTCCCTGGGCCATGCGACCGAAAAGGAACCATCCCGTTCCCTGGTCAGGGATCCGTCCGTGGAACCTCCGTCCTTGATGATGACCTCAAAATTCCCGTATTCCTGCTCCATAACGCTCCTAAGCGTCTTTGCCAGCTTTTGTCCGGGGTTCAGGGATACGATCACAATGCTAAAAAATGTATGAGCCATTCAGCCACTCCCTTTCCGTAAAGACCCAGGTATGATACGGGAGCACCCGCACCCCCTCCTGATGGGCGGTCAGGAGAAAATAAGCGAAATACAGCGCAGAAAGCAGGAGCACGGCCGCATACAGGAGCGTCCTCCTGTATTGCCTTGAGCCTCTGTTCCCCTGGATACCCTCTGCCCTTTTCCCAGTTTCCTGCATGGCTGTGAGGATGCCGGGCACCAGAAGAAGATGGGGCGTGATGAGATAATAGCCCAGCCTGGAAATGAGCGGCACGAAGGAAGCGCAGGTATACAGCGCGAGACCGAGCAGGTTCAGCTTGCAGTAAAACAGGTTCGCCCTGCTTTCCTTCACCGCTTTCCATGCAATGATGCAGAGGAGCAGCACGGCAGAGCAGCGCACGACTCCCATCAGGCTTCCTTCGATCCCCGTCCCCTGTTCCAGGTAAACCGTATTTTCATAGGAAGGATACAGCTTCAGAAGGACGCTCATCCAGAAATCCTGAAACAACGGCAGGCTGACCGCCAACGCCGCACCCACGGCCACCTGCCATTTCTTCCAGGGCAGAGCGGCGATCAGATACAGGGGGATCACCACCAGGACCGATTTGTGGAACAGGGCCGCGAACAGGATCAAGAGCAGGAATTTCCCATACTCCTTTTTCAGTACATACCGCAGGCTGTACAGCGTAATGGCCAGCACAAAATAGTAGCGCACCGTGTTAAAGGTCCGAAAATACAGGCCGAGCAGCATGAACAGCGCAAAGGACAGCACAAAATCCAGGCTCTGGTCGAACATGGCCTTCAGGAACAGGAAGGTAGTCGCCGCCGCAAAAACGGCGAAGACCAGAAGATAATTTTCTCCCCCCGAGATCGTATACAGAAGACGCACCAGCAGGTTGAAGCCGGGCTCTGTCACCACATAGCCGCCCACATAGATCTCATGGAAGGTGTTCACATAATTGCCATAATCATTTCCCACATCGATGCGGAGCGCCGCAAGGCCCGTCAGGACCGTAAAAAGGAACAGAAGCGCCGCAAGGCTCAGGGCGCGCCGCCGGGTCATCCTGCGGGCTGTCTCCGTACAGACGCCTCCTCCGGCAGGGGCCGCGTTTTCCGTTTTCACCAGACACGCAGCCCCCATCGTCAGGATACCGATGAAGCCATAAAATAGTATTCCCATCATTCTTTCATCCTGATTCCCTTTCTCATGAGGGAGAATGCCTGCCGCATGGTAAGACGGCCGGCCATCTCTTTTCTGTTCTTTAAGAGGAACCGCACCGACATGGGAAGCGCCGCCCATCCGTAGAGAAAGCGGTACAGCACGCCCCTGTCATAAAAAAATTTTTCATTATACCCGTGAAACCAGGTGGAGGGTCTGCCGTTCTCCCTGCCGATAGTCACAGGCGCCTTATATACCTTCAGTCCTTTCCGGATGCATTCCGCCAGAAAAAGGCTGTCCTCCCCGTTGCTGTATTTCGCCCCGCCGCCAAAGAGCAGGGAAAAGGTGACGCCTGCCTCATGCAGTTTCCGCGTCCGGCCTGCAAAGCTGAACGTGGGATATCTGCCACAGTTATACCAGCGCACCCGTCCATAGCTGTCAATATGGTAGGTTCTTCTCTCCTCAGGCACCTCCACGTTAAACAGGATCATATCCGCAGCCGGATTTTTTTCAAATTCCGCGATGATTGCTCTCACCGCGCCCGGCCGGTAGATGATGTCTTCATCCGCGAACAGGCACAGCTCGCCGTCCGCGCGCATCAGGCAGTTGTTCCGGGAAAGCCCCACTCCCCGTTCCGCAAAGCTGTAGCAGCGGATCCGGTGGCCTTCGTAAACATATTCCCGGTATTCATTTCTGTCACACTGATTGACGATGATCGCGTCCGCCTGGAGCTTCATCCGTTCTGCCAGTGTCTCCACATCCTCATTCACCGCGGAAACCAGGATCTGCAGTCTCATGTCCCCTCTCCCTTCCTTCCGTAATAGGCGCGCAGGAAGCCATCGCCTGCACCGTAGATGACGGCTCCCAGGACGGGGATATCCACCTTTGCCATCTGGTCCATGAGCCGGCCTGCCATCCGCCCGCTCCCTCTCCCCCAGGGAAGCAGCAGCAGGACGCCCTCCTGCCGCATTTTTTCTGCCGTCTTCCCGTCAAAAGGCCAGATGCATTCCTCAAATGCGGTTTCCTCTTTTCCTTCCGCCAACGCATCTTCCAACCTGTCCAGCCCGGTCTTAGGGAAAATCCCGGCGGGGGATGCGGCCTTTGCCGCAGCATTTTCCTCCGCATTTGCGGCAGCATTTCCCGCAGCTTTTACGGCAGCCTTTGCAACGTCCGTCACACACACGCTTCTTTTTCCGTTCAGGCGGAAAGCCAGGGCGGTTTCCAGTTCCTTCCGGTATTCAGGATCCTTCTTCAGCGTCAGGAGACCGAGGACCGGACAGCCATACCGATTTTCAAAATCCGCCTCCAGATAGATGGAATCATCCAGACAGTAGAAAAAGAGCCAGGCAAAGAACGCCGCGGCCGCTCCAAGGACAAAACCGAGAAGTGCTGCGTTTCCTGCCTTCGTGCCGCGGGGTACCTCCTTTGCTTCCTCCAGGAGCCAGCAGTCCATGCCGTCAAGTCCTTCGATGGAGTGCCCAAACCGGTCCAGGCCGTACACGTAGGCACGGGCAATGGTTTCCGAAAGTTCCTTATCGTGGGTAGTGATGTAGAGGGGCATGATCTTCACGTCATTCATCGCACCCACAGAAACAGACTCCTTCACCTGCTCCTTCGTGATCCCCTCCGGCAGCGCCTCCATGACGAAGTCCAGCACCTCGTCTGTCTTCATGATCTCTCCCCAGGTATAAGCGTTATAGTAATCCTGGATCTCTCCGTATTTTTCGCTGTCAAAATAGATGCGGTACTGAGAAAATACCTGATACTCCACAGGCCCGGCCAAAACCACCGTGACGAGCAGATACAGCCCGGCAGAAACAGCCGCACCGAGAAGCCCGAAAACAGCCAGAAGCCACAGCCGCCTGAAAGAGCAGAGGGCAAAGCGCTTTCCGTCCATGCCTTCCTGCCAGAATTTTTCATTCTTCATCATTTATTGTCCTCTTGTGCGTCATGCTTCATCGCAGTGATCTGCTTCTCGTCCACACCTTCCGTGCTTTCCGGCCTGAACAGGATCTTCAGCGTCAGAAACATCAGCTTGATGTCCAGCCAGACGGAATAGCTTTCAATATAGGTCAGATCCAGCTTCAGCTTGTCATAGGGCGTGGTGTTGTATTTCCCATACACCTGCGCATAGCCCGCAAGCCCTGCCTTCACCTTGGTGCGGAAAGCGAACTCCGGCATTTCCTTGAGATACTGCGCGATGATCTCCGGCCGCTCCGGCCTGGGGCCGATGAAGCTCATCTCCCCCTTCAGGATGTTGATGAGCTGAGGAAGCTCATCGATGCGGACCGCCCGGATGAACCGGCCGATGGGCGTGATGCGGGAATCGTGTTTGGCCGCCAACCTTGCGACCCCGTCCTTTTCCGCGTCCACACGCATGCTCCGGAATTTTAGGATGCCGAATTCCTTTCCGCCCCTGGTGCAGCGGATCTGTTTATACAGGACCGGCCCGCCGTCGTAAAGCTTGATGGCGATGGCGGTGACGAGCATGAACGGAGAGGCAATGACCAGGAGGAGCAGGGAACAGACAATGTCAATGCAGCGCTTGATGATCCTCTGCTCCACCGTCAGCGCGTTTTCCCGGGTGAGCAGGATGGGGGTATCGAACAGATGAAGCTGTTCCGATCCCTTGATGATCACGTCCGGGATCTTGGGCATCAGATAGATGCGGATCGAACGGCTGTAGCAGTATTTCAGGAGCTTGTTGCGCACCGCTGTTGGAATATCCCACAGCACCACGCCTCCATAGCCCTTCTCCATTTCGTCAAAAAGCGCCTCGGAGCCTTCTCCAAGCCCCATGCACTTTGCGATGACATACTTGTCCTTCCGGCTTTCAAATTTGTGCAGGATGTCGTCAATGGAACGGTCCCCGTGGATCAGAAGCAGCTTTCTCGGCGGGAAGATCCGGCGGTAAACCAAGTTGGCTAAAAAAATCCAGACGGCCGACCACACAAGCTGCATCCCCATCATTTCCACCAGAGGCAGGGCCGGGATCAGATTCCCGTGGATCAGAGCGAGCTGAAAATAAGTGATCACATTGGCACAGAGCAGAGAAAACAACTGGGACATGAAAACCTCCATCGGCTTCATAAAGCCGATCCTCAGGCCCCCGTAAAGATTGGAAAACAGCAGGTATATCACCGTATAGATCCCGAGGATCAGGATATGTCCCCTGCGGTACAGCTTGATATCTTCCCAGCGCAGGAAAAAGGGATGATAAAAATCAAACCATACCCAGGCATATAACCCGATTATGACCGCGATCCCCAATAAAGATATCAGTAAAATAACCAGACGCTTTCTGGTGTCCCTGTCGTTCATAATTTCTCTATCCCTTCCACTGCGCCGCACCTCTAAGCGGCATTTCCCTTAGTTTACCACACAAGGCGGCATGGGACAAGTGCCGGCGGACACGGCTCGGCGGACCGGCAACGGTAAGCCCGGCGGGCTCAGCCCCGCAGACGCCCGGTCCTTCCTGCGCTAGAGCCGCCTTATAGTCGCGCGGACAGCCCAGAAAAAAAGATGCCACAGGCTTTCCGCCGCAGACAGCCCCTCCTGGGTGCGGTACAGGTTCCAGATGCGCCGCACCGCCTCCATTTTGTTGGAGGAAAGGGAATTTTTCGGTCTCCGGTAGACGGCCAGATTCTCATCCAGGCCATACGCGGTATAACCCGCCCGCAGGATCTGCCACCAGGTCGCCGTATCCTCGCTCTTCACCTCGGGCATGAAGATCAGGCTCCGGTCGATCCTCCCCAGGTCAAGCATCACCGTGGTGGTGAAAATGATAGTCCTGGAAAGCGCCTCCCGGTAGGAAAGCGTCTGCGGCACACGGACGATCTTCCCGTTCCCGATCCCGTTTTCGTCCCCGAATTCATACGCGGTAAAAGCAAAAGCAGCCTGCCTTTCCTTCAGAAAAGCAAGCTCTTTTTCCAGCTTTGTTTTCTTCCACAGATCATCGGCGTCCAGAAAGGCCAGATATCTCCCCTGCGCCAGGCGGATCCCCGCATTGCGCGCAGCTGCCGCGCCGCCGTTTTTTTCCTGCCGCACCGGGCGGATGCGCCCGTCGCCCTGCGACATTTCCTGAAGCAGGCGGAAGCTGTCATCCGAAGAACAGTCGTCCACGGCGATCAGCTCCCAGTCCTCATGGGTCTGTTCCTGTACGGAGGCGATGGTCTGCTCCAGCCACGCCGCCGCATTGAAAACAGGCATCACAATACTGATCCGTTCACTCATAGTATTTCAGATTTCTTCCTTTATCAAATAAATGGGACGTTTTTTCACTTCCATGTAGGTCTTGGACAGATACTGCCCCACGATGCCCAGACAGAACAATTGGACGCCGCTCACCATGCAGATGATGCAGGTCATCGAAGGCCATCCTCCCACAGGATCGCCGAACAGCAGCGTTTTGATGATGATGACAAAGATCATCAGAAAGGCGATCAGACAGAACACCACTCCCATGACGGAAGCCAGCGCCAGAGGCACCGTAGAAAACGCGGTGATCCCGTCGATCGCATACAGGAACAGCTTCCAGAAGGACCACTTCGTCTCCCCGTGGGCGCGCTCGATATTCTCATATTCCATCCACTTTGTTTTAAAGCCGACCCAGCCGAAGATCCCCTTGGTAAAACGGTTGTATTCCGGCATGCTCAGGATCGCGTCCACCACCTGCCTTGTCATAAGGCGGTAATCCCGGGCGCCGTCCACGATCTCCGTTTTGGAAATACGGTTCACCAGACGGTAAAACAGGCGGGCAAAAAAGGAACGGATGGGCGGCTCGCCTTTTCTGGACACCCTTCTTGTCGCCACGGAATCATAGCCTTCCTGGATATGGACGAACATCTCCGGCAGCAGGGCCGGCGGGTCCTGAAGATCCGCGTCCATCATCACGACATAATCGCCTTTCGACTTTTCCAGGCCCGCATAGATGGCGGCCTCCTTGCCGAAATTCCGGGAAAAGGAGATGAGCCGGACGTTTTCATCCCTTTCGCGCAGCTTCTTCACCTCGCGTACAGTCCCGTCCTTCGAGCCATCGTCAATATACAGGATCTCCACCTGAAGACCTTCCTTTTCAAAAAAAGGCCCGTTTTTCATCAGCTCCTCATAAAAACAGGCGACATTTTCCTCTTCGTTGTAACAGGGGACAATGATACTCAGCAGACTCATTTGTATTCCTCTTTCCAGCGGCCGGACGGCCGCATTTTAATTCGTGTGAAGAATTGCGTTAGCAATTCTTCCAGGAAACCGGCTTCGCCGATTTCCGCTCCTCCTGATTACGCCGCCGAAGGCGGCAAGAATTCATAAAAGAATGGTCCCGGGGCCATTCTTTGGCACGAACCGGCGCTTCGTGCCAGCCTCCTGAATCTTCAGGATACAGACAGATCCAGCCGGACTCTGTCCGCGATCCTGGCAATATATTCACTGTTGGTCGGCCGCGGCGCGCCCGATGCGCTGCTGTAGCCGAACAGTTCTTCAAATACAGCCGGGTTTCCTCTCTCCCAGGAAACCTCGATCGCATTGCGGATGGCCCGCTCCACCCTCTGGATGTTAGTATGGGAGCGCTTCGCGATCCCCGGATACAGAAGCTTGGTCACGCTTCCCACCAGCTCCATATCGCGGGCCGTGAGCACAATGGCCTCGCGCAGATAATAATAGCCCCTCAGATGGGCCGGGACCCCCAGTTCCAGCATCATATCGGACACATAGCGCTCAATCTGTGTTTCTGTTACCTGTATTGTTATCATATCCCGTTTCCTCCTGCGTCTTGAACTCCGGAAATCATTTCCAGAACCTATATTACCATGTCTGCAGGAAAAAACAGAACCGGAATCCATCGAGAAGTTTCGACTTTACAGTTCACTCATCCGCCAGGATCCGACAGATGCCGTGCTTGCACGGGCAGATGTCCGATCCTGAGCGGATGAAGGGAGCGCCTGACAATGAGCAAAGGAAGCTGCGAAGCAGCGGAAAGCGCGCAGCGCGGCTTTGCGAATGGCGCGGAGTGAACTGTAAATTTACAGGTACTCTTTTTCTCCCTTTTGGTCCAAGGCCTCCACGATTTCCTTCACCCGCTGCGCCTGAGATGCGGGACACACCAGCACAGACTCCCCGGCCTGCACGATGATCAGGTCCTTCACTCCCACCGCCGCGATCAGTTTGTCTACAGAATACGCGGTACAGCCCTGGCTGTCAAGCAGCAATGTCTTCCCGACCGTGATGTTGCCGTTATCGTCCCTGGCCTTCAGGGCATCAAAAGCGTCCCAGCCGCCCACATCGCTCCAGCCGAAATCGCCGGGCACCATCAGCACATGGTCCGCTCTTTCCATGATACCATAATCCACGGAAATTTTGTGGATCTTAGGATAAATTTTCCACAGAAGCTCTTCTTCCTTTTCGGTTCCGAAGCCCTCTGAAAGCTTTATCAGGTCGGCATAAATGTCTGGGAGCAGCTTTTCAAACCAGAACAGGATGGTGGACGCCTTCCAGATGAACATACCGCTGTTCCAGGCATAGCCTTCCTTCACATACCGCTCTGCCGTTTCCTCATCCGGTTTTTCCACAAATTCCTCCACCCTGCACCAGGGCTTTCCTTCCACAGACGTATTTCTGATATATCCGTAGCCGGTGGATGGGAAAGTGGGGCGGATGCCGATGGTCACCAGGGCATCCGTTTCTTCCGCGGCAGCTACGGCCGTTCTCAACGTCTGCCGGAAACCTTCCTCATCCCGGATATAAGGATCGGAGGGCACCACGCACAGGATGCCGTCCCCATATTTTTTCAGGATGGTGACCGCCGCGTAGCCAATGCAGGCCGCCGTGTTCCTGGCCGCGGGTTCCCGCAGGATATGATCCTCCGGCACCCTCCCCGCTGTCTGGGAAAGCATCTCCGGCGCCTGGGCGGCGTTGGTGACGATGAAGGTCTCCTGCGCCACGCCGGAAAGCCTGTCGATGGCCTCGTTGACCAGGGTCTCCTTCCCCGAAAGGTTCAGAAACTGCTTAGGTTTCTTACTCGTGGAGAGCGGCCAGAGCCTTGTGCCGCCGCCGCCTGCCATCACAACTCCATAAACTTTCATACTCATGATCTCTCCTCCTTTTTGGCTCTTTCACTCATTTCCCGTTCCCGCCGCCCGGAAACCGGAGCTTAAATCTCCCCACCTGCGCAGTTCGATATCCTGTACCCTCGGAGAGGACGGGAATTTGTCATATCCGATCTTTCCGCCGTCCGCCGGGACGTAGATCATCACACCGTCCACCTCATAGGTAAACGCCTCATATTCCCCATATCCCTGCTGGCGGATATAATAGGGCTGCGCGGCCGTCTCCCGCACGGCCTTTCCCAGATCCGCCGCCTTGTACAGAAAGAAGGCGCACATGCAGATCAGAAATAAGCGCAGGCCGTTCTGCCGGCTTTCCGTCTTCCCGAAAAAGAAGCAGAACCAGTAGCCCACGACTCCCGTGGGAAGGGCGATCACATAGGCATAACCGTAGCGCACCAGCGGGGCGGAAAACTGCCAGAACAGATAGCCCAGGATCAGTACAGCAGCGTACAGGATCCAGTCCCACGCGGGAATGCCGACCCTCTCCTCCAGTTTTTTTTGTCCTTCCGCTTTTTTCTTCCGGACAGCCGCTGCCGCCGGTATCAGTGACGCCGCGCCCGCCGCCGTACAGAAAGCGCTGGCCGCGACCCAGACCTTCTCCATGCCCCGGAGCTTTCCGAACCAGTTCCTAACCCAGCCCGCAAACGGCGTATCATACAGATTCACGTCATACAGGGCCCGGGCAAAGACCTGGATTTCTTTGGCGTCGGAATCCGCATACCCCTTTTCCATCTTCCAGTCCACCGAAAACAGATCGGGAAAGGTAAAGGGGTAAAACAGCCACCCAGAGATCAGCACGCCTCTTATCATCCAGGGCAGGCACACGGCAATTCCCAGCCCCACATACAGGCCGATCTGCTTCCATCTCCTTTCCCGGATCAGCATGACGGCGGGCTTCAGGGCGAGCGCCAGCACCACCGCCGCGGAAAGCTTCACCGTCACCGTGAAAACCAGGAGCAGGGAAAGCAGGGCATAGGGGACCGCGTTCTTCTCCCCCTCCTCCAGATGATCCAGCCAGGCGGTCAGGACGTAAAATACTAGCAGCATGGCAAAATAATCTGTCGCCGGAGAGACGATCTCGCCGAACAGCACGGTCAGATAATATACCTCGCCAAGGCGCAGGAAATCCGAGATCCGCACACGCTTTCTTTTCCCAAGCATCAGAAGTCCCGAAGCACACTGGGCCGCTACGATCCAGGCAAGGAAGCCCTGCACCGCGTGCATGGGTTCCCCGAACGCCCATTTCATGGAAAACAGCGCGCAGAGGGCAAAAGCGGAGCTGTTATAGGCAAATCTGCTGTGCAGGTTCCCCAGGCCGCATACCACGCCGTAATCCTCGATCCAGCGGATCGCCTGCGCATGATACAGACCGGTGTCCACATGCATAAAACCGCGGGAGGTGCCATAGGCAAAAAACAGAAACAGGAAGAGAAGGATCAGCACCTCTTTTCTGTCCATCTGCCCCTTCATCCTTTTCCAGAATTCCAGAAGCCTCTTTCTCAGCAGCACCGCCGCCGTCAGACAGAACAGGATGAGAAGGAGATCGGCTCCCATCCCTACGCCGGAAAAGAGGCTGTAAACCTGTGCATATACCGTAAGCGCCGCCAGTCCGGCCATCAACATTCCCGTGGCCCTGCCGCAGCGCCAGCCCAGCCTCTCAAAGGGCGCAAGGAACGCAAACCCCGTTATAAAAGCCGTTATCAACACAAAACACCAGTTCAGCAGCACATACAGCATTCCAGTTTTTCACCTTTCATTTTATTTTTCTCCCGCATTTTCCGCGGTCCGTTCAGACCTGCAGTCCTTCATCCCGGCGGTCCGTCCGGGCCTGGGTCCGTTATCCTGTCCGCCGGAGGGGAAAATATTGCTAACCTTTTTCTTTTGCAGTATAATTCGGAAAAAGCAGCCACATCCGGGAAAGGAATTTTTGTATGACCGAAAAAAGAAAATCTCAGAAAATCCTGACAGGGCTGGAGGCATGGTTTGCCTCCTTTGCCCTCACCAGAATCTGCGGGCTGGAAACCACCAGCATCTTTACGCTTCTTTTCTTTATTCTCTGTTTTCAGGTATTTCTCCTGGAAGCGGAAAAAGAGAGGGAAGGCCTTCTTTCAAAAGACGGCCGCAGCATGGTGCTCTCCCTTTCCGCTAGAAGAAGACGGACCGCTTCTTTCGCACTGGGCCTTTTCTATACGCTTCTCTGCCTTGCCCGCATGCATGACGTCCTTACGGAAGGCCTGTCAAACCCTCTGTTTTGGGCGGTAAGCCTCCTGATGAGCGCTGCGGGGCTGTTCTTTCTGTTCTTTTACTGCGTCAGGCTGCTGTTCTTCTATCTGGAAAAGCGTGCGCTCCGCATCGGGAGCTTTAAGAATCCTCATCTGCAGGATCAGAAGCTTCCCCTTCAGATGAAGCTGCTGCTTCCGGTCATCCTGTTTGGCTGCTGGCTTCCGTGGTTTCTTTACAATTTTCCCGGCGTCATGACGCCGGACAGCCTGAGCCAGTACAGCCAGGCGATGGGGCTTTCCGCGTACAGCGACCACCATCCTTTCGCACATACCCTGCTCATCCGGCTCTTTCTTTCACTGGGAATGGCGCTTTTCCACAACGTCTATGCGGCGATCGCCTGTTACACCATATTTCAGATGGTCCTGATGGATCTGATCCTGTGCTACTGTCTCTGCGTCCTGTACCGGTACGGGGCCGGTAAGAAGCTGTGCCTGCTCTTTCTCATTTTTTATGCATGCGTGCCCTATAACGGGAGTTTTGCCGTAACGATGTGGAAGGATGTGCCTTTTTCCGGTTTCCTTCTCTTATTCGCCCTCTCCATCTGGCAGCTGCTCCATCTGACCGCCTCCAACGACAGCCGGAACGGAGACCGGCAGGCTTCCCGGACCGTTTCCGTATTGAAAAAGAAACCGATCCTTCTCCTCCGGCTTCTCTTATCCGGCCTTCTCGTTTGTCTCTTTCGTTCCAACGGGCTGTATGTGTTCCTTCTCACAGCCCCTTTCCTGCTGCTCATCGTCCGGCGGGAATGGAAGCTCCTGCTGACCGGTGTGCTTGCCGTCGCAGCGCTTGCCCTGTGCATCAAAGGGCCCGTCTATGATGTGCTCGGCGTGGCAAAACCCGCTTTTTCCGAATCCCTGTCCATCCCCGCCCAGCAGATCGCCCGGGTGGTTTATGAGGGGCGAAAGCTGACACAGGAACAGATCGACCTGCTGGACCGGACGGTGGACTACGCTTCCATCGCGGATTATTACCAGCCGGAGCTTTCCGATCCCGTCAAGGCGCTCATCCAGTATGGCGATCCGGAATATCTGGAAACCCATAAGGCGGAATACCTGAAACTCTGGCTTCAGCTCGGCCTGCGTTATCCGTTTGATTACATAAACGCCTTCATCGACCAGACATGGGGCTACTGGTTCCCGGGCGAACCCGGGCTCACCGTCAACGAAGGCATCTCTCCCAACGATCTCGGCCTCACATCCCAGTCTGTATTAAGCGGCACGGCGGCCTGGAAGGTTGTGGAGATCCTCAACAAGCTCTACACCATCTTTCCGCTCTACGGACTGCTTTACAGCATCGGATCCTTCACCTGGGCCGCCCTGTTTTTATGCGCCAACTGCGCCCTGAACGGCCGAAGGCGAAACTGCCTGCTGTTCGTGCCGTATTTCGCCCTGATCCTGACCCTCTGCCTCGCTGCGCCCGTGGCGGGCGACCTGCGCTATGCCTATCCTCTGATCCTCGCCATGCCGCTTCTTCTGTGCGCCGGCCTGGAAGTTCCCGATCGGGCGGCAGGTCAGAGAGCCTGAGCCGAAGCCGCCTGACGAGCCTTCTGCTTCGTCCGTCCCGGGACCTGTCCGACCGCCTCAGCCCATCTCCGCCTTCATATATTCCGCGATCGCGTCATGCCAGTCCGCAAACATGAAGTCCGTCGTCAGCTTGAACATCCGGTTTTCCAGAATGCTGTAAGCGGGACGGGGGGCGGCGGCTCCGTATTCCTCTGTGGTCACATCCACGATCTGCGTCTTCTTTCCCGCCAGCCGCAGCACTTCGCGCGCGAAGTCCGCCCAGCAGCAGCTCCCCTCGCAGGTGGCATGGAACAGCCCATAATTTTCCGTAAACAGGAGCGCGTCGATGGCCTTCGCCAGCTCCGAAGCACTGGTGGGGGAACCTACCTGGTCGTTTACCACCGTGATCTTGTCATGTGTCTCGGAAAGCTTCAGCATGGTCCTGGCAAAATTCTTTCCGTCTCCGTACAGCCAGGCGGTCCTGAGGATGAAATAGCGGTCCGCGAAATCCTTCACGAAATTTTCCCCTGCCAGCTTGGTACTTCCATAGGCGCTCTGCGGATCGACAGCATCCGTTTCCACATAGGGCTTTTCGCGGTTCTTTCCGTCGAATACATAATCCGTGGAAATGTGCACCAGCTTTGCCCCCGTCTCTCTGGCTGCGATCGCCAGGTTCCTCGCGCCGATGGCGTTGATCTTAAAGGCGTTGTCATAATCCGTCTCACACTTGTCCACGTTCGTATGCGCCGCGCAGTTGATGATGGCATAGGGCTTCACTTCCCTCGCCAGCTCCATCACGCCGTCGATCTTCGTGATATCCAGCTCTCCCACATCCGTATTGACGAGGCTAAGATCCTCTCTGCCCTGATAGAGCTGATTCACAGCCCGTCCGAGCTGTCCGTTGCATCCGGTCACAATGATTTTCTTCATAATCTCACAAACCTCCGTTTCGGCCCTCCGGCCCCTGTTTCCTGCCTTCAGACGATTCTGTCTTATTTTACCACACACACGGACGCTTGACCACGCCATTTTCAGTGCGCCGCTCCGACATTTCTTAATTTTTCTTAATTTTCCTCAATTCCGCATTTTTCATAGTGACAACCGCCCTTTGGGTAGACTATAATAAAAAACAGCGCCGGCGGGCAGGGCGGCATAAGAACGGGTTACTGTTTTTGCGCCGTCCTGTCCGCTGACGCAGGTTTGAGTCTACAAGAAAGAGAGGTATTCAAATGAAAAAACTGAGCGTTCTGCTTTTGCTCGGGCTTTCCTCCGCCATGCTCCTTCTGGGCTGCGGGAAAAAGGAAAATCCCCAGGAGGAAGTCCCTTCCGTAACGGCAGAATCTATTCCGGAAAGCGTTCCCGCAGAGACGGAGACGGAAACGGAAACCGAAACGGCCAGCGAGGATGTTCCCCCCGAGGAAGGCATGGTCCGAAGCACCCTGACAAACGAATGGATCGACGGAGACATTGCCGACCAGCGTCCCATCGCGGTCATGGTCCCCAACGATTCTTCCGCGCTTCCCCATTACAGTCTTTCCAGGGCCGACATTCTGTATGAATGCCCCGTGGAGGGAAATATCACCCGCCTTATGGCCGTCTTCAAGGACTGGGACAGAGACGACATGACCAGGATCGGAAATGTGAGGAGCCTGCGCGATTATTTCGCCTACTGGTCCTTTGAATGGGATTCCATCCTTTTCCACTATGGCGGACCTTTTTACATCGCCGATGTCGTTGAAAAGAGCAGCACGGAAAATGTGACCGGAGCCAGCTACGGCGGGACCGGGAAAAAAGGTCTGTTCGACGGAGCCTACTATCGCTCCTCCGACAGAAAGGCTCCTCAGAATGCTTATCTGAGCGCGGAAGGCGCCAACAAGGCCATCGAACATTTCGGATACTCCAAGACCTACCGCGAGGATTACTACAACCCGGATCACTTCAAATTCGCACCGGAGTCCTCTCCGAACACGCTGGAGCAGTACGACAACGCCTTCGATGTGAAAAAGATCGATATGTCCGCCTGCTATCCGATCTCCAAAACCTATTTTGAATACAATGCTGAGGACGGGCTGTTCTATCGGTACGAATATGGGAAGCCCCATGTTGATGCAGCGTTTGACAACACGCAGCTCGCATTCAAGAATGTGCTGGTGCAGTTTGCTTACTATGAAGTGAGGGACGACAACGGCTATTTGGCCTTCCAGGTACACGATGACACCAAGGACGGCTATTACTTCACCAACGGAAAGGGAATCCATGTCACCTGGGAAAAGAACGGGGACTATGAGCCCACCAAATTCTATGACGACAACGGAAATGAGATCGAACTCAACACCGGAAAGACCATGATCTGCATCGTGGAAGACGGGGACGAGTTCGGATACGACTGAGAAACCTGAAAGAAACCAATGGTTTTCGACGAAACAACGTCTGAGCCATCGGTTTCTTTCATTATCTATCCTCCCATGATCGTGATCCGTTTCACTGCCTTCTTATACAAAACCGCTCCGGCGAGATGAAAAATGGCAATCCAGAGAATCTGTCTCATAATGCTTTGCGCTGTTCCCGAAGGATCCGTTCCAAGCGCAATATAAACAGGAACTGCAAGCATATACTGAAACGGGAAAAAACCTGCCGCTTGCTGCACCGCTCCCCCCAGCAGTTCAAGAGGGAACAGAGCGCCGCTGAAAATCTCGACCACCGCCTCTTTTGCAATACTGAGCCCCCAATAATTGATAAACCAGAAGCTTAATATTCCTATGCAGAAATCAATTTCCGCCTGCAGGCATATTCCCAGCAATATGGAACACAAAAAAGCTATGGTAAGCAAAAGATCGTTCAGCAGATAACTCCGATATACGATTTTCAAAATTACAATGATGCCTGCTGCAAAAAGACAGAATTTTGAAATACTTTCCGCGACCGAACGCATTACCGTATATATCTGAAATTGGACAGGACGTGTCAGGTCGATCGCTATATCTCCGTTTTTCATCCTTTTTGCGATCTCGCGGTCTTTCCCGTTATTAAAGAGAAATGTAATCAAATTTGCCAGAATAACATAAATCAGTATCTGGTTGATATCCAGGCCATTTACAATCCTGTCATCGGAATACGCAGCATACCATAAAAAAAATGACGCGGCGGCAGCTATGATCTTATCTAAAATCCCGGACAATAAATCGACCGGATATTTCAGCTGATTTATCATATTTAACCTGAAATATTGAATATATTTTTTCATACTAGTTTCCCGAACTTTTATACTTTGACAACCCCCGGTTCCAAAGGAAAAAAGCCAAAACAGTTATTATAACGGTCACGATCAGGGAGATGAAAAAAAATGCAATATTTTTTTCTTTCCCCAGGATGATCTGCGCAGGCTCATAAAAAATATATGCCAGAGGTAAGATCGTGTAAAAGATGTACCTGAACCATTTGGGGAATATACTCAAGGGATATTTTGCCACGCCCTCCAGGCTGTAAAACGTCCCCAAAAACCCGGTGCGCGTGGATATCACAAAGCTGAACGAGCATAACAGGATGCTTATGGACATATACAATACGACCGATATGGCCGCAAAGAAAAAAAGCTGAAAGATCAATGCAATTCTCATCAATTCCAGTTTTATCGCAGCCCACACAAATAATATGCCGCCCAGAATGATCTGACTGACCGCATCTGGATAAAAGCTGGCTGTAAGGATCTGAAAGATGATATTTAAAGGACGTATATAATAACAGTCTAATCCGCCCGATATGATCAGAGCAGGCAGGTTCATGATCTCTCCATGTAATAGGTCGTATAACCCTTCCGTTATATATACATATCCGATCAGGAGCATGATCTCGGACAGATTCCAGCCTGCAATATCCACGCCGGAAAACAGTGTACCCATAAAGAATACATAAGGGATATCCATAAGGATCATCATGATAACTCCCAGGATAAAATCATAGGAGAATATCATATTGGTTTTTATATGA
>DWYY01000130.1 GCA_019118445.1 Candidatus Eisenbergiella merdipullorum | reverse complement strand
CCTCCTGCATCAGAGTACGGGTCCTTTCCCGCAGAGCGTCCACCTCCTCCGGCTTCAGGCTGAAAACAGTCCGCAGCGTCGGGTTGGCATGATAGATCATCTCATCCAGCCACAGAAGCTCCTCCTTCAGCGCAGGCTCTTCGACCTTTGCAGCCAATAATCCTGTGAGGCTGGCAAGTTCGTCCGTCATAAGTTCAAAATCACAGCGCAGATTCTGCGGTCCATCCGCGAGGAACGGATAAGCTTCATCAGGACTTCGGTAAATCTTTCCCATCCAGGATCTCCTCCAATCTTCCGGCGGACTCCCTCATCCAGGCCGCCACATCCATTTCGTAGGTTTCCTCAAGAAGCTGCGGGGTGATGACAGATGCATCCCCGCAGGCCAGTACGGTCCCATCCTTTAAAAAACAGAACACATCCGCCAGCCGGAGCGCCAGGCTGATATCGTGCAGTACTCCAACGACAGCATGGCCGTTTTCTTCTCCCCAGCCTTTCAGATAATCCACCAGTTCGGTCTGATATTTCAGGTCCATATGGCTTGTAGGCTCATCCAGCAACATGAGAGAGGGCTCCTGTGCCAGCGCCCTGGCAAGAAATACCCGCTGAAGCTGGCCGCCGGAAAGCTCTGTTACCATCCTGTCCCTCTTTTCCTCCAGTCCGGCCGCACGCAGACAGGCGTCAACCGCCTTCCGGTCCCGTTCATCCGTCCCGGACAGCATTCCGGAAAAAAGACCTGCAGGTCTGTGGACATATCTGCCCATCCTGACGGTTTCCTCCACCGTATAGGGCAGGGAAGCCCCGGCAAATTGGCTCATCATCGCCACTCTTTTCGCCAGTTCCTCCCGCTTCAGGCCGCGAACATCCCTACCGCAGATGCGCGCTGTCCCGCTGAAAGGCAGAAGCCCCGCGATCACGCGCAGAAGCGTGGTCTTTCCGCTCCCGTTGCGCCCCAGGACGGCCATACGCTCCCCTTTTCTCAGGGAAAGGGAAATACCTTTCAAAACGGGTTCCCGCCCGTAGCCCGCGGTGATATTGTCAAGCTCGAGCGCCGTTCTGTGTTTTTCCTCACTTTTATGATTTTCTTCACCTTTACGGTTATTCTCACCTTTGCTGTTTTCTTCACTTTTGCGGTTTTCCCCGCCTATCCCGCTTTTCTCTTTCATCCCGTTCATTTCCCTCTCGCTCCGAAACGTTATGCCGGAGCGCTTTTCCCTTTGAAATACACCCAGGCAAAAAAAGGCGCGCCGATGAGCGCCGTGACGGCTCCCACTGGAAGCTCCGTGGGGGACATCACCGTCCGTGCCGCCATGTCCGCAAGCACCATAAAAGCGCCGCCAAAAAGAACGGAGACCGGCAGAGCATAGCGGTGCGCCGGGCCAAACACCTTTCTTGCCACATGGGGCGCGATCAGATCGATGAAACCGATGGTTCCCGTAAAACAGACCGCCGTTCCCGTCAGAAGAGAGGCTGCCACGATCAGCTTCAGCTTAACCCGTTTCGTATCCACTCCCATGGTCTGCGCAGCCTCCTCCCCAAACGTCATGATATCCATCTGTTCGGAAAACAGGCAAAGATACAGCGTACACGGCAGCAGGACGGCAAGAAGGATCCCTGCCTCTCTCCAACTCCGCCCGGAAAAGCTTCCCATCTGCCATAAAAGGAGCTGCTGCATGTAATTCTGCTTCAGAACGCTCAGCAGGGTGAGAAGGGCATTGACGAACAGGGAAAAGACCATTCCGGTCAGGATGATGGTCTGGTTCTGGAGCCCCCGGTCCATCCGGGAAGCGAAGGCGATCACCGCAAACACCGTTCCCAGGCCGAACACAAATCCCGCCAGCGGCAGGGTCAGAAAACCCGCCATAGGAAGCAGGAATCCGCTTACGATCACAAGAGCCGCCCCAAGAGAAGCCCCGGAGGATACGCCCAGCGTATAGCTGCTCGCCAGGGGATTGCGCAGGACCGACTGCATCACCGTTCCGCTTGCCGCCAGCGCCCCGCCCACCAGAAAGGCGCACAGGCAGCGCGGAAGGCGGAGCGTCCACAGAATAGACACCTCATTCTGCGAAATGGTTTCTGGCAGAGGCAGAGAAAAAAGCCTGTTCCCCAGGATTGCCAGGATTTCCGCCGGGGATATTGGCACACTGCCCACTCCGGCGCCCGCCGCCAGAGTGATCAGGCAGATGAGGAGCAGGAAAATAAATCTTCTTTTTCTATTCATTTTCCGCAAATTTTTATTCCAGTCCCGCATATTCATCCGGATAAACAGCCTTTGCCATTTCGACCAGGGCATCTACGATATGATGATTGGGCAGGCTGCTCGCAGCGTTGTCGATATAGGCCACCTGGCCTTCCTTTACCGCCGTCACATTCTGCCAGCCCTCACGTCCGAGGATTTCTGCCACCGGATCCTCATTGGAGAAATTGTCGCTGGTCAGGATCACATCCGGATCAGCCGCGACCGCACTTTCCTCCGCCACAGAAATCCAGCCCTCCTGGTCCGCAAATATGTTTTCCGCTCCGATCAGCTCGATCATTTCATTCAGATATACGCCCGAACCAAAGCTGTACAGATATGGCACAGGAGAAATCTCAAACAGCACGGTCTTCTTATCGGTGATCGTCTCTCCAATGGCGCTTACCTCATCGATCACCGTTTCCATCCCGTCCACAAGGGCTTTTCCCTCTTCGGTCATGCCGACACAGTCCGCCACAAACTGGACATCCTTCTTTACATCTTCAATGGAATTAGATGTGGGGATCTCCGCTACACAGACGCCCGCGTCCCGCACAGGCTGGAACACGTCATCCCCGCCCTGGCTGCTCATATTGCTGACGAACACAATATCCGCCTCCGCGTTCATGATCTGCTCCAGATCCGGCTCCATCATGTTGAACTGGAGCACATCCTCGCTCAGCCCTTCCGCGTACTGGGGCGAATTGCTGTCCACAGCGACGATCTTATCCGCAAGCCCCAGGTCACACAGGATCTGCGTGGTCGCAGGCGCCAAGGAAATGATGCTGTCTACCTCCTCCGGTACGGTGATGGGATTTCCCGCACGGTCTTCCGTGGGAACAACGGCCTGCGCCGCCTCTGTGCCTGCCGTCCCCGCTTCTGAAGATGTTTCAGCTTCTGAAGACGTTTCAGACGAGGCATCCGCCGTTTCTGTTACGCTTTCCGCCGCCTCCGCCGTAGTTTCTGCCGCATCGGTTTCCGCAACGGTTTCCTCAGCGGTATTTTCCGCGGCGCCGCTCTCTCCTCCGGAGCAGGCCGTCATAGAAAACGCCAGCAGAAATGCCGCACCTAAAGTGATCAATTTTTTCTTTTTCATAATTCTCCTCCATTGAAAAGTATTTTTCCTTTTATGCTTCCAGACTCATCCGGTACAGGTTGAACCAATAGCGTTCCAATAAAAGGCTGTCCACTGTTTCCTCCGGGATCATTCCGTACTCCGCCCATTCCGCGAGCACAGCCTCCCGCGCCAGATTGCTGCCGACGAACCAGACCGTGCGGCCTTCCTCCAGCAGGCTTCTGACCCACAGCGCATCTCCTCCTGCCTGCACGTCCGGGAACATTTCTTTGATCAGCATTTCCGGCTCGTCGCCGTAAAGCCAGGTTTCCCGGTTCAGGTAATAACTGGCGACCGCCTGCACCTGGTCAAAATTGAACAGCACAATGCTGTCCTCTTCCATGCCTTCAAATGCCTGCAGCGTCCGCTCCATCTGTTCCTTTTTCACCAGTTCTCCCTGCAGGAAGGAACGGTAATCCACCAGTCCCACAAGAAGCAGGAGAAGCAGCGGCAGAAGTTTCCAGAGTCTCTTTCTGCTAACAGGGGAAAAAAGCATCCGTCGGCCTTGCCGACGCCCCTGCTGGCATCCGCCTGGCACAGACCATCCTTCAGCGGCAAAATACGCGAAACAGAACCAGAAGCCTCCGAGAGCAGGCAGCATATACCGGTAGACAAAAACCGGACGCATCAGGAAGGATACGGCGATCCCGAACAGAGCGGTCCCCGCCAGCACCCATATCCCGCAGGAAGCATACACCGCTTTTTTCCATTCTTCCCTGGCCTTTTTTCGACAAAAAAATGCCCGGATGAGATACACGAAAAGGCAGACAAACAAAAGCACCGCGATGACATGATCCGGAACCTGCCAGCCTGTAGACGGCTTCAGGACGAATTTCACGCAGCCGCCGAAGCAGCTTAATGTAAGCGGCAAGATCCAGTAGTCTTCCCGCACCGCTGAAACCTGATCCAAGGCGGCCGGAAGCCAGGGCAGATAGGAAAGCACGGACAATCCCGCGCACCAAAAACAAGGCTTCAGCGTTTTCAGCCATGAAGTTTTTCCAGCCGGGTGACTGTCCGCTTTTTCCTGCCGCTCATTCTTTGCTTTTTCCCATAAAAGCAGGACCGCAAGCACAAGATAAAGGAAAACCACGGAAACAGCCGCGAAATAATGACAGTAGGCTGCGCAGATCCCATACACGAAAAACGCCGCCCAGTGCACCGCACGCCGTGTTATGAGAATCTCCCGGACATGCAGAAATGCCGCAGTCAGAAAAAAGAGCGCCCACCCATACATCCGAATTTCCGTAGTATAGTTGGACATCTGCGGCATAGACAGGAGGCAGAAGGCAAACAACCCCGCGCACAGCCAGCCATCCCGTTTTCTCACAAGCCAAGCCGCATATGCCAAAAGGCACAGATAGGGAAGGACGGATACCGTTTTCGCGATGACCACAGGATCTATGCTTGACGCAAACAGATGGACCGTATCGACAAAAGCTTTCACAATGAGGTAGTAAAGAGGCGGATGCACATCCTTTGCCGCAAGCTCCAGAAGCCTTTCCACCGGCTCGCCGATAAATCCCATGGTAAACAGCTCGTCATACCAGATATCGGTCGATGTGCACAGGCTCAGGCTGCATACCGCCATGGCCGCCGCCAGGAAAAAAAGCAGCATGCCCGCCGCATCCGCAGGGACAAAACGGATGTTTTCTCTTATTCGTTTTTCCGGCGTCTGCCCCTTCCCACGCTCCGCCTGCATGTACTTTTCTTCTTTCACATTAGGTCCCTTCCCGCTTTCCTCCGGCTCCGAACTGTCCGTTTTCCCTTTTCCATCAAAAAGCGACGCCATTTTTCACAGCGCTTTTAAGCAGTATTCTAAAATATTTCTTTCCCGATGTAAAGCCTTTTTCCCGGCTTTCCTCATTCTTTCCTTTTGGGGATACAGGTTTTTTCCAGAAAAGAGGCGGTCCAGAAATCTTTCAGATTCCTGTGACCGCCTCTTTTCACGCCTACAGCCTGCATTTCCAGCTACTCACGACATGCAAATACAGACAGCTTCATCAATGACATGCATCAACGATGCATGGAGAAAGAGTTCAGATCATAATGACTCAGATTCTCATGCACGCCTCTGTTGTCGGCTTCTGAGATCAGCTTATCCCTATCCTTCTTGGCAGCCTGAGCAGATTTATGATGGCTGGGACCGCCCACACAGCCGCCTTCGCAGATCATGCCTTCAATGAAATCCTCAGGCAGTCTGCCGATCTTCAGCAGAGTCAGCGCCTTTTTGCATTCCGCAATGCCGCTGCATTTTGCAACCTTGATATCGGTGTTTTCACCGGTCTCCTTGAGGCATTCAAGGACAGCCGCCGCCACACCGCCGCCATTGCCGAAGCGTTTTCCGTATACGCTGGCTTCCTGGCTGGTGTTCGCTTCCGGCTCCAGCTCAACGCCCTTCGCGCGCATGATCGCGTGGATCTCACCAAAGGTCAGCACATAATCCGCATTTCCTTCGACGCCGTGCTCGTGCGCTTCCGATTTCTTGGCAATGCAGGGCCCGATGAAAACGGTAACCGTCTCGGGATCCTTCGCCTTCAGCAGTCGGGAAACGCCGCACATGGGGGATACGGTAGTGGACATGTTCTCCACCACCTCCGGGAAAAACTTTCTGATATAGTTTACGAAGGCCGGGCAGCAGGAGGTGGTCATCTTCTTGCCTTCCTTAAAGCCTTCCGCCCATTCTTCCGCCTCAAAGGCAGCGGTCAGGTCTCCGCCGAGTCCTACCTCAACGAAATCTGCAAAGCCGACCTTCTTCATGGCCGTTCTCCAGCTTGCCATCGTGATGTTGTCTCCGAACTGGCCTTCCCCGGCAGGCGCCAGCATGGCGATCACCTTCTTGCCGGTACGGATCGCATTGATCACGTCCACCACATCTGACTTGGAAGCAACGGCGCCGAAAGGACATGCATGGATACACTGTCCGCACCGGATGCATTTCTCATCGTCGATCTGGCATACGCCATACTCATCCATTTCCATCGCACCGACGGGGCAGCTCTTCATGCAGGGTCTCTGGATCTTTACGATCGCAGAATAGGCGCACGCCTCAGAGCATTTTCCACAGGATTTGCACTTGGCCGGATCGATGTGGGAACGGCCGTTTCCAGTGGTGATCGCGCCAAAATTACACGCTTCCTTACAGGACTTGGCCAGACAGCCACGGCACAGATCGGTCACAACATACCCAGAGGAGATCGGACATTCCTCACAGGCCGAGTTGATCACCTGCACCACATTATCGCTTTCCTTGTTTCCTGGGCATTTTCCCTCTGCCAGCCTGACTCTCTGTCTGATAATCTCGCGCTCTTTGTAAATGCAGCAGCGGAAATGCGCTACGGGTCCAGGGATCATATCGAAGGGAATCCCCTCTTTTTTATCATCAAACTCGCCGGAAAAGGCCAGTTTTGCCACTTCCGTAAGCACCTCATGCTTGATATTCAAAATAGTAGCATCATCAGATACTCTAGGCATAGTCTTGTGTTTATCCTCTTTCCTGGTTGGTAAAAATATGTTGACAGCTTCCTTTG
>DWYY01000129.1 GCA_019118445.1 Candidatus Eisenbergiella merdipullorum | reverse complement strand
ATTCCAGCATCCTGCTGATCAGGGTATTCACCGTCACCACGCTCAGGCCTGTAATCTGCGCCAGCTCAGGCTTTGTGGCCTTCTGTCTGTCCATCAGCACATGCCGCAGCTTCCACATATTGATTCTTCTGATTGTATTGGACTGAATTTCCGAACCGGACTGTTTTTCCAAATCTGCCCTCCTTTTTCAATGCTCTTTTTAAAAGGCCTTTATAAATACACTTTATAAAGACCTTTTAAATATACAGAACAATTTCCCGGCTGTCAATCCCCCGGACGGATTTCTTCTTTCCCAATTTCCACTTTGTATTCGTCATCAATCAAAATGTAACGAAGCCCCCGCTCCTCACAAGGCAGTAAAAACGGATTTCTCTCAGATATCTGTCCGAAAAATCCGCCTTCCAGTCCTGCGGAATGCAGCACCCCTCAACGATAAGGTTCTGCTTATTTTCCACAGCAGTTTTTATCATTTCCCGGACGATCGGCCATAAATAAGTCACCAGTTCCTCATCATCTTCCGGCGTAAGGCTGGTATTTCCGCTTCGTATGAGCCCCATCTTCAAATGATCAATCGAAAAATAGGGGTATTTATATTTCTCAAGAAGCTTCTGTGCCAGCAGGGTTTTGCCGGTATGGGAAGCGCCGGTAATTCAAAGAATCATTGCTGCGCCCGCCTTTCTTTCTCCAGAAGCTCCATCAGCGCCTCATCGCTGTCATCGATCCACACGTCCTCTTCCTCCGACGTCAGTCCCAGATATTCCCGGAGTGTGCGCGTATCCTCGCTGTTGTTCCACTCTTCTACATAATCGTCGATCTTCTCAAAGGGGATCTCCCCCGCCAGATACCGTTCCCTGAATGTCATCATATCCGCCTTTCTGCGTTTCGTTTTTCCGCCTCTCCTGCCAGAATTTTTTACATTTTCCGCCTGCATCCGGTCATAGGGATAGCCCAGCCCGTTGGCAACCGCTTCGGCCAGCTCTTCAAAATAATCGTACATGACGCCCAGGCCTTCCCACATGTGCGCCGTCTCCCCATCGGGAAAGGCTGCCCGCACCCGCGCCATCTCTTCCTCTGTCAGATATTTTTTCAGATATTTTCCATGCGCTCCCGTGGAAACCCGGAAATCATGAGAAAGACCGATTTTCCAGTCCAGCATCTTCAAAAACATCTCTCCCATTCCCTCGGAAAGATGAAAACGCGCATAGTTGAACTGATCCCGGCAAAGTCCCTTCGCCACGTACAGGCTCAGCCACCGGAACTCATTGACGCAGTCCAGATATTCTTTTTCTCCCGGCCTTTTTATGAAAAAAGCCTCGTCCGTTTTCACCGGCTTCAGCCAGTCATAGCCGTCCTTGTCAATCAGAACCGCTCTCGGCTCCCTGTTGTTTTCCTCTTCCCCGCGGCTCACGTCACGGATCGTAAAATCAATCCGGTTTCCATCCGCATACTGAACCAGACAATGAAAGGGATCCCTTCCCCCATAATTATATGGATGGTCGTACCAGTCATCAGGGAACTGCGCGATCAGCACCTCCCCGTAGTCGCTGATCCAGCCGGTATTTTGAGTAAATTCCCGGCTGTCCCGCACAAAAAGGACCACATCAAAATCGCTGTACTCATCATGCAGCGCACCTGGATTGGCGCGCGAACCGTCAAGTGCAGCGGCCCGTATCCGCTCATCCGCCTCCGCCTTTTTTCGAATCAGGGAAAACAGTTCTTCCTGCGTCAGCCCCTTACTCACTTTCCATCTCCTTTTATGGCCCTCATCCGCAGCCGCACGTAATCCGCATACCACTTTCCATCCCGGTACAGATCCTTTTTCAGAAGTTCCACCGCTCGGTTCCGGATGGCTTCTCTCTGCGTCTCAGGAACGGCATAAAACGGCGTGGATATGAACATGCGTATCCAGTCCTTCATGCCGTCTTCTCCCATCAGCTCCGTCATTCTATCAAAAAGTACCGCATAGCGCACCTCAAAGTCCGCCTGTTCCAGAAGCGAAGCGTATTCGCCAATGGACGGGAAGTAGAAGGGAACCTGATAGGAATATCCCTGTTCCGCAAATGCCTTTGCCAGCGCCTCATGGATCAGCCGGTTATTTCCCTGTCCGCCGAACTCGAACACAAACTCCCCGTTCTCTTTCAGAGCCTTATATACGCACCGCAGCATGTCCGGCTGCTTTTCTCTGTCGATCCAGTGAAAGACGACATTGGAAAACACCACATCCACCTGCTCCCTCAGTGAAAAATCCGTGGCGTCCGCATGGATGAATTCCAGATCGGGAAAATATTTTTCTGCGACGGAAAGCAGATCCTTCGAATCGTCCAGACCGATCACCTGAAAGCCCTGATCCTTCAGAGCGCCCGTCAGCACCCCGTTCCCGCAGCCCAGATCCAGCACCCGGCTTCCTTCCGGCGCTTCGATCAGCTCCGTCACGCTGTTTCCATACTTATGTACAAAGGAAAAATCAGACGTATATTTTTCCGCATCCCATTGAATGTTCATGAATTGCTCCTTTCTTCCCCGATATTCACGACAGGCATCCTTCTTTTAAAAAGTCCCAGAATTGCCTGCTGAGTAGCATTCAGCGTGTTCCAGACATCTGCTTTTTCGGGTATTACCCCGTTTTTCTGTGCATACCTCTCTTTCCTGTCACCGATACCGGCCTGCTGTTTCACCGATGTATCACCGATGCTTTACCGATACAATAAGGATTGTCTGTTTCCCCGACGGCATGACTCTGTTTTTTTGCCATTGGCCTGCGATACAGATTTACCCTGAAGGTTTCAGCCATTTCGATGAACTCCGGTTCCGGAAGGTGATATTCCTGTGCCGCACGACGGATATTTCTCAGACCGGTTCCCCATGCTTCGATCAGCTCCATCTGGCTGAATACTTCCGCCGTTATGCGGTTTCTCTGTTTGGAACGGCCGCTCATCGCTTCTTCCAGTGCCAGTCCATAACACAGACCGCCCGGAGAGGTAACCTCAAGCCGGTCTTCATATAATGCTACCTGCACACAGGAAGGATCCAGAAAATTCCCTTTTATCAATGAATTCTCCCCGCTCCGTTCCGGCAAATACGGCACATTGCGTTTTGGAATATGGAAAATACGTTCCCGTCAACAGCGCGAAAGCATTAGATGCAAGATATTCATTCCCTGACCTTTTAAGCACATTCCAGTTAACCAACTGTACTCTGGTAACCTTTGGAAGCTTTTCAGCCCCTGGCTGTCCATCACCTGAAATACAGAATCTTTGTCCACGCCAACGACCTGCCCTGTTTCGTCATCGATTCCTATAATCAACTGCCCCCCTGCGTATTCGCAAAGGCTACTACCGTTTTCGTATATTTTTCCGAATCTTTGGGAAGCATTACCTCAAATTCAAATTTTTCCATATATCCCCTCTCAAAATCTCTTTTCAGATCTTCACCTTCGTCCACTTCCCCGAACGGAACCGCAGGTTGGTAAAAACAAATCTTGCCAGCTGATCCGCGCAGACGCCGAACCAGATGCCGATGATGCCAAGTCCTGCTGCGTAGCAGAACAGGTAACTGGCGATGGGCCGGATCAGCGTGACACTGATGGTGGAGGCCACTGTGGTGAAAAATACGTCTCCGGCGCCGCGCAGGCAGCCCATATAGATCACCTGGGCGATCTGCAGAAGGACGACGACCACGATCACGCGCATGATATCCATGCCGATGGCGATGATCTCCGGTTCCGTGAAAAAGATGCCGTACAGAAAACGGCCGAAAAACAGATAAATAACGGCGAGGACCACGGCGATGGCGCGGCCGATCCACTGGCAGAGATGCCCGTAGGTTTTCGCCATTTCTACATCCTTCCGTCCCAGGCTCTGGCCGATCAGGGCAACGGCTGCCACCTGCATGCCGTCTCCAAAGGAAAAGGAAAGGCTCATCACGTTCATGCCCACCTGATGAGCGGCGAATGCAGCGGTCCCCATTTTAGCCGCCATGACCGCAACGGAAAGGAAACCCACCCGCATCAGGAGCTGTTCCGCCAGCACATTGGAACCGAGCTTCACCATGCTTTTCGCCACATCCAGGGTGGGGCGGAGCCGTTCCTTCCAGATATACACCAGGCTGATAAAGCTGCCTTTCCGGCAGGCAGCCGCAATGCTCATGGCACAGCCCACCGCGCTTCCGATCACGGTGGCAATCGCTGCTCCCTTGACCCCGAGCTCCGGGAAGCCGAAATTGCCGCCGATCAGAAGATAATTGAACACCACGTTGACCAGGTTCGCTGTCACGTTGGTGGTCATGGAGATCTTTGTGTTCCCCGCGCCCCTCTGCGCCGCGTTCACCGTGAGGGACACCACCGTGAAGCAGATGTAACCCATGATGATCCGGAAATAATCCACCGCTTCCTGATGGGAATCCGGTGAAGAACCGCACAGCGTAATGATCGGGTCCGCGAAAGCCACGCAGACCGCGCTGACGATCACGGTCATGCAGATGGTAAAAAGAAGGGAAGCCGCAAGCACCTGATTGGCCTCCTTCCTCCTTCCCTCTCCCTTTCTTCTCGCGACCAGGGCGGAAACTGCAACGTTTGCCGCAGTAAAGGCGGCCAGCCCAATAAATTTGGGCTGGGTGGTCAGCCCAACCGCCGCCACCGCGTGTGCGCCCACCCGGCTCACCATCAGTGAGTCCACCATGCCGATCAGCGCCACAAAAAAGGATTCCACCACGGATGGCCACGCCATCTTCAGCACCGTCTGCACCGTTTCCCGAGTGTATTTTTTCGTTTTCCCCTGCAAAACCTGATCCCCTGCTTTTTCCATTTCTTTTGTTCGGGGCCTGACGGCTGATGTCGCCGGCCTCTTTTCTCCTCCCTCCGCTACAGGCGGCATATTCGACCTTGTCTCAGTTTCCTTCCTTCCACGCCTTCACTTGAGCGCGCAGCCAGTCCGCCCATTTGTCAATGCCTTCCCCCGTTCTGGCACAGACAGGGATGACCGTGATATCCGGGTTCTGCTGCTTCGCCCGCCTGATGCATTCCTCCATGTTAAAATCAAAATAGGGCAGCACGTCGATCTTATTGATCAGAAGCACCTGGCAGACGGAAAACATCAAAGGATATTTGAGCGGCTTATCATCCCCCTCCGGCACGCTTAATATCATGGCGTTTGCAGACGCGCCGGTATCAAATTCCGCCGGACAGACCAAATTTCCCACATTTTCCAGGATCGCCAGATCCAGGCCATCCGTTCCCAGCGCCTCCAGCCCCTGTCTGGTCATATCCGCGTCCAGATGGCACATGCCGCCCGTATGGAGCTGAACGGTTTTCACATTCGTCTGTGCGATGCGGGACGCGTCCACGTCCGAATCGATATCCGCCTCCATCACACCGATCCTCATCTCATCCCGCAGCAGGGCCATGGTCTTTTCCAATGTAGTCGTCTTTCCCGCACCTGGCGAAGACATCAGGTTCAGAAGGAAGGTCCCCTTTTTCTTGAGTTCTTCTCTCAGAAGTTCTGCCTGATGATCATTATTATCAAAAACCCTTTGTTTGATCTCATATACTTTTACCATTTTCTCATTCCTCCCAATTTTGCCCCGTGACGTATCCGGCATGTCCGATCTACCAACACAGCGGGCTGTTAACATCCATTATAGCATCAGCGCGCGCAGGGGGTCAACGGCGTATTCCTTCCCGGTCTGTTCTTTCCCGGAAGAAGCGTTCTCTTTTCCGGGAAAAGGATTTTCTCTTGTCGGCCGCAGCTCTTCCGGTTACAATGGATAGAGGGAAAAGTGAACGCTTCCCGTTTCATCCTTTTTCGAAAAGAAGGTGTTTCTATGGCATACAAAGCCGCGATCTGCGATGACAGCGCCGCGGACTGTGAATATCTCCTGAAGCTGCTCCATGAATGGGCCCGGCGCAGCAATATTTCCGTTCACGCCGAGACCTTTTCCTCCGCCGAAAGCTTCCTGTTCCGATATGCGGATGACAAGACCTTCGATCTGTTGCTGCTCGACATAGAAATGGGCGCGATGGACGGGGTCACCCTCGCAAAACGCGTGCGCAGGGAAAATGAAGCTGTACAGATCATTTTTATTACCGGATATTCTGACTATATTGCGGAGGGCTATGAAGTTGCGGCGCTCCATTATCTGATGAAGCCTGTCAGGGAAGAAAAAATGTTTTCCGTCCTTGACCGGGCCCTGGAAAAATGCCGGCAGGAGGAAAGATGTCTGAATCTGGAACTGTCTGGGGAGCTTCTGCGGATCCCCCTATATGAGATCCGTTACCTGGACGTACATCAGAATTATGTCACCATCCACGGCAGAAAGGAATACACCGTAAAACGCACGCTCAGCGAGTTTGAAAAGCTGCTGGACGAGCGTTTTTTCCGGACCGGCAGAGGACTGATCGTCAATCTGACACAGATCCGGCGGGTGACGAAGACCGATGTCTTCCTTTCAGACGGCACCGCCCTGCCTCTGCCAAGAGGAGCTTATGAGCCGCTGAACAGAGCCATCATCGCCCGTTCCTGAGGAGGAGATGAATATGTCCTTATTCTCAAAAAAGCTTGATAAACAGATCGCGGCATATCAGAGGGAACTGATCGAGACGCATTACCGAGAGGTGGAAAATATGTACCGCCAGATGCGCGGCTGGCGGCATGATTACCGAAATCACATCCAGACGATGAAGGTTTTCGCCGCAAACGGAGATCTGGACGCTGTCCGCGCCTATCTGGATGAATTGGACACCGACCTGAATACGGTGGACACCGTCATCAAGACCGGAAACGCCATGGCGGATGCCATCCTGAACAGCAAGATCTCCCTGGCACATTCCAGGAGCATCCCCGTGCGTGTGGACGCCCACATTCCCGTAAAACTGAGCATGTCCGAGCTGGACCTATGCGTTATCCTGGGAAATCTATTCGACAATGCCATTGAAGCCAGCCTTCCCCTTCCGGAAGAAAAACGCATGATCCGGATCTATATGGATATGAAAAATACCCAGCTCTATATTTCCTTCACAAATATTACGGCAACGAAAAAACTTCCGAAAACCGGCAGGCTTTTTCGCAGCACAAAGGGCGCGGATCACGGCCTCGGTCTCATCCGCATTGACAGTATCGTGGACCGTCTTGACGGTTATATCAGCCGCAACAGCGAAGACGGGGCATTTACGACGGAAATATTGATCCCGCAGGTATGACGGAGCCGGAAACGGCATTCTTTCCAGAGCAGGAGCTCAGCCTGCAGTTCATCCCCCCAGCCGGACAATTCGTCCCCGGTTTCTCCGGGGGCTCTTTTTCTGTGCTAAATTACGGATAGGACAGCAAGACAGAAATCGGCTGTCAGGAAAGGACCAAAACGATGAAGGAAATGAAAAAAACCCGCTTTAACATGTGGCAGAATACCGGTTTTATGCTCAGAAACGCCTGGCAGACCCGCAAAAGCGTCATATTTCTCTGTATTGCGGTCGCCGTTATAACCGCCGCACACTCCACCGTGGAGCTTCTGATCGCCCCGTCGATCCTGCGCCATGTGGAAAACGCAGACCCGTTAAACAGACTGCTTTTCTCCATTGCGGGCTTCAGCATCCTGCTGATCCTGCTCGCTTCGTTGAAAGCCTATCTGAACACCAACACGCTTTACGGCAGGGTTTCTGTCAGGCTTGCCATTTTACAGCAGATCTCCCTGAAAGTTTCCCGCACTTCCTATCCCAATACTCTGAACGCCGATTTTCTGGGACTGGAAGAAAAATCGTACCAGGCCTGCTCCACGAATGTCTCTCCCACGGAGGCTGTATGGAACACATGGACGGGGATCCTGACCGATCTGTTCGGCTTTCTGGTCTATCTGACCCTGCTGTCAGGCCTGAACCCTCTGCTGATCCTTTTTATTTCCGCCATATCCATAGCCGCCTTTTTTGTCAACAGCCGGATCAGCGGCTGGGCCTACCGCCACCGTGACGAGGAGGCGGAATCCTTCAAACAGATGGATTATATCCGCAATATCGCCGAACAGCGTCCCGCAGCAAAAGATATCCGAATCTTCGGCCTCAGGCCGTGGCTTACACAGGTCTGGGAAAGCGCCATGAGGGTGTATCGTTCCTTTCTGAACAGACGGGAAAGGAACGATCTCTGGACGGACATCACCGCGCTCCTTCTCACCCTGCTGCGAAACGGCGCTGCCTATGCTTTCCTGATCCATCAGACTCTCACCCAGGGGCTTCCCGCTTCTGAATTCCTGCTGTATTTTAGTGCGGTCAGCGGCTTTACCCAATGGGTGACAGGGATCCTGGAACGTTTTTCGCAGCTACAGCGGCAGAGCATGGATCTGTCCGTCATCCGGAAATTTCTGGATTATCCGGAGCCCTTTCTGTTTGAGAAAGGAAAACCTCTTTCCGGGATTTCCGCATCCTCCTGCGAAATCCGTCTGGAGGATGTCTCCTTCCGCTATCCGGAAGCCGCTTCCGATTCCCTCTCTCATATCAGCCTCACGCTCCATCCCGGGGAAAAGCTCGCCGTCGTTGGTCTGAACGGTGCAGGAAAAACCACCCTTGTCCGCATCATATGCGGCTTTCTTGATCCAACGGAAGGAAGCGTCCTCTTAAACGGACAGGATATCCGCCAGTATGACCGCCATGGCTATTATCGTCTGTTTTCCGCCGTTTTTCAGGACTTTTCTGTCCTGGAAGCCAGCGTTGCCGAAAATGTGGCGCAGAGAGTGGACGGTATCGACAGGTCCCGGGTACAGGATTGTCTGGAAAAAGCGGGGCTTTCGGAAAAGGTCGCGCGCCTGCCCCGCGGGATGGACACTTACGTCGGCCGGCAGGTCTTTGAGGACGGCGTGGAATTCTCCGGCGGGGAAACCCAGCGGCTGATGCTTGCCCGCGCCTTGTATAAAGACGCCCCGTTCCTCATACTGGACGAGCCGACCGCAGCACTGGACCCAATTGCCGAAAATGACATCTATATGAAATACAGCCAGATGACGGCAGGGAAAACCTCTCTGTTCATTTCGCACCGCCTGGCTTCCACCCGGTTCTGCGACCGCATCCTTTTTCTGCAGGAGGGACGGATCGCAGAAGAAGGCACGCACGAATCCCTGATGGAGCAGAACGGAGGATATGCCGGACTCTTTCAGGTACAAAGCCGTTATTACCAGAAGGACCGCTTTTCTTCCCAAGACGCGTTTTCTATTGACTCACATGAAGCATCTGCCGCCGGAAAGGAGGAAATCTGATATGGAAAAGAAAAACAGAACCGGCACATTCCGCGAAACAGCCGCCCGGAATATCCGCTCCATCAGAATATGGTGGAAACTGTGCCCCGGAACGATCCTTTCTCTCCTGTTCACGTCCGTTTTTACGGCGCTCAGTCCCTATGTCACAATCTGGCTGTCAGCCCGGATCATCGATGAGCTGGCCGGGCCGAGAAGGCCGGAGACTCTGTTTACGCTGGTGCTGGCAGAGCTCCTTTCCGCGGCAGTGCTCGCCTTGATCAGCGGGATGCTGAAGCGGTGGAAAAATGTGGAATTTGATTTTTCAAACTGGGCAGAAGAAAAAATTTATATGGATAAGATGCTGGATACGGATTTTGCGGATATGGACAGCCAACATACCTTTGATCTGCTCTCCCGTGTCCATCAGAACCAGAACTGGACCGGATGGGGTCTGAACAAAAGCCTGATTTTGCTGGAACAGCTCCTGACCGCGCTTCTGCGGATCCTGGGCGGAGTCGGTCTGTCCGCCAGCCTGTTCCTTCTGCCGGTTTCCCAAGCTTCCAGGATTGCCTGGCTGGATCATCCCCTCTGTGTCGCTGCCATTTTCGCTCTGCTTCTCCTGACGGCTCTGCTGTCACCCATGTGCGCAAACCGCAGCAATTCCTACTGGAACCGTTCTGCCCCGGACAGTCTGCTTCTTAACCGGATCTTCGCCTTCTATGCCCGTCTGTGCGCGGACAGGAAACGGGCTGCAGATCTTAGGATCTATGAGCAGCAGGAGAATGTCGGTAACAGATATCTGACAGACTCCGATTTCTTCTCTCCCAAGGCCAGCCTTCCCCGCTGGGCCAAAGGCCCCATGGGGCTCTGGATGGCTCTGTCCCAGGGCATTTCCGCCATGCTGACCGGCATGATCTATCTTTATGTCTGCCTCAAAGCCTGGGCCGGCGCCTTCGGGGTAGGCGCCGTTACCCAGTATATCGGCGCGATCACCAGCCTTTTTCTCGGTATCTCCAGCCTCCTGGAAACCCTCGGCACCATGCGCGCCAACAGCTCATTCCTGGAAACCACCTTTGAATTTCTGGACATTCCGAACAGAATGTATCAGGGAAGCCTGACCACGGAAAAACGTTCAGACCGTCAGTATGAGATCGAATTTCGTGATGTATCCTTCCGTTATCCCGGAAGCGAAGTCTATGCCCTTAGGCATGTGAACCTGAGTTTTTCCGTAGGGAGCCGTCTGGCCGTTGTGGGCATGAACGGTTCCGGCAAGACCACCTTCATCAAGCTTCTCTGCCGTCTCTACGACCCGGAGGAGGGGGAGATCCTGCTCAACGGCATCGATATCCGCAAATACCGCTACGATGATTACATCCGGCTATTTTCCGTGGTCTTTCAGGATTTCCGGCTCATGGCGCTTCCCCTGGGAGAAAACGTGTCGGGATCAGCCGTATATGATCCCGCAAAGGTCATGGAATGCCTGCGAAAGTCCGGCTTTGAGGAAAGGCTCTCCATTATGCCTGAAGGACTGGATACGTATCTTTATAAAGACCTGGATCAGGACGGCGTGGACATTTCCGGCGGAGAAGCGCAGAAAATCGCCATTGCGCGGGCGTTGTACAAGGATGCCCCGTTCATCATCCTTGACGAACCGACCGCATCCCTGGACCCGATCGCGGAGGCGGAGATCTATGCCAGGTTCAACGACATTTCCGGCGACAGGACGGCCGTCTACATCAGCCATCGCCTGTCCTCCTGCCGCTTCTGCGATGAGATCGTTGTCTTTCACGAAGGCTCCATCATCCAGAAAGGCTCCCATGAAGCGCTTCTTTCAGACAAAAGCGGAAAATATCATGAACTCTGGAACGCGCAGGCGCAGTATTATACCAAACAGGGGCACACCGATAAAAATGGCTGTGCACAGGGGACTTCCCTGTAATAATTTCCTTGCAATTCTCCTTTCCGGTGGTAAAATAAGGAAAAGAAAGGAACCTGCTGATGAAACCCAAAACTACTCTCAACGCACTGAAAAAAGACCCTGTCCTTCTGATCTCCGGCATATTGGCTGTCCTATCGATGTTTTTCGTCCATCCGGACGCGGCATATGTGTCTTATATCGACTACCGTGTCCTCGCCCTGCTTTTTTCTCTTATGTGCGTCATGAACGGTTTTCAGGAGCAGGGAGTGTTCCGGAAAATGGCGGTCTTTGTCCTCAGCCGCACCGCTGATACCAGACAGCTCTCCGCCGTTCTGGTGTTCCTCTGCTTCTTTCTGAGCATGCTGATCACAAATGATGTATCGCTCATTACTTTTGTTCCCTTCACCGTCTTGATCCTGTCCATCACGGGGCAGCAGAAACGGCTGATCCCCATCATCGTCCTGCAGACCATCGCCGCCAATCTGGGCAGCATGCTCACGCCGGTCGGGAATCCGCAGAACCTGTATCTGTACAATCTTTCCGGCATGGGGATCGGTGAATTTCTTTCCATCATGTTCCCCTATACCGCCGTTTCCTTCCTCCTGCTCGTTCTGTCCCTCTTTCCGGGGAAAAATGAGCCGGTGCGCTTGTCTTCCGTTTTCACGGACCTGCCGCCTGTAGACAGGAAAAAACTCGGCTGCTACATTTTCCTGTTCCTCCTCTGCATGGGCGCTGTGCTCAGGCTGCTTCCCTGGCAGCTCATCCTTGCGGTTACACTCATCGTTCTCCTTATCATCAACCGTCCTCTGCTCAAAAAGGCTGACTATGGGCTGCTGGCAACCTTTGTATTTTTCTTCCTTTTCATCGGAAACATGGGACGTCTTCCGGCGGTTTCCGGCCTGCTTTCCCGCATCCTGTCCGGGCATGAGCTCATCGTGGGCGTACTGACAAGCCAGATCATCAGCAACGTCCCTTCAGCCCTCCTGCTGTCAGGCTTCACTTCCGCCTTCCGCCCGCTCCTTGTGGGCGTAAACATTGGCGGCCTCGGCACCCTCATCGCTTCCCTTGCAAGCCTGATCTCCTACAAACAGTACGCGCAGACGGAAGGCTGCCGGAAGGGGGCTTATCTTCTGACCTTTACGGCGGCCAACCTGATCTTTCTCCTCATTCTTCTTGCCGCCGCCCTCCTGCTGGGAGATTTCTGAAAAAAAGTTCCTCCGGGCACCTTCCCGCGTCCGCATAACCGCTCCAGGAAGGACATATAGTGATAAAAAAAGACGGAGGCAGCCATGCTCTCCATCCTGGAACGGGTCAATCAATTTCTCTGGGGTTTTCCCCTGCTCCTTCTTTTGGCAGGCGCCCATCTGTATTTTACCATAAAGCTAAGATTTCCGCAGAAATATACGATAAAGGCGATCCGCCTTTCTGTTACGCCGGAAAAAGGGAACAGTTCCGGTCTGTCCGGTTTTGCGGCGCTGGCTACCACCTTGGCAGCCACGCTTGGGACCGGAAACATCATCGGCGTTTCCACCGCCGTCGCCATCGGCGGGCCCGGCGCCCTGTTCTGGTGCTGGATCACAGGCATCCTCGGCATGGCCACCTGCTATGCCGAATGCTACCTGTCCGTACTGTTCAGTATCCGGAAAAAGGACGGGACCTGCGTTGGCGGTCCCATGTATGTGCTGGAAGAAGGGCTTCACAGCCGTCCGCTCGGCATGGTTTATGCGGCCTGCGTCGTGCTCGCCGCCTTCGGCGTGGGCTGCACCACCCAATCCTCCTCCATCACGGAGGCAGTCCATACGGTGCTCCCCGTCTCTCCCCACCTCATCGGCATCCTTGCCGCCGTAACCGCAGGGCTGGTCATCCTGGGCGGCGTGCGCTCCATCGGGACGTTCTGTTCCCGCATGGTGCCTGCCCTGGGCTTCTTCTATATCGCCTGCTGCCTGTATCTGCTCTTTCTCAACCGTGACGCCCTTCTTCCCGCCTGCTCCCTGATCGTGGAAAGCGCCTTTTCCCCTCGGGTAGCGGCCGGAGGCTTTATCGGCAGCACCGTACAGAGCGCTGCCCGTTACGGCATCGCCAGAGGGCTTTTTACCAACGAGGCAGGCATCGGCACGGCAGCCATCGCGGCCGCTTCTTCCGGCACAAAGGATCCCCGCAGGCAGGGACTGATCTCCATGACGGCCGTATTCTGGGACACAGTGGTCATGTGCGCCGTGACCGGTCTTGTCATTGTCAGCAACATCCTGAAAAACCCTGCTTCCATCGCAGGCTACAGCTCCGCCAGCCTCACCACGGCAGCCTTTACCTTTCTGCCCTTAGGCGGGGCGGCGATCCTCTCCTTCTCCCTTGTGGCATTTGCCCTCACCACCCTCATCGGCTGGTGTTATTACGGAGAAAGGGCCGTCGAATATCTTTTCGGCAACCAGAGTCTTGTCTCCTATCATCTCTGTTACATCGTTATGATCTACATCGGGGCAGTGCTGCCCATGGACCTCGTCTGGAGCGTGACAGACCTGATCAACGCCCTCATGGTCTTTCCCAGCTGTCTGGCTCTTTTTGCCCTGCGCAAAAAGATCCGTATCTAGGACCGGAAGCGGCTCACAGCGCAGTCCAAATCCTTGCTGCCTCCATAAAAGGTCACTATGCCCGTTCTAGGATGCCCAGACCCAGCGGATGCGGCCCGGTATGCACGCCGATCGTCGCTCCGATCTGGTAGAGGGGAAGATCTTCCAGTCTGAGCAGGCCTCCCAGGCGCTCCACCACCATCTTCCGGTATTCCTCCGCTTCTTCCCTGTCATATCCGAAACCGACCGCCAGGGAATACTTCCGGATCGTTCCGCCGCACTTCTGCAGAAATTCCTTCAGCAGGTCAATGGTTTTATCCAGAGTCTTTTTCCGGGAACGGCTGATACCGGAGGGGAATATCTCCCCTTCCTTCATGGTGATCACCGGACGGATGCCGAGAAGCGAACCCGCGATCCCTGCCACACGCCCGATCCGTCCGCCCGCCTGTAGATACTCCAGATTCCCTACAGTAAAAAAGATGCGCCCGGTAGTTTTAATTGCCTCCATCCGACGGACTGTTTCCTCAAAGCCCGCGCCGCGCTCCTGCATGGCTGCCGCTTCCAGTACGAGAAGGCCCTGCAGCACCGTACAGAGCGTGGTGTCAATGATGCGGATCTTCGCATCCGGATAATCCTCCAGGACCAGCTCCCTTGCGGAAAGCGCCGACTGCATGGATCCGCTCAGCTTGGTAGAGATGCACAGCACCAGCATGGGAATATGCTCCGCCGCATAGGGCAGGAATGCATCCATATAATCCTGTACCGAAGGAAGCGAAGTCTTGGGATAGACACCTTTCCTGTTCACCATTTCCTGATAAAATTCCCGGATATCGATCTCTTCCAGTTCTTTTCTGTAATCTTTCCCGTCAAAAGAGACGTAAAAAGGGATCACACGTATCCGCTTCTGCGCCGTGATCCCGGGCGGAAGATCACAGGACCCATCGCTTATGATCTGAAACTGCTCGCTCATCGCAGTCACCTCTTTCTTTTCTTCATGCCGTTTGGGCCGGCGTTCAATATCCCTTTACAGTTTTCTGAATTCCCCTGCGCTGATACAGACCGGTTCTCTGTCCACGCTGATCCAGACATCCTGCGCCGAAGGATTGTATACCATCTTCCGGTTCCTGGAAAATTTCAGGCTGCGCGACGCCTGCACATAGTCCATGATCTCGATGTTGGTCGCATACCACACATCTTCCCGTCCTCCCGCCATGCGGCAGAACTCCTCGATCTTCTCCCAGTTGTGGTTCCGGTCAAATTCAAAACTGTGCCCCCAAACGTAAAAGAGAAGCATCTGCTCAAATTCCCGTTCCGTAAACTGCTTCCACAGCGCCGCGAGATCGCCGTTATGATGGGCTGTGGGATGCCATTTCATGAAATCCTGCGGCAGGTCAAACTTGCCTGTCGCCTTCACCGTGCGGCTGTATTCCATTCCGCATGCCATCGCCAGGCCGGCCGCATGTTCCGTATACGCGCCGAAGGGCCAGGACATTCCACGCACCGGGTAGCCGCACAATTCTTCCAGTCTCTCTTTATCATCCAGGATCTCCTCCAGGACCTGCGCATCCGGGATTTGGGTCAGATAGGGATGGTTCACTGTATGTGACGACACTTCATGATCTTTATACAGCTTCGCCACATCCTCCTCGCGGACAGCTCCCTCTTTTCCCAGCCTTGCGCTGTTCAGATGAAAAGTGCCGCGGATCCCGTTTTCATTAAAAATCTCAACCAGCCGGTAATCAAAATCCATACCATCGTCATAGCTCATGGTCAGGGCACGCCTCACCCCGCCCGGAAACAGATTGTTTTTGACCATCATAATTTTGTCCTCCATCCGCTTTTTTGTCAACATGCCGCTTCTTTTCGTTTCTTTGTTCCTATACAGAATCCGCTTCCGGAAGATACAGGGGAAGGGGAAGCCAGCCAGCAGGCGTCTCCAACGTCGGCAGGACAGCCGAGGAAGGCCCGAACAGAAAGCGCACAAGTTCTCCTTTTTCCCATTCCCTTATGCCCTCCTGACACTTTTCTTCCTTTCCGGGATCCACGGTCACCTGAACATTCCCGTTCCGAACGCTGCAGCAATACAGCCTGCCCTCTGTCCGGAAGGTCCATTTCCCCTCTGAAAGGCCTGTCAGCCGCTGCTTTGCCTGCAGGAAGAAAGACAGAACTGCCGGCAGATCCGCCATATAATACTGATAGCCTGTCCCCAGCACGTATCTCCTGCAGATCTTTTCCAGAAAGGCAAATTCCTGCGTCCGGTACGGTGCAAGTCCTACAGAAAACCCTTCCGGCGCTCTCTGCTTCCAGAATGCCAGGAGCACTTCCGGATACAGCTCCATATCTACAAGCTCCAATTCCATAATTTTATGCTTCCCGCTCCGAATGGAATCGCACAGATATCCAGCAAATCGGCCGTTTTCCCAGATCGTAAATGGAATACAACGGCCCGCCTTTAGATGGCGGGCAAAGGTTTCCTTTTTTCGGAGAGTATGCAGCGGAAGGCGTTCGAAGAGTTCAAAGGCCAGCCTCTCCTCTTCGCTTCCTTCCTCCATTTCCCCAAAGGAAATCGATGGAGCGGCCTCCTGGCCGTCGCTTTCCCTCCCATCCGAGCAGGCACGGACGAGGCCATGCTTTCCGTTTCCTGCGTCCAGATCCATGCTGATCCGCATCTCCATGGGTTCATAGCCCCAGTAAGCATACCGCTGACGCTGTCCTCCAAGGACCGCAAAAGCGTATCCTTCCTTTTCCATCCACTCCCGCACCGTTTTCAGAAGAAGCTGCATATATCCTTTCCCGCGCGCATCTTCCGCTACGCTCACCGTTCCCACGCCGATTCCCTTCAGAACCTCGTCTCCGCTAATAAAAGAAATGGGCTCTGTCAGCAGGAGCGCCCGGATCCTTCCCTCTTCCAGAACAAGAAAGTGATTGCCGTCACAGGGTGCTTCCGGCCCGTACACATCGGGGATCAACGCCGCAAACCCGCCCGGCTGTACATCCTCCCCAAACACTTCGTCGGCAAACCGCAGGATCCGTTCTTTCCACTCTGCGCCCGCTCTGATAACTTCCATCTTTTTCCCTTTCCTTTCCTGCCGCAGCCTTTTTCCGGACCGGGACCTTTTTCCTGGCCTCACAGGTCCGGCGCTTCCGGCTGATCCTCCTGCACCGCTTCCGCAGCTTTCCGCATGCGCTGGCCCGTGGGCGATACGGCCAGGCCTCCCTTCGCGGTCTCCCGGACCTCAGAGGGCATCGCCTTCCCGATGGCATACATGGCATCCACCACTTCATCGAACGGGATATAGCTTTTCACGCCTGCAAGCGCCAGATCGGCCGAAAGCAGCGCATTTACCGCTCCGGACGCGTTCCGTTTGATACATGGGATCTCCACGAGTCCCGCCACCGGATCGCAGGTCAGCCCCAGTACATTTTTCAGCGCCATAGCTCCCGCATGAAAAGCAGCCTCAGGCGCTCCGCCAAGCATCTCCACCGCTGCCGCAGCCGCCATGGCGGAGGCGGAACCGCATTCTGCCTGACAGCCCCCTTCTGCTCCCGCCAGCGTGGCGCGGCTTCCGATCATGATCCCTACTGCGGAGGCAGTAAACAGACCGTCAATGACCTGCTCCCGATCCAGCCCGCGGGTTTTAGCGCAGGCCAGCAGCACAGCCGGAACGATGCCGCAGGAGCCGGCTGTAGGACATGCGACAATACACTCCATGGAGGCGTTCAGCTCACTGCAGGACAGCGCCATCGCAACAGCAAGCGAGGCCGTCTCTCCCAGGATGCTCTTTCCTTCCTGACGGTAAGCTTCATACAAAAAGGCATTTCCGCCGGTCAGCCCGCTGACCGAATTTACAGGTTCCATCCGCGCTTTTTGGACAGAACGCTCCATCACCTGAAGCGTTTGGGCCATCTTTTCCCGGAGCTCCTGCCAGCTCCCCGTCCCTGCTTCCACTTCCTGTTTCAGCGCATAGTCACAAAGCCTCAGATTTTCCTGCCGCAGATATGCGGTAAGCTTTTCCGCTTCCATAATAAACATGAAATATTTTCTCCTTTTTCTGAAACTGCCAACGCTGTTTTTATAACCCCCTTTTGCCGGTCCCAACCCTTCAGTTCATGTCCGCAGGGTCCAGCAGCAGGGCGCGCTGCACGCCGTATACCTGCTCCAACGCGCCCTTCAGCGCCTCCGGAAGCTTCCCGTCCAGCTCCATATACATACATGCAGTGTGGCTGTCCGCAGAACGGTTGACCTGCATGTTGCCAATATTGATCCGGTAAGCGTACAGGATAGCCGTGATCCCCGCGATAACGCCGGGCTCATCCATATGCCGGGTGGCAAGGATCGGCCGTTCTCCGGAAAACTGCACGGTCACTCCGTCAATTTCCGTGATGCAGATGCTTCCGCCGCCGATGCTGCTGCCGGTCATGGTAAAATCACGTCCGCTCTCCGTGGTCAGCTCCATGCGCACCGTATTGGGATGCACGTCTCCCAGATCGGCGGGATGGAAGCTCACCTTCATTCCTTTTTCATCCGCGAGCTCATAGGCCTGCTTCAGCCGCTCGTCGTCATAGCGGATCCCCAAAAGTCCTGCGAGAAGCGCCTTATCCGTTCCGTGCCCCCGATAGGTTTCCGCAAAAGAACCATGCATGTAAAAAACGACTTTTTTTACGTCCTCCCCGCACAGGTGTCTGGCAAAAAGACCCAGTCTGGCCGCACCCGCCGTATGGCTGCTGGAGGGTCCCACCATAACCGGCCCAATGATATCAAACACACCGTAGTGCCTCACCGCGTTTCCTCCTCTTTTCAGAAAAGCCTCCGGAAACCTGAAATGGTTTCCGGAGGCTTATATCCATGACAGCCCTCATACCGGCCGCCTGTCTTTTCCCTGATCACAGTCCTGCCTGAGCAGCAACCTCTGCAGCGAAATCATCCGCCTTTTTCTCAATGCCCTCACCGGTCTCAAAGCGCACAAATCCCTTGATGGAAAGGTTTGCGCCGTTCTCTTTGGCAACCTGCTCCACATACTTGCCAACGGTCAGATCATTATCCTTGACATACGGCTGCTCCAGAAGGCAAACCTCCTTGAGCTCCTTGGCAAGGCGTCCGGCGACCATCTTCTCCAGGATGTTCGCGGGCTTGTTCGCGTTCTTGGGATCGTTCTGCGCCTGAGCGATCAGGATCTCCTTCTCATGCTCCTTGTAATCTTCCGGAACATCGCCCACAGATACATATTTGGGAGAAAGAGCGGCAACCTGCATGGCAACATTGGTCAGGCACTCCTTGATCGCGTCGTTAACCACATCGGTATCCGCTTCCACGATAACGCCGATCCTTCCGCCGCCGTGCGTATAGGCAACCACGCATCCATGATCTGCGACAACCTTCTGGAATCTTCTGATGTTCAGGTTCTCGCCGATCGTAGCGATCTTCTCGACCAGAGCTTCCTTAACTGTCTTGGAAGGGTCTGCATTCCAAGGCTCAGCCAGGAAAGCGTCCACATCGGCCGCATCGGATTCAACCGCCTGCTTCGCAACAGAGTCAACGAAATCCTGGAAGGATTCATTCTTTGCAACGAAGTCGGTTTCGGAGTTCACTTCCACGATAGCCGCCGTGTTGTCGTCCTTCAGTTCGATGCGGCAAAGTCCCTCCGCCGCAATTCTTCCAGCCTTCTTCTCAGCCTTTGCCTGGCCGTTTTTTCTCAGGTATTCCATGGCCGCATCCATATCGCCGTTTGTCTCATTCAGCGCCTTCTTGCAGTCCATCATGCCCGCGCCGGAAATCTCTCTTAATTCCTTTACCATTGCTGCTGTAATAGCCATTATATTTTCCTCCATCCAAACTAACGATCAGGCCTCTGCTTCTGCTTCCTGAGCCGCAACTTCTTCGATGTCCGTCGCCTCGGCGTTTTCCACAGCCTGCTCATCATAAACTGCCTCACCCTGATTTGCCTCGATCACGGCATCGGCCATCTTGGAGGTGATCAGCTTGACCGCTCTGATGGCGTCGTCATTGCCGGGGATGATAAAGTCGAGCTCTTCAGGATCGCAGTTGGTATCGCCGATCCCGATCAGCGTAATGCCCAGGATGTGCGCTTCCTGCACGCAGATCCTTTCCTTCTTGGGGTCAACTACGAAGATCGCATCAGGAATCCTGGTCATGTTCTTGATCCCGCCCAGGTTCTTCTCCAGCTTCTCCCATTCCTTCTTGATCTTGATAACTTCCTTCTTGGGAAGCACATCGAAGGTCCCGTCCTCAGACATGGTCTCGATCTGTTTCAGTCTGTCAATCCTGCTCCTGATGGTCTTGAAGTTGGTGAGCATGCCGCCCAGCCATCTCTCGTTTACATAATACATGCCGCAGCGCTCTGCCTCGGTCTTCACCGCATCCTGGGCCTGCTTCTTGGTCCCGACAAACAGGATCGTCCCGCCCTGGGCTGCGATCTCGGAAACCGCGTTGTAGGCCTCATCGATCTTTACCACGGATTTCTGCAGGTCGATGATGTGGATGCCGTTCCTCTCCGTAAAGATGTAAGGAGCCATCTTGGGGTTCCATCTTCTCGTCTGGTGTCCGAAATGAACACCCGCTTCCAGCAGCTGCTTCATAGAAATAACGCTCATTTTTCATACCTCCGTCTGGTTCGTTTCTTCCGCATGCCTTACACGCTTATTCAGCGCCCTCCCAGGAAAAGATCCTGTCTGCCACCCTCTGTATTTTGGAAAAACATTCTGACGTTTTTCCGGAAATGGCCTGACGGCCAGCTTCAGAGAGCACCGGCTGGAACCCGGCATACGTGTTTTTTGGTCACAACAATTTGCATTTTAGCATAAAAAAACCCCCTGTGCAAGGGGGTTTTCACCATTTTCAGAAGTTTTTTCCTTTTTTGTTGTCACGAGATCCCGGAGTGGCTGGCGAGCTTTTTCACCTCATCAAAAACCACATCATTTTTCACCTTGATATAGGTTCCCTTCATTCCCGAGGAACGGGATTCAATGATCCCCGCGCTTTCAAACTTTCTCAGGGCATTGACGATCACAGAGCGCGTGATCCCCGCCCGGTCCGCGATCTTGCTCGCTACAAGGACGCCCTCCGTGCCGCCCAGCTCCTCAAAGATATGGATGATCGCCTGTGTTTCCGAATACGACAGAGTGCCGATCGCGGACTTGACCACGGCAAGCTTCCTGCTTTCCTCCGCGCTTTCCTCACTGACAGAGCGGAGCATCTCCAGGCCCACCACCGTAGAGCCGTATTCACAGAGGATGATATCGTCGATCCCGTATCCTTCCGATACACGGTAGATAAAAAGAGTGCCGAGACGTTCTCCCGCGATCTCGATCGGCGTTACGACGGCTGCAAAGCGCTTCACATCCGTGCTTTCAAAGCCGAGCGTGGCGAGATTCACGTTCTCTTTCGTGGAAAGCACGGAAAGCAGACGTTCGTTCAGCATGGGATCAATGAAGCTTCCCACTTCATTCCGGATCAGTTCTTCCAGGAGTTCCCCTCCCATGGCCGCACCCGGCAGGTTTCCGACGCCGAGGACCTTCCCCTTGCGGCTGATCACCAGCACATTGGAGGCAAGGATCTCTCTCAGCACGCTGCAGATGTCATTGAACACAACCTTACTGGAATTATTATTATGAAGCAGTTTTCCGATTTTCCGTGTTTTATCCAGCAGTTGAACACTACTCATCTATTTCCCCTCCGCCAGGAAACCTCTTTGGTATTAAAGCTATTTTAACACAGGCCTATGAGCGGTGCAACGGAAAACTTTCTCAGGGAATTTATATCCATCCCCTTCATGCGTCGGTATCCTTTTTATCCAGCACGGTCCCACAGTCTTTGTTCCAGCAGACCAGCTTATTCCCTTTTTCCAGCATCAGGGACCCGCATTTCGGGCATTTTTCCTTGGAAGGCTTCTGCCATACCATGAAATCACACTCCGGATTGCCTATGCAGCCATAGTATTTACGGCCCTTCTTCGTCTTTTTCAGGACGATATCCCTGCCACACTTGGGACAGGGCACCCCGATCTTCTCAAAATAGGGCTTCGTATTACGGCACTCCGGGAAACCCGGACATGCCAGGAAACGGCCGTGCGGGCCGTATTTGATCACCATATTCCTGCCGCACAGCTCACATTTTTCATCTGAGACCTCATCCGCGATCTTTACCTGATCCAGCTCCTTCTGTGCCTTTTCCACAGCCTGATCCAGATCCGGATAGAAGTTAGAGACAATGGTCTTCCACTTCACACTGCCTTCCTCCACGCCGTCCAAGAGCGCTTCCATGTTGGCGGTAAAGTTCACGTCCACAATGCTGGGGAAGGCTTTCTTCATCATGTTGTTGACCACCTCTCCCAGTTCGGTCACATAGAGATTTTTATTCTCTTTAACGATATATCTTCTCGCGAGGATCGTCGTGATCGTAGGCGCATAGGTGCTCGGCCGCCCGATCCCCTGCTCCTCCAGGGCGCGCACCAGGCTCGCCTCCGTATAATGGGCGGGCGGCTGGGTGAAATGCTGTGCCTGGGAAAAAGCTTCAAAGGTGAGCTTCGTATCCATATCGATGCTGCCCGCGAGCATATTTCCTTCCGTCTTTTCGTCCTCTTCCTGCGTGTAAACGCTCATGAAGCCGTCGAAGGCGATCTTGCTTGCGGAAACCGTAAAGCGGTGGCCGGCAGCGTCTATCTTCACAGAAGTCGTCTCGTACCTGGCCGGCGTCATGCGGCTCGCCACAAAACGCTTCCAGATGAGCTGATACAGCCGGAACTGATCCCTGGACAGGGATTCCTTAATCTCGGAAGGGGTCCGTTCGAGATCCGTGGGACGGATGGCCTCATGCGCGTCCTGGATCCTCTGCCCGTTCTGTCTGGCCTGTGTTTTTTCGCCAGCGTACTGAGAGCCGTAATTTTTCTCGATATAGACGGCGGCCTGCTGCTCCGCTTCTTCGGATACGCGGGTGGAATCGGTACGCAGATAGGTGATCACACCCACTGTACCATTTCCCTTGATATCGATTCCTTCATAGAGCTGCTGGGCCAGCCTCATGGTCTTCTGCGTGGAAAAATTCAGCACCTTGCTAGCTTCCTGCTGCAGGGTGGAGGTGGTGAAGGGAAGCGGGGATTTCCTGACGCGCTCTCCTCTTTTCACTTCACTCACCCGGTAATCGGCGCCCTCCAGTTCCTTCATCACGCGTTCCACATCCGCCTTGCAGGTCAGGTTCGCCTTCTGCTGTGTGGTGCCGTAATATTTCGCGGTCAGAAGCTTCCTTTCTCCCGGGATCCGGAAGGAAGCGTCCAGCGTCCAATATTCCTCCGGGATGAAAGCCGCAATCTCATCCTCTCTGTCGCAGATCATACGCAGGGCCACAGACTGGACGCGTCCGGCAGACAGGCCGCGCTTTACCTTGGACCACAGGAGAGGGGAAATGCGGTATCCTACCATACGGTCCAGCGCCCTTCTTGCCTGCTGGGCATCCACCAGATCCATATTGATCTCGCGGGGATGCTTCAGGGATTCTTTTACCGCGTTCTTGGTGATCTCGTTAAAGGTGATCCGATACACCTTTTTCCCGCTGTTCTTCAAATTCAGCGCTTCCATCAGGTGCCAGGAAATCGCTTCTCCTTCCCGGTCCGGGTCCGTCGCCAGATAGATCTTTTCGGCCTTCTTCACTTCCTTACGGAGATTTGCGAGAATATCCCCTTTCCCACGGATCGTAATATATTTAGGTTCATAATCGTGCTCAACATCAATTCCAAGCTTGCTTTTGGGCAGGTCGCGCACATGTCCGTTGCTCGCGGCCACCTCATAGTTCGGCCCGAGGAATTTCTTGATCGTTTTCACTTTAGCAGGTGATTCCACTATTACAAGATATTTTGCCATAGGAAAGACTCCTTATCCAAAAGACTCCTCATTTTCCTTCGTCGAAAAAACGCCGAAGGACCAGCAATCGTGAATCACTATACACCATATTTTTGGACGTTGCAAGAAATTTTATAAAAAAATAAGGTTTCAGCCCCCTGTTTACTGTCAATTAAACCTGTGCCGGCTTACGACATTTTCCGCCGGAAACGGTTTCCCTCTTGCGTACAGTTTCCTTCCAGGGTCATCTCCACCAGAAGCTGCATGAGCTGGACCAGGCCGCAGGAAATGCCGGCCTGTTTCAGTTCCTCATACAGCCGGTCCGGAGATTTCGCCGAAAAATCCAGGAGGTTCAGGACTGCCCTCCGCAGGACATCCTCCCTTTCCCCGTCGCTTTCTGATTCCGTATGTGCTTCGAGCGTTGAAATTTCTCTGTTTGTCTCCACGGGTTTCCGGGAAAGCTTCCGCAACTCCTCCAAAAGGGCAGACGGAGAGAGGGCAGGCGAAGCCCCCTGCCAGATCAGCCGGTTGCATCCGCTGCTCAATTCATCCGTAACCCTCCCTGGAACGGCCCAGACCTCCTTTCCCTGCTCCAGTGCCATATCCACGGTGATCAGCGTCCCGCTTTTCTCCCTCGCCTCAATGACCAGGACCAGGTCCGCAAGGCCGCTGATGATCCGGTTTCTCTGCGGAAACAGTCCGGCCTTTGGCTGCGTCCCCGGCGGATATTCGCTCAGCACGGCTCCCTGTCTCACGATCTTCTCATACAGTTCCCGGTTTTCCGGCGGATAACAGACGTCCGGTCCGCAGCCGAGCACCGCGCAGGTCCTTCCGTCCTGTTCCAATACAGCCCGCTGCCCGATCCCGTCTATCCCTCTCGCCAGGCCGCTGATGGTAGATATCCCCGCAGAGGCCAGCGCGGAGGAAAACTGCTGTGCCGCATACGCGCCGTAGGCGGAGCAGACTCTCGCACCGATCACAGCGACAGCGGGAACGTTCTCATCAGGGAGCGTCCCCTTCACGTAAATGGCTTCCGGCCTGTCCGGAATGTACAGAAGCCGTCTCGGATACATCGGATCGGAAGCCGGATACAGATCGATCCCTTTTTTCCTCAGCGCTTCATAGCCCTGCCTGATGCGCGTCTGTTTTCTGGCATCCAGAAGCTTCTTTCGCTGGGCGGGGGAAAGAAGCAGAGCAAGCTTTTCTTCCTCCATCCCGAACACACGCTCCGCGCTTCCCACCGCACCCATCAGCTTCCGGATGGTCTTACGTCCTATTCCTTCTATATTATATAACCAGTGAAAAAATGCCCTTTCTCTCAGAATCCTTTCGTCCATTCCGCCCTTCCTTTCCCACTATGCCGTTCCCGGATATTTTCCGGCTGCCAGACGATAGCAGGCCGCTTCGCTCAGATGAGCCTTTCCGATCCGCTCCTCCCCGTCCAGATCTGCCAGGGTCCGCGCTACCCGCAGGAGACGGTGGCAGGAACGCGCCGTCAGGCCGAGCTTTTCAAACATCTGCTCCAGAAATTTCTGTTCGGAAAGTCCCAGCGGGCAGAAACGATCCAGCTCTTTAAGTCCCATCTGGGAATTGTACCGGATATGCTCAGGCAGCATGGGGTCCTGCAAAAAACGGTGTTCCTGCCGTTTTCTGGCTTCCAACACCCTGCCGCGCAGCGTCCGGCTGTCCGTTCCGGGCTCTTTTCCCCGGTTCATCAGCTCGCCAAACTTCACCCGTTCTACCTCTGCACAGATATCCATGCGGTCCAGGATGGGGCCTGAGATCCCGGATAAATACCGGGAGATCTGACCGGGTGAGCAGCGGCAGCGGTTCCTGTCCGGATAATATCCGCAGGGACAGGGATTCATGGCCGCCACCAGCATGAAATCGGCAGGATAGCAATAGGCCCCGCTGCTTCGTAAGATCCGGACCTGTTTCTCTTCCAGCGGCTGGCGGAGAAGGTCCAGCGTGGTCCTTTTAAATTCCGCCAGCTCGTCCAGGAACAAAATCCCTCTGTGCGCCAGGCTGATGGCGCCGGGCCTCGGCACCTGCCCGCCTCCGGTCAGCGCCCGCCCTGTTACCGTATGATGGGGAGCCACAAAGGGACGGGCTGTTCCTGACAGGAAATCCCCGGCAGGAAGCCCCGCCACACTGTAGATGGAAGCCGCCTCCAGCCTCTCCTCTTCCGTCATCGGCGGAAGGATAGACGGCAGGCAGCGCGCGATCATGGTCTTTCCCGCGCCCGGAGGCCCGACCATGAGCATGTGATGGAAGCCTGCCGCAGCCGCTGCGGCAGCCCTTTTTACCCCTTCCTGGCCCTGTATCTCCCCAAAGTCCGGACCGTCCGTAATCCCTTTTATGGGGACAGGCTTCCGGCAGACCGTTTCGCCTTCTTCCCTGAGCGCCTCTTCCAGCCGGGACAGTTTCCGAATTCCCTTCAGGCAGATTCCTTCTACCAGCCGCGCTTCGGAAAGATTTTCCTCCGGAATGATGCAGCGCCTGATCCCCTGCTTTCTGGCTTCCAGGACCATGGGCAGGATCCCTCTTACCGGCCGGACTTCCCCGTTCAGCCCCAGTTCCCCCGCGATCATGACGCGTTCCGTCTCCTCCGGCAGGATCAGCCCCTGCGCTGCCAGAATACCCGCAGCAACAGGCAGGTCATAAAAGGTCCCTTCCTTATGCAGGCTGGCGGGGGAGATATTTACGGTGATCTTTAAGGGAGGCAGATCGATGTCCGCATTCCGGAGAGCCACCCGGATCCTCTCTCTTGCCTCCTTCACTTCGCTTCCCAAAAGGCCCACCATCTCAAAGCCCGGCAGCCCTCTTGAACAGTCTACTTCCACACGGGCCAGATAGCAGTCCAGCCCGTGAAGCCCTCCGGTTATGATCGTGCTGTACATTCTTTTCTTTTTGTATCCTCCTTGCCATTTTTTCTGCCGTTCAAACGGCCTATCCTGTTTTTCGGAAATTCTTTTTGATCTGTCTGTTCTGAATTGTTCGTTTTGATCTGTCTGTTCTGAACTGTTCGTTTTGATCTGTCCGTCAGATGTGTTCACGGCAGGCCGGCATCCTGCCTTTCAAAGCCTTCGCGCAGCTTCAGAAGCGCCCTTTTTTCAATCCTGGAAACATAGCTGCGTGAAATGTTCATTTTTTTCCCGATCTCTCTCTGGGTCACTTCCTCGCCCCCGTACAGCCCGTAGCGGAGACAGATGATCTCCTTCTCCCGCTCCGTCAGGAGGGAATCGATCAGGCCGGCCAGCTTTCCGATGCTGCGCTCCAGTTCCAGACGCTCCACGATGTCAGGCATTTCCTGCGCCGTCACATCCAGAAGGCTGATCTCATTTCCCTCACGGTCCGTTCCGATCGGTTCATAAAGGGAGACCTCCCGGGAAGTTTTCTTTTTGCTCCTAAGCATCATCAGAAGCTCGTTGTCGATGCACCTTGCAGCATAAGTCGCAAGCTTGCTGTTTTTTGCGGCGTCAAAGGAATCCACAGCCTTGATCAGGCCAATGGTGCCGATGGAGATCAGATCCTCCATGTCCTCATCCACATTCTGATACTTCTTCGCGATATGGGCTACCAGCCGCAGATTTCGTTCTATCAGCTTCTGCTTGGCTTCCCTGGCTTTTACGCCGTCACTCCCCTTCAGTGCCTGAAGGCACTCTCTTTCCTCTTCTTTCGACAATGGTTTCAGAAAGGTTTTCAAAAGGAGCCCCCATAGTCAGTTTAATACTATTCTATGTGCTCCAGCGCGGCAAAGTGCCAGTACCCATGCGGATTTGCGGCTCGTCAGAACAGGAACATGGCCAGCACATGATTGCTCACGTCGATCCCCCTGTTGCTGAGCCTGAAAAAAAGTTCCCCGTTTTCCTTCCGATATCGGACAAGAAGCCCTTCCTTGATCAGCCGTTTTACCGCCTGCCCGTAAATCTGCTCCAGCGGCTGCCCGTACAGACACTCAAAGACATCCGCGCTCACGCCCTCCGTTTTCCTGAGCCCCAGGAACATGTATTCCTCCATCTGCTCCTGCACGGAAAGCCGCGACAGATCACGCTTGAGAGCCGTTTCCTCTCCGGGCTCGCCGGAATGCGCCAGATAGCAGGCCATGTCCGTCGTATTGCTCCAGCGCACGTTTTCCCTCAGGGATGCCGCTCCCAGGCCAAACCCCGCATAATCCGTCCGTTCCCAGTAAGACAGGTTATGACGGCAGGCAAAGCCCTGCCTGGCATAATTGGAAATCTCATAACGCCCGTAGCCCTTCTGTTTCAGGAATTCTCCTGTCCGTTCATACATGAGCCTGTCCTCCTCCTCAGAGGGAAGGGGTCTGCGGCCTTCCGGAAGAACGGAATGCGGGCCATACCAGTCATAAAAAGGCGTCCCTTCTTCGATGATCAGGCTATAGGCGGAAATATGTTCCGGTTCAAGGGAGGCAGTCTTTTCCAGCGTATCCATCCAGCTTTCCACGCTCTGGCCGGGGAGAGAGGACATCAGGTCGATATTGAGATCAGAAAACCCAGCCCGCCTTGCCGCATCATAGCCGTGCAGAAAATCCTCCCAGGTATGGATCCTCCCCAGGATGCGCAGTTCTTCGTCATGGGCGGACTGCAGGCCGATGCTCAGGCGGTTCACGCCTGATCTCTTCCAAGCCCGGAGCTTTTCTTCCGTAAGCGTACCCGGATTGGCCTCCAGGGTGATTTCCAGATCATTTTCCGGCGCAAAGGAAAATCTCCGATACAGCCGCTCCAGAAGGGCTGCGGTCTGTCCTTCCGTCAGGAGGGACGGCGTGCCGCCTCCAAAGAAAACAGTACGAACCTGAAAGCCTTCATACAGAGGCGCCTGCGCGTCGATCTCCGCAAGAAGGGCATTCACATATTTTTCTCTCGTCACTTCATCGGAAGGGGCGGACAAGAAATCACAGTACAGGCATTTTCTGATACAGAAAGGGATATGAAGATAGATGCCGAGGGGCCTTCTGCTCCCCTCGGACTTTTTCTGATATAAGATAGGATTCTTCATGTTCAGATCACGGTCGTTGTTTTTACCATAACAGAAATACATCGGGATTGCAACCCGTTTTTTCAAAAATCATTTCCTGGAAAATCATTTCCTGTCATCCAGCTTCAGCACGCTCATGAAAGCTTCCTGCGGGATCTCCACATTTCCCACCTGGCGCATGCGCTTCTTGCCTTCCTTCTGTTTCTCCAGAAGCTTCTTCTTCCGGGTGATATCGCCGCCGTAGCACTTGGCGAGCACGTCCTTCCGGAGCGCCTTCACCGTTTCCCTTGCGATGATCTTGCTTCCAATGGCCGCCTGGATGGGAATCTCGAACAGATGTCTCGGGATCTCCTCCTTCAGCTTCTCACACATCCTGCGGCCGCGCTCATAGGCGCTGTCCTTATGCACGATGAAAGAAAGGGCGTCCACCTCTTCCCGGTTGATCAGGATATCCAGTTTCACCAGCTCCGCCCTTTCATAGCCCTTCAGGTCATAATCAAAGGAAGCGTAACCGCGGGAACGGGACTTGAGCGCGTCAAAGAAATCATAGATGATCTCATTGAGCGGCAGTTCATATTTCAGGAGCGCCCGCTTTTCCTCCATGTATTCCATGCTCAGATAACGGCCTCTCCTCTCCTGGCAGAGTTCCATGATGGAACCGATGTAATCGCTGGTCACCATGATCTCCGCGCTCACAATGGGCTCTTCCATATATTCGATCTCGGAAGGATCCGGCAGGTTGGAGGGATTGGTCAGTTCGATCACCTCTCCGTCCGTCTTATGCACTTTGTAGACAACGCCAGGCGCCGTCGTCACCAGATCCAGATTGTATTCCCTCTCCAGCCTCTCCTGGACCACCTCCAGATGCAAAAGTCCCAGAAAGCCGCAGCGGAAACCGAAGCCCAGCGCCACAGAGGTTTCCGGCTCATAGAAAAGGGATGCATCATTTAGCTGCAGTTTTTCCAGGGCATCCCTAAGATCCGGATACTTTGCCCCGTCCGCCGGGTACATCCCGCAGTAGACCATGGGCTGCACCTTCTTATAGCCGGGAAGCGGCTGTCTGCAGGGCCTTTCCGCATCCGTCACGGTGTCTCCCACCTGAGTGTCCTTCACGTTCTTGATGGAGGCGGTAATATATCCCACCATGCCCGCGGAAAGCTCATCACAGGGAATAAACTGCCCGGCTCCGAAATAACCGACCTCCACCACTTCTTCTTCGGCCCCGGTTGCCATCATGCGGATTTTGGTCCCTTTGGACACACGGCCCTCCATGAGCCGGCAGAAGATGATGACACCCTTATAGGAATCGTAGAGGGAATCAAAGATCAGCGCCTGCAGCGGATTGTCCGGACTTCCCTTTGGCGCGGGGATCTTATGCACGATGGCCTCCAGGACCTCATCGATCCCGATCCCGTTCTTGGCCGAGATCATGGGCGCATCCTGGGCCTCCAGCCCGATCACGTCCTCAATCTCTTCCTTGACCCGTTCCGGTTCCGCGCTGGGAAGATCGATCTTGTTGATGACAGGGATAATGTCCAGATCATGATCCAGAGCCAGATAAACATTTGCCAGCGTCTGCGCTTCAATGCCCTGCGCCGCGTCCACCACAAGGACCGCCCCATCGCAGGCCGCCAGCGCGCGGCTCACCTCATAATTGAAATCCACATGGCCGGGCGTATCGATCAGGTTCAGGATATATTCCTCCCCGTCCTTCGCATGATAGACGGTGCGGACCGCCTGGGATTTGATGGTGATCCCGCGCTCCCGCTCCAGATCCATGTTGTCAAGCACCTGCTCCTGCATTTCCCGGCTGGTGAGAAGCCCGGTTTTCTCGATGATCCGGTCGGCCAGCGTGGATTTCCCATGGTCGATATGCGCGATGATACAAAAGTTTCTGATTTTACTCTGATCTATGGACATTTTTTCCTCCGATGTACTCTTCACGAAAACACCGCACCCCTTGTGCGGACATGCCAAGTATAGCAAAATCGGCCGCTTCGGTCAATACAAAAGCCTATTCCTGCGTCCTCCAGGAGGCTCCTGTCCCCGACAGCTCCATATCCAGGATATGCGCGATGGGCGCACAGGCATTCATGATCTCCTCCACCGTATTGGTCTGCGCTCCCAGCTCGATCAGCAGGCTTCTCGGTCTCAGATGCATGTTGTAACGATAGCCTTTCAAATAGATCCTTCTGGTCAGCCCGGGGTAATATTCGTTCGCAATGACCTGCATCTGAAAAGAAAAGGCCAGGTTCTCCTCTATGTACGGGTTCTCCAGATAGGCGATATTTCCTGCTGCTTTCGTATAGGAAAGGCCGTTAAAAAACATAAAGGTGGCAGTAGGCTTTCCGTTCAGCTCCGTCACCAGCTTCCCCTCGGACACCGCGTCCCGGTGCAGGTCGATCACCACCTCTATGGTCGGATTCTCCTCCAGGATCTGCCTGATGGCAGGAAGAGAAACGGAATAGGCATTGTCCCTGCTTGCCACGTCGTATTCTCCGGTATCGTGGATCACATTATAACCATATTCCTCCCGCAGGATCTGCGCCAGAAGCTCTCCTGCTCCGACGATACTGGTGGAGGTATCTTGCGGCACGGAATCCACAAAAGTCTCCTGAGAATGGGTATGGTAGATCAAGATCTGCGGTACATCCGGATTCTTTTCAACCGTCAGATCCTTTCCCAGAAGCTGATCGAGCTGTATCTGATCCGGGCTCGCCTCCGTCGTGGAATCCACCGCATAAAAGCCCTTGATCAGCGCATCAAAATCCTGATAATAACTCCAGTCATATTCCTGGGAACGCGTCTGCGCCTTCACGAAGCCGAACGCGTCCGCAGGCACCGTTCCTTCCGGAGCGTCCGTTCCATTGCCGGAAACCACTTCCCCGGAGCCGTCCTCCTGTGCGCTATCCTCTTCCGTGACCTGTCCTGTCTGATTTTCTTCCTGAAGCTTCTTCCGGGTCTCTTCATCCAGCCATAACCTGCCCTCTTCCCCCTGCGGCATATCAAGGGCGTCACCAGTCTCACTTTCCTCGTCCTCGCTTGCACCCTCCTGAAGAAGGATCTTTTCACGCGTGCTCCCGCTCTCCGTCTGAAGCCCGTCCGCTCCGCCGCCGCCCTCCAGCCCGTATGCCAGGAACGGGGACTGCTGTCCCAAGATTCCCTGGAAAAGGGCCTCTCCGCCGGCGCCCCCACCCTGGGCAGCGAAGGAAAATGCAGGAATCCACTGATCCAAAAGCTCCTGTCCGAGTTTTTCAGACAGTGCCGTCTTCCAGGAAAATGCGCCCCCGCTTTCTGCGTCCTCCTTCCGCCCATCCCCTCTAAGAAGCAGAAGGTCCGCGAGGGCCACTCCCGCAAGCACCAGTACGAAGATATGAAAAATCCTTTTCCCGTTCCACTTACCACTCATAGGGAAATATATGCGGCTTCGTTTCCGGTTTATTCCGACGCTTCACGCGATCTGCAGCGCGATGTTGATCGCTTCCGAGATGGTAAAGCTGAGGCGCTTTACCGTTTCGTCGATATCCTTGCTCGTCACATACATGTTATTCAGTTCGGAGATCGCCTTGGGATGATCCCGGTGAAAAAGAGTATTGTTTTCCCCGCTTTCTCTAGCCATGCTTTCAATCGCATCCCCTACGATGGTCGCGGCATCCACCACCGTAGGCACGCCGATAGCGATCACCGGGATCCCCAGGCTTTCCCTGGTAATGGCGTTCCGGTGATTTCCCACACCGGATCCGGGATGGATCCCTGCGTCAGAAATCTGGATCGTCCGGTTCAGCCGCTTCGTGCTTCTCGCCGCCAGGGCATCCACCACCAGCACCACATCCGGAGCGGTCTGCTCCACCACGCCCTTGATGATCTCGGCGGATTCCATTCCCGTCATTGCCGTCACGCCCGGGACCAGGCTGCTGATGAGATTCATTTTTTCCTTTCCGTAAGCAGCTTTTCCGTATTCCAGCACCACATGACGGTTGATGAAAAGATTATCCACCACTTCAGGCCCCAGCGCATCCGCCGTCACGTCCCGGTTTCCAAGCCCCACCACAAGGACGGACTTTTCTTCCTTCTCCTCAGGCAGCAGCGTGCGGATCTGTTCTGCCAGCTCCTCGGACACTTCCCGGTGATAATCCTCATCCGGCTCATTTAAGGCCGGGGCCTCCAGAGTGATATATGTGCCCATCGGCTTACCCATCGCTCTCGCACCGTTTCTGGTATCAATGATGACCTTTGTGATGTTCACCTCGCTCTTTTCATTCCGGTATTCTTCCACCCGGACCCCTCTCAGCTCCCCGTCCGCATCCGCAATGCCCTCCCTGGCTTCCAGAGCCAGGTCAGTCCTCACCTGAAAACAACTCATCTGTACTCTCCCGCTCTTTTCTTTACTTTAAATTATGCAGTCCGCCTGCGGCGGCGCCTGCATCCCATAACGGTATCTATTTTTTGCAAATTCAAACAAAATATGTATTGACAGAATCGGGGACGTCCGATAGAATACATTTGTATGTTTCCATTAGAACGACCGTGTCCGGGTTTAATGAAACATTTTCAATGGAAAAATTCACTTGAAAATGGAGGTGAGTATCTTGGCTAACATCAAATCTGCAAAGAAGAGGATCCTGGTAAACAGAACTAAGGCTGAAAGAAACAAGTCTATCAAGTCTGGTGCGAAGACCGCCGTTAAGAAGGTGTACGCAGCGATCGAGACCGGAGACAAGGCTGCAGCGCAGAGTGCGCTCGTTGCCGCTACCGCTACGATCGACAAGGCCTGCACCAAAGGCGTATTTCATAAGAATACGGCATCCAGAAAGGTTTCCCGCCTCGCCAAGGCTGTAAACCAGATGGCTTAATCCATACAGAAAAAAGAAGTCCCGTTCCTGTACCGTCATGCAGGAGCGGGACTTTTTTTATCTGATGGAGCTATCCGGCGCATTCATGGCATCCACAAATTCCCGTTTCTTCACGGTCAGCTCCACCCAGGCCGGACGGAAACCGCAGCGGATAGCGGTCCGCACAGACCGGATATTCGACCAGGCCGCGCAGTAAAAAGGAACCTTTCCCCGTTCCAGGGCCGCAAGCGCCAGCCCGGAGACCAGAGAAGAGGCGATTCCCCGCCGCCTATGGCTTTCCGCCACATCGATCCCGATCTGCCACATGGTCTCACAGTCCGCTGAGCATCCAGCCAGCCCGACCAGCCGGCCGGCCTCATAAGCGCCCATGGCGAGCACATCCAGCTCTTTACGCTTCTCGCATAATGCATTGCTCCACTGGGGTGTATAAAGCTCTGCCAGATCCTCAGGGTCCAGAAATCTTGTCTCAAGATCACAGGGAAGCCTTTTTTGCGCATTCAGATCCGGCAGGAAATATTCCGCCATGAAACAGACGCGCATGCCCTTCTTTTCTACCGCATCGTTCAGGACATGCAGGTTCGGCGTTTCAAAGCAGTGGACGGCCGGAAAATGGCCGATATATCCGCGCACCTCGTCTTCCAGCTCCTCACTCACAGACGCCACAATATTGTTTCCATAGGAAACC
>DWYY01000128.1 GCA_019118445.1 Candidatus Eisenbergiella merdipullorum | reverse complement strand
CTGATCGTAAAAGCGGATCGAGCGGACAATGCCTAAGCCGTTGGTGACAATGCCGAATTTGTAGGCATAGCAAAAATGGCCATCGATATAAAGCTGTTTGATGTCTGGATTGGCGGCAGCATGGGAGGGCATGGAACCATAGGCGGCTTTATAAGGATCGTATCCGTCATCAAAGTGCATGGCTTTGGAATAGGCATTGAGCTGTTTGATGATCCGGTTTGCGTATTTGGGATTATTTTCAGTGACCCAGGCTTAGATACCGGCAGAATCAAAGGCCATCATTGCAGCTTTAGAAGGATTTATGTTTTTGCAGATGTGCTCAGTAAGATTAACCAGCCGTTCAAAAACGGTTTTGGATATCTTCAAGGAAATCCTGCTTAAAGCGGGTAATTTTAGAGGCATCCGGGACTTTGTCAAACCCACAGAATTCCTTGAGCTGGCGGGAATAGAGAAGGAAAACGAGGAGCAGGAAATCGGTAGGAATGGAAAAAATACGCTGGATAATGAGCGCCCATAAAAAAGCGTTCAGAGAGTATTTACGGGATTTACCCGTTGATGCGTAGAAATGCTTCCGGAAGGAAGCGGGAACAATTTCATCAAGATCAATATAGTGTTGTAAGAGAGACAGGAACTGAGGTTTGTCGGAATCATAAATTTCCTGTCAATCAGAAAAAATATCTGCCAAAGAAAGCTGATTGTATGTTATCATATAGGTGCAACTCCTTTCAGGTGGATATGGTTGATTGTTACTGGACATCTCAATTTTACCATAAACCTGTGAGGAGTTGTTCTGTTTTATAAAAGAAAAAAGCCCGATTTTATGCGGGTCGTGGCGTTTCGCAAATGCGAATGTAAAGAAGAATGGGAGCGTGTGAAGATCCTCGCGCTGCACAGATTAATTGGAAACATAATGGAATGTAAAGAAGGTAAGAAGCGGAGATACCCGGTTTGCAGGCAGGAAATAATAGGAATCATAGTAATAGAGACAGCGCCCATCGGACTGGAAATAGCTCCAGGATAGGAAACGTAGATTGTATTGGATTAATCCCTCCACCCTTGCCCCACACCCGCCCTCCATGCTATACTTAACCTCAGACAGGAGGGCGTTTTTTCATGAGCACAGGGAAAATGACAAAGGAAAAGCTGGTGGAAAACCGGCAGCAGGAGATCATCCGGGCGTGCGAGGAACTTTATGAGCATATGGAATATGATGAGATCAATATCAAGGAGATCGCGAAGTCCACGTCGATCTGCCGTTCCAATATCTACAATTATTATGAGACAAAGGATGAGATCTTTCTGGATATCCTGAAAAAGGAATACCTTCTGTGGATGGAAGATATAGAGGAAAAAATGCGGGAGGATGAAGACGGTGGGAGAGAAAGCTACTGCCGGATCCTGGCGGAGACAGCGGCCGGGCATCCCAGGCTCCTGAAACTGATCTCCATGAACTATATCGCCATTGAAAGGAACTGCTCTCTGGAAAAGCTGACCGCCTTCAAGCAGGAGATCCTGCCGTTCCGGGATATGATGCGGGACGCGCTGGGGCGGTATTTTCCGAATGCTTCAGGGGAGAAAAAGGAGCATTTCCTGCTGGCGCTCCTTTCGCTGATGCAGGGGCTGTATTCCATGACAAATCTGACGGAAAAACAGCTGGAGGCCGTAAAAAGGGCTGATCCGGATTACGTGCAGCCCGATTTTGAAGAAAATTTCTGTCAGGCTCTTTTTTCCCTGAGCGCTGAGCTGCTTTAAAGCTGTGTGTCAAAATGTGTTTTCCAGGCAAAAAAAGGCAGTTTCCGGAAGTCAGATAATGCTCCCGCAAACTGCCAGTTCGTTGGAAATATGCGCTGCGCATAAGCAACAGCATTTTCCTGTCTGTTCTTTTCTCAGGCAGGAACGGGACCGGCGTTTACGCCAGCACCCGCTCCAGCACATCGGTCACCTTTTTCACCGGAATGATCTCCAGTTTTTCCTTGACTTCATCGGCCACGTCATCCAAGTCATCCTGGTTGTCGTAAGGGATGAAAACCTTCGTGATGCCGGCACGCTGGGCTGCCATCAGTTTTTCCGGAAGGCCGCCGATAGGCATGACGCCGCCGCGCAGGGAGACCTCGCCTGTCATGGCGTAATCAGTATCCACCGCTTTGCCCGTCACCAGAGAGGAGAGGGCGGTTACCAGCGTGATGCCGGCGGAAGGACCGTCCTTAGGCACTGCGCCTGCAGGCACATGGATGTGCAGGTCATAATCTGCGAACACTTTGGACTCCTCCGGATACAGGGACTTCACCAGGCTGATGGCGATCTGGACGGATTCCTTCATCACATCGCCGAGCTGGCCGGTGATCAGGACGCCTCCTTTGCCTTCCGTCAGCTTGCTTTCGATGAACAGGATCTCACCGCCAGCTCTGGTCCAGGCCAGGCCGGTCACCACGCCGGGCATCTTTTCGGTCAGCCTGTATTCATGATGGAGCTGTTTCCTTCCCAGAAAATCAGCCAGGTTGCTTTCCGTCACGATCAGGCGGTTATCTTCTTCCTTTTCTCCGGTTTTGGCATTGCGCACCAGGCGCACCGCAGCCGTCCGGCAGAGGGTGTCGAGCAGGTTCTTCAGCGTCCGGACGCCGGCTTCCATGGTGTACTCGTCGATCATCTTTCTGAGCGCTCCGTCGGTGACGGTGAGCATATCTTCCTTAATCCCCATGGATTCCAGCGCCTTGGGAAGGAGATGCTTCCTGGCGATGTGGAATTTTTCCACCGCGGTATAGCCCGGGAAGGAGATGACTTCCATACGGTTCAGGAGTGGCTCCGGGATAGTGTCCGTGGTGTTCGCCGTGCAGACGAAAAGCACGTTGGACAGATCGTAGGGCACGTTCATGTAGTGGTCGGTAAAGGTGTTGTTCTGTTCCGGATCGAGTACCTCAAGGAGGGCGCTCGCCGGATCTCCGCCGTAATCCTTGGCCAGCTTATCCACTTCGTCCAGAACCATGACAGGGTTGGAAACGCCGCTGCGCTTCATGCCTTCCATGATCCGGCCGGGCATGGCGCCGATATAAGTACGTCTGTGGCCGCGGATTTCCGCCTCATCCCGGACGCCGCCCAGGCTGATGCGAACGTATTCCCGTCCCAGCGCTCTGGCGATGCTCTGTCCGATGCTGGTCTTGCCCGTGCCGGGCGCGCCTACGAACAGAAGGATAGAACCGTTCTGCTTCCGGTTCAGCGCCATGACAGCAAGCTGCTGGATGATACGCTCTTTTACCTTTTTCAGGCCGTAATGGTCTTCATCCAGGACGGCTTCCGCCTTGTCCAGGTCGATAGAGGTGACTTTGGGAGCTTTCCAGGACAGGCTGGTGACAAAATCCAGATAGTCATACAGCATGCCGTATTCGTGGCTTTCCTTGCCCTCCTGGCGCATCCGGTTTAAAACCTTTTCGGCTTCCCGTCTCGCTTCCTTGTTCATGCCGGACTTTGCGATCTTCTTTTCAAATTTGCGCACATCCGACTCGTTTTCCGGGTGCATGTCGTCCAGTTCCTTCTGCAGGTAGTCGATCTGCTTCTTCAGAGCGGCTTCCCGGTAGAGCTGTTCCTGATTATCCTTCTGGGCCGTCTTGGCTTCCTCGGAGACCTTGGCGACTTCCACGAACTCATTGATCGCTTTGGTGATCAGCTCGCAGCGTTCCTTCCTGGAATCCGCGGCGAGGATGGCATATTTCTCCTCTGCGCTCAGATTCAGGTACTCCGTAAGCGCGCAGGCGAGGTCATAAATGTTTTTGCGCTGCAGCACGAAGCTTCTCGCCCACAGCCCCCACTGGTAACCCTGTACAAATTTCAGGAGCATAGCGCGGAGACGGCTGAAATACTCTTTTTCCTCGTCCTCGGTCAGATCCGCCTCTTCTGGACGGATGGATGCCGTCGCGGTGAGTACGCCGTTCTGGATCTCAATATCGGAGATGTCCACCCGTTCCATCGTCCGTACCTGAATGTTGTCCCCTTCGCTGAGGGCCTCCACCCGTGCGGACACGCCGATGGGGTAGAAGGAATCCGCCGTGAGCGTGCCTTCCTCCCGTTCCTCCTTCAACTGGACGAACAGGATATCCGTTCCGACCTCGATCGGTTCCGTACACCAGTCAGCGAAGAAATCCTTTTTAAAATAATAAGAAACATCCGGTAAAAGCAATATATTATAGACTGGTCTGATGATCATGTGATTACCTCCTTCAAAATAGTTTATCCTTTCCTGGTGCGGGCTGACTTCACACCAGCCGCCAATATCTGTCAGCAGTCGAACAAGTCGAGTGCTAACGCTTCGGCGAAAAGAAAGCGAATAAAACAAAAACGCTTTTATTCGCCGGCTTTTAGAAATCATCCATGGCGTTTTGAAAAAGAATATACAGATGCGCCGTATTGCGCCGCCTCAACCAGACGGAACCCTACAGCACCTGTTCTTTCTCTGCCGGATCTTCTGATCTTTCGTGATGCAGGTCAGCTTTTCTTCCTCACGCAGAAGAAATTGCTTTCTTTTATGCGTGAGTAGCACTGACACTGTGTCACTGCTAATAAGATATCATAGGACGGCAAGGATGTCAATAGGAAAACAGATTTTTCTCATATTTTTTTCGGGTGGATCCAGAACTCATTGCGGCGGTAGTCGATCAGCCCTTCCCGTTTCATCTTCCCCAGCTCCTTGGACAGGGCGGTCCGTTCCGCGCCCAGATAATCCGCGAGCTGCTGGCGGTTCAGGGGGATGACGAAGTGGGTGGAACCGTGTATGGCGGCCTGCTCGGAAAAATAGGAGAACAGCCGGTCGCGGATCTTTTTGGGAGAGGAATGGAAGATCCGCATGGAGAGACCGAGATTTTTCCGGGCTGCGATACTGAGAAGATTCCGGAGAAGGATGGCATTTCTCCCGTCCTTCGTTCCTGCCGACAGCAGGGAGGGAACGCTGAGAAAGAGCACACAGGTGTTTTCCCTTGCGGCGACGTCCACCAGCAGGACCTGATCCGGAATGCAGGCGTAGGACTCGGCAAAGACGCCGCCCCGCTGCGTGATGCCGAGGATGCTTCTCTGCCCGAACAGGTCCAGAGCTTCGATCTGAACGGAGCCCTCCAGGATCAGGCCGAATTCGGTGACATTTTCTCCGGCATGATAGATGATCTGTCCCTTTTCAAATGTTTTTTCATGACTGTTTAATATCTGCAGCAGACCGGGAATCTCCTGTTCCTCATAACCATGAAACAAGGCGGTCCGCATCAGGAATCCGTAATCCATAAAAATATCTCCTGAAATGTGGTTATGACCACATACTTTTTTAAAAAATTATAGTAAGATGCTCCTGTAAAGTCAAGGAGTTCTGTAAAGAACTGCTGTAAGAAATAGGAGGAGTAAAGGTATGATCAGACAGATAATCCGTATTGACGAGGAGAAATGCAATGGCTGCGGCCTCTGCGCGCAGGCCTGCCATGAGAGCGCGATCGCGATGGTCGATGGGAAGGCGAAGCTGATCCGCGACGATTACTGCGATGGCATGGGAGACTGCCTGCCGAACTGCCCGACGGGAGCCATTTCCTTTGAGGAAAGAGAAGCGGCCGCATATGATAGGGAAGCGGTTGAGGCAAATATGAAAAAGAAAAAAGCGGAGGAAATGCAGAAAACCATGCAGGCGAAAGGAACAGCGGTCCACCCGGCAGGCGGCTGTCCGGGTTCAGCGGCCAGACAGATGAGGAGAACTGCAGGAGAGCAGGACACGGTCGGCTCCGCAGCCGGGACGTCCGCTCAGACCGTCCTATCACAGCTTGGCAACTGGCCGGTCCAGATCAAGCTCGCACCGGTCCAGGCGCCGTATTTTGACGGGGCGAAGCTGCTGATCGCGGCGGACTGCACCGCTTATTCTTATGCGAATTTCCATCAGGAATTCATCCGGGGAAAGGTAACGCTGGTGGGATGCCCCAAGCTTGACGGCGTTGACTACAGCGAAAAGCTGACACAGATCATCCGAAACAACGACATTCAGAGCGTGCAGATCGTGCGTATGGAAGTACCCTGCTGCGGCGGTCTGGAGATGGCCGCGAAGAAGGCGCTGCAGGAGAGCGGCAAATTCATTCCCTGGCAGGTAGTGACCATTTCCATCGATGGAAATATCCTGGACTGAAGCGGATCCGTCCCGCGGCCCCAAACACCATGCGCATCCGTTGCATCCGTTCCCGGAAGATGATAGAATACGAATCATACAGACGGGAAAGGAAAAGGGAATATGAAGCTGTTTCATCTGTCGGACTTACACATCGGAAAGCTGCTGGGCGGCTACAGCCTGAAGGAAAATCAGGAGCGGGTGCTCTCTCAGATCGCGGCATATGCGAAGGAGGAGCATCCGGACGCCGTCCTGATCTGCGGGGATATCTATGACAAATCCGCTCCCTCCGGGGAGGCTTATGTGATGTTCGACCATTTTCTGGAGGCCCTGTCGGAGATCCGTCCGCGGATCCCGGTCCTCATCATCGCGGGAAACCATGATTCCCCCGAACGGCTGTCCTATGCCTCCGCCTTTCTGGAAAAACACAGAATCTATCTGTCTGTGTTCCCCCCTGTGAAAGAAAACGAATATCTGAAAAAAATTGAGCTGGAGGACGAATACGGCCCGGTGGACTTTTATCTGCTGCCCTTCCTGAAGCCGGGCTGGCTGCGGCCGCTGCTGCCGGAGGGAAGCGTGTTAAGTTATGAGGAAGCGGTCCGCTTTTTGCTTTCCAGAGAAAAGATCGATTCCGGAAGGCGGAACGTGATCCTGTCTCATCAGTTTTATACAGCCGCTCAGTCAGAACCGGAAACCTGCGATTCGGAGATTGCGGTTGCCATGGCGGGCGGGCTGGATAAAATCGATATTTCCGTGCTGGACGCCTTTGACTATGCGGCGCTGGGACATCTGCACGGTTCCCAGAAGGTGGGAAGGATGAGCGCCCGCTACTGCGGCACGCCCTACAAATATTCCGTGAGCGAGGAGCATCATCATAAGGCGGTCACGGTGGTGGAGCTTGGGAAAAAGGGAGAGGAGCCGCAGCTTCGTTTCCTGCCCCTTTTGGGCCTGCAGGATGTGAGAAGGCTGCGCGGCACGCTGGAAGAGGTGCTGGAGGCGGCAGAGCCTGCCGCCGTTTCTGCTCCGACAGGACAGGCCGCCTCCGGTGTCTGCCATGATTTTGTCAGCGTCACCATCACGGACGAGCAGGAGCCTTACCGGATCCGGGAGCGGCTGGAGGAACGCTACGATCATCTGCTGGAGCTGCGTGTCGATAACGCCAGGACCAGAGCGTGGATGGCGGAGAGCGGGACAGAGAACGATCCGGCCCCGGAACCCATGGAAGCCTTCCGGCAGTTTTATGAAACCGTAAACCACACGCCGCTGCCGGAAGAAGGGGAGCGAATCATGAAAAGGCTGATCCGGGAAATACAGGAGAAAGGGATGGAGGGAGCGCTGTGAAACCGTTGAAAATCACCATGTCCGCCTTCGGCTCCTATGCGGGAGAGGTGACGGTGGACTTTGAAAAAGCAGGGCACGGGATTTTTCTGATCACCGGAGACACCGGCGCGGGAAAATCCACCATTTTCGATGCGATCGCCTTTGCCCTGTTCGGGGAAAGCAGCGGGCGGAAGCGGGACGGAAGCATGATGCGAAGCCAGTACGCGCCGGATGAGAGGGAGACCTTTGTGACGCTCGTATTTTCCCAGAAGGGGGAGTGCTATCAGGTCAGGCGCCGCCCCTCCTATCTGCGCCTGAGCCGGAGAAAGAATAAAAACGGCGAATATACCCCCGTGCAGGTGGCGGCGCAGGCCAGTCTGATCCTTCCCGAAG
>DWYY01000013.1 GCA_019118445.1 Candidatus Eisenbergiella merdipullorum | reverse complement strand
ACACTCCCGTTTTAAAACGTTTTTCATGAAAAATGATGCTCCATTCCGTCTCCTTCACAGGCTCAAAGCGTGGGAGAGAGCAGACGGCGTGGAGCTTTTGCTGTTTCACGCTGGCGTCAGGAAGAACGACGGGAATGACTGCGCCTCCGATAATTCCGATGGCTGCGGCGCTTCCTCCGGAAGCAGAACCGCCAGAATCGGGAGAAACAGCTTTCCTTCTTGGCTGATCGCCGTCACTGCAGCCAGCCACAGTGATGCCGTTTTCGGATTCCGGTGAAAGCGTATAGGTCAGGACCGTGTAATGGGGCGGAAACTCAAAAGGATCTTCCAGCTCTTCCAGCCGGGTTTTATCCAGCGTCTCCTGGGAAATATCCCGAACAGTCAGCGTACACTGGCATCCGTCTGCCGGATGGATAAATGAGATAGTGTCTCCGGGAGCAGCCGTAAAGCGCGGGCCGGGAATATCGACCGGATATGGCTCCATCGAGAGGAGAAGACTGTCAATCTGAGAGAAGCGGCTGCCTTCCCATAGAAAAGCGTGCCGGGATATGCACCATCCGTATGCCGGGTCCAGTCCGTAATGTTTCGCAGCCGGTGCTGCTTCCAGTCCCCAGGCTGCGGCTTCGTCCGGATATTTTTCGGACAGCCAGGGAAGATAATGCACAGCGCAGCTGTGGGAAAGCGTCAGCTTCCGGCCATTTACTTCCAGCTCCGGATGAAATTCCAGGTGGAGAGGGTTGTTCAGTTCAATTTCCATCTGCTGTTCTCTGGTAAAGCGGTCATAGTCAGCATTTTCCGGAGTCAGGTCCCATTTTTCCATAAAGGCATCCATTTCCCGGGGCTCTATGCGCATACAGAGATCGAGCACAAGCCCTTCGCCGCAGGAGTAGACGGCCGGGAGCAGCCAGTGGCGGCCGGCCCACTGGAACGATTCTCCGATTCGAAGCTCTGCGCCGGCCTGATCCTGACCCTGGGAACTCCAGAAGTTTCCGTCAAAATAGACCTTCCATTCCGGCCTGCCCTGGCTGCCCGGGGTTCCGGATGAAAACGTTCCGTTCTCTGACGGGAGAGGAGCGGTATGTTGTTTCTGGGGACTTTGAGAGTTCTGGTTCATGAGTGTCCACCTCCTGATTTGTTTTATGAATTGATTTATTTCGATTGATCTATTTTGATTGATTTATTTTAATTGATTTATTTCGATGGATTTATTTCGTGAATTCGCCGATCGCTTCCGCTGTAAGCTGAATCTGCTCTTCATTTGTGATTTCCGGTGTGCCGTCGCCCTTCTGCGCGCCATAGCACCCGAAGTAAGCATGGCAGCCGCCGGGAATTATGAATTCTGTAAAATCTGCAGGGAGATTTTCTCTGTATGTTTCATAGGAGTTCCGGTTCATCACTCCATCCTCCGAACCATAGACGGACAGGACGGAAAGGCCGCTGTCTTTCAGGTCCGCTGTAGAGTAGGCAGCCAGAAGAATCAGGCCCTGAAAATCATCGGGATGGCGGCTCAGATAAGAGGCCGCCATGGAGCCGCCCAGAGAGTGGCCGCTCATGTACCAGGACTCGATATGCGGGTATTCTTCCGGAATTCCCTCTGCGGCATTTACGTCCAGCACAGCCAGATTTCCGGGCATATGTAGGAGAACGCAGAGAAGTCCCTGTTCCGCGCAGGCTTCCATCAGCGGCGCGTAGGCCTCATACTGGACTTTGCCGCCCGGATAGAAGATAAGTCCGGCCCGGGGGCTGTCGGGCGTGAAGATAATCCGGTCATCCTCTTCGGAGACGGTGATGCCCTGGCCGGAATAAGCGGCAGCTTCCAGGGCAGATTCCTCTGCATGATAATAGTTTCCTATATATAACACACAGGCCAGAACGGCGGCGGCCAGGACCGCCGCCGCGGCAGTCAGTATTCTTTTCCAGAACTTTTTTCTTTTCGTTTCTCTCAATGAATGGTTCCCCTTTGTGGTATTATCTGCTATTATAGCATGGCAGGGAAAAAGATGATATGATAAGTTGCGCAGACCGGGGCAGCAGGCGGAAAAGGCCGTGCCTCTGACAGGATTTTATAAGGAGTACAAGACAATGAGTATCTTAAATGTAGAACACTTAACCCATGGCTTCGGAGACCGGGCCATTTTTCATGATGTGTCCTTCCGGCTGCTGAAGGGAGAGCATATCGGCCTGGTGGGGGCCAACGGAGAGGGAAAATCCACGTTTATGAATATTATCACCGGAAAACTGCAGCCGGATGAGGGAAAGATTGAGTGGGCGAAGAATGTCCGGGTGGGCTATCTGGATCAGCATACGGTCCTGGAAAAGGGGATGACCATCCGGGATGTACTGGCTTCTGCCTTCGGATTTCTGTTTGAGCTGGAAGCGCAGATGAATGAAATGTATGAGAAAATGGCGGAGGCATCCGAAGAGGAGATGGCCTATTATATGGAGGAGACCGGAGTGATTCAGGAGCTCCTGTCTGCCCATGATTTTTATCTGATTGACACGAAGGTGGAAGAGGTGGGGCGCGCCCTGGGGCTTTCGGACATCGGGCTGGACCGGGATGTGACAGAGCTGTCTGGCGGTCAGCGGACCAAGGTGCTTCTGGCAAAGCTTCTTTTGGAGAAGCCGGATATTCTGCTTCTGGACGAGCCCACAAACTACCTGGACACAGTTCACATTGAATGGCTGAAACGGTATCTGAATGACTACGAAAACGCGTTTATCCTGATTTCCCATGACATTCCCTTTCTGAACAGCGTCGTCAATCTGATTTATCATATGGACAATCAGGAGCTGAACCGCTACGTGGGAGATTACGACAGGTTCCAGGAGGTCTACGCGGTGAAAAAGGCTCAGCTGGAGGCGGCCTACAACCGCCAGCAGAAGGAGATCGCGGAGCTGAAGGATTTCGTGGCGAGAAACAAGGCCCGCGTGGCCACGCGGAATATGGCCATGTCCCGGCAGAAGAAGCTGGACAAGATGGATGTGATCGAGCTGGCGGCGGAGAAGCCGAAGCCGGAATTTCATTTTCTGGAGGCCCGGGCACCGGGACGCTATCTGGTGGAGACTCACGATCTGGTGATTGGATATGAGGAGCCTTTGTCCAGCCCTCTGGATTTTCAGATGGAGCGGGGGGAACGGATTGTCCTTACAGGAGCCAACGGCATCGGTAAGACCACACTGCTGAAGAGCATCCTGGGCCTGATTCTGCCTCTTTCGGGAACCGTGGAGCTGGGCGATTATCTGGAAATCGGATATTTTGAGCAGGAAATGAGCCAGGACATCGAAACCACGACGCTTGAAGAGCTGTGGAAGGAATTTCCCGGTTTCAGCCAGTTTGAAGTCCGCTCTGCCCTGGCAAAATGCGGCCTGACCACCAGGCACATTGAGAGTAAAGTAAAAGTGCTCAGCGGCGGCGAGCAGGCCAAGCTGCGCCTCTGCAAGCTGATCAACCGTGCCAGCAATCTGCTGGTGCTGGACGAGCCCACGAACCATCTGGACGTGGACGCCAAGGAGGAGCTTAAAAGGGCGCTTCAGGCTTACAGGGGAAGTATTCTGATGGTATGCCATGAGCCGGAGTTCTATGAGGGGCTTGCCACCAGAGTATGGGACTGCAGCCAGTGGACTACGAGGGTGTAGGGGAGTCCCGTTTCCAGATGGGAAATCTGTGACTGAGAAATTGAAAAAGCACAATCAGATGGAGTGGATAAGGGCTGGTAACAGTATTTATCACTGTGCGGAAGAAATTGTACTGAACGAAATTATATATGTATAAAAATGAGAACTGGATTTCACTCGCCTGTGGAGCCCGGTTCTTTTTATGCTGTGGTAAGTAAAACTTCCGGAATCGGCAAAAATATGTCAGATAGTTCAGGGAGATTAATGGATTTATTGCCGGTAATATGATATACTATTAATGTAGATTCGTATAGTATAGGATTCGATTGATAACGGAGGAAAGCAGATGCGGTACCTTTCAGTTGCTGAAACAGCAAAAAAATGGAATATATCGGAACGCAGTGTGAGAAACTACTGTGCTCACGGACGTGTCCAGGGTGCCTTTCTTACCGGAAAGACCTGGAATATTCCGGAGAACGCCGAAAAACCAGAGCGTTCCAACAAAAAGAAAGAACATCCGCTTACACTGCTGGATATCTTGCAGGAACAGAAAGTGAGTAAATATCAGGGTGGTATTTACCATAAGACACAAATTGATTTAACGTACAATTCAAACCATATGGAGGGAAGTCGTCTGACCCATGATCAGACCAGATATATTTTTGAAACCAATACCATCGGCGTAGAGAATGAAGTTCTCAATGTGGACGATGTGATTGAAACGGCAAATCATTTTCGATGTATTGATATGATTATCGATCATGCAAAAGCTGTTTTGACTGAGAAGTTTATCAAGGAGCTTCATCTGACTTTGAAAAGCGGAACCAGCGATTCCAGAAAAGACTGGTTTGCAGTGGGGGATTATAAGAAACTGCCCAATGAGGTGGGCGGCATGGATACTGCCTTGCTCGAAGAAGTTGCCGGTAAGATGAAAGCGCTGCTGACAGAGTATAACGCAAAAGAAGAAAAGACATTTGAAGATATTTTGGACTTCCATGTGAAGTTTGAAAGAATTCACCCATTTCAGGATGGCAATGGGCGTGTGGGCAGACTGATTATGTTTAAGGAATGCCTGAAATATAATATTGTTCCGTTTATTATCGAGGACAATTTCAAAATGTTCTATTATCGTGGATTAAAAGAATGGAACAATGAAAAAGGTTATCTGATGGATGCCTGCCTGACTGCACAGGATAAATATAAGGCATATTTGGATTATTTCAGAATTCCATATTAAGTAAGACATCTAGCCACATTATGGGTTTGATTGGTAAAAGTACAACCTTAAAGGCTATTCTCAACATGGTTTGCCAGAAAGTGGGAGCTTCTATGGATGAAGATGAGGCCCATAAGGCACATATCCAGTACACATTCAATATCTTGATATGGCAAACTCGTATCAATGGAATTTCTGAATACACGGAGGCAACTATGAAAATAGCAGAAGTAAAAGACAGGAAGCCGGATTTCATAAATCGACTGGTCGAAGTCTGGGAAAACTCTGTAAGGGCTACCCATTTTTAAAACTTAATAACCCAAAACAGTCAGAAAATCAATCGTAAAAAAATACGATTGATTTTCTGCGTATTTCTGCGTATACTATAAGTAGTGAAAGTGGAAAGGAAGCACGGTGTATGCGTGAAACAAGAACAGCAGAGTTCAAAGAAAAGATTACAAATACATTTTTAAAAACAGTAAGTGCCTTTTCGAATTACGATGGTGGGGAAATTTTTTTTGGCATTGATGATAACGGTAATGTCAAAGGAGTACCGGATGTAAAACAAGCGTGTCTGGATATTGAAAACAAAATTAATGATAGCATTACTCCGCAGCCTGATTACACACTGGAATTGCAGAATAATGACAGAACGATAAAACTGACTGTAAAAAGCGGGCCTCAAAAGCCGTATTTATATAAATCAAAAGCATACAAGAGAAATGATACTGCAACCATAGAGGTTGACGCACTGGAGCTGTCAAGACTGATTTTAGAAGGAAAAAATATTAGATTTGAAGAATTGCCGTGTGAAGAGCAAGAACTGACGTTTGATACTTTATGTCAAAAGTTAAAAGAATGCATTCAGATTGAAACCTTTAATCAGGATACCTTGAAAACGCTGAATTTATATAACAGTGCCATTGGGTACAATAATGCAGCTGGTATTTTGGCAGATAAAAATCATTTTCCAGGAATTGATATTATGAAGTTCGGTGAAAACATCAGTGTGATTCATAAGAGAGCAACATTTGACAATATGTCCATTTTGACAGCATATGAAAAAGCATTAGAGGTATTCCAAGATTATTATCAATACGAAGAAATACAAGGTGCCGATAGGAAAAAGGTAGAAAAAGTACCGGAGGCTGCATTCAGAGAAGCAATTGCAAACGCATTGATTCATAGAGTATGGGATATGGAGTCACAGATAAAAGTTTCGATGTTTGATGACAGAATAGAAATTATTTCTCCGGGAGGACTTCCATCTGGAATAACAGAAGATGAATACTTATCAGGAAAACTTTCAGTTCTAAGAAATAGAAATCTTGCAAATGTATTTTACAGGTTGGGTTTTGTCGAAATATTCGGTACGGGAATTATACGAATAAAACAACTTTATGAAGAAGGATTAAAACAACCGGACTTTGAAGTGTCGGAAAATGCAATTAAGATTGTACTTCCGGTTTTTGAGAAAAATCTGAATTTAACGGAAGACGAAAGAAAAATATATAAGATTTTAAGCAAGACAATGTTGAAATCAATTAGCGAAATTAATCCTTATGTTGAGTTTGGCAAATCAAAGACAACACAGTTACTGAAAGAAATGAGTAAAAAAGGTGTTGTAAAAATTGAAGGCAGGGGAAGAGGTACTAAGTACGTGATAAAATAACTACAATGACAAAGATTGATAATGTAAACTTGTATGATACTGACCATTCTTTGTTTGCAGGGATATTGATTTTATATATAATATAAGGAGAAATACGAACATGATAAAAATACTATTCATCTGCCACGGCAGGATTTACTGTTCAGAATAAAAAG
>DWYY01000127.1 GCA_019118445.1 Candidatus Eisenbergiella merdipullorum | reverse complement strand
CTGACTGCCATTTCCGGCACGCGGTATCTTGCTGCCGCGCCAAGAAGGACCAGAACAGATGCTTTCTTCTGATGCAGGCGGATCTTCTCCGCCAGGGCGGGATCTTCTTCGGTCTCTTCATACATAACGCCGGTTTCCAGGATCCGGTCCAGCACCTTCTCCACCTCTTCCGGGAGCATCCCTTCCGAAGCCGCCTGGACGCGCGCTTCCCGGATGAACACCGGGGGCTCAAAGCCCGTCGCGCAGTCATTGGAACATCCCTCGCAGAGCATGCATTCATAGAAGGAGGCTGCGGCTTCCCGGTCCATGGGGATCCCTCTTTTTTCCATGGAGACTAACAGCGCTTTTGCCCGCGGCGTATTGATCTCCTTTCCGGTCACAAGACCCACCGGGCAGACATGGCGGCACATCCAGCAGAAGCGGCAGTTATCCGCGATATGGTATGCTTTTTCCGTATACATTTCCAAACTCCCCCTTTCTCACAGCCCCAGCTTGTACGGATTCATGATGCCGTTGGGATCCAGACCTTTTTTCAGTGCTTCAAACACCTGCATAGCCGGACCGTACTGCTCTTTCATCAGTCTGGACAGCTTCAGGCCGATCCCATGGTGATCGTTGATCACGCCGCCGTTTGCCATCGCCGCGCGCACACCTGTATTCCAGATGCGGTTATGCAGACGGATCGCCTCCTCCGGATCCTCCGGCGGGTTATCACAGATAAAGCGGTCGTAGATCATGGTCCCCCATTCATACCAGTGGGAACAGTGGGCAATAAACCTCACGCCCGGGAAGTTGCTTTCGATCGCGTTCTTCATGGCCCAGTATATCTTTTCGATATGCGCAAAATCCGATACGGTATCCATCGTCCCGAACATCTGCGGGATGTCCATGATATGGCCGGGATAGAAGAAGGTGATACGGTTTTCATACCATTTTTCCCCGTATTCGCTCCCCAGGTCCTGCCCGTTGTATTTCCTGCAGATCTCCTGGATCACTTCCATCTCGATATCCACGATCTTTTCGATCCCCTCGACCGCCAGGTTCATGAACGCGCCCTTCTGCTGCACGCCGAGGATATCCTTGATGATGGATACGGTTTCCGCTTCATCGAACAGGCGGAGGATGGAAGGCTTCACCTTCTGCATCAGATCCCTTCCCGCCGCCAGCCCGCTCGTCATATCCGGGAACAGGAAGGCGCGGAATTTCCGGGCCTCAGGCTGCTCAAACAGCTTGAAGGTGGCCTCCGTGATGACCCCAAGGGTCCCTTCCGAGCCGATGAAGATCTGGTTCAGATCCGGCCCCGCCGCATGCTTGGGGACCGGCAGGGTGCGGATGATGTCCCCATTCGGAAGGACCACCTCCATGTTGATGCACATGTCGTCGATCTTGCCGTATTTGGTTGACATGATCCCGATCCCCCTGTGGCCCAGCGCGCCGCCGATCGTGCCGCAGGTCAGGCAGGAGGGAATATGCTGTGTGGAATATCCCCGCTCGTTGGCGTAATCCTCCAGCACCTTGAAAACCATCCCGGCCTGCGCCGTGATCGTCCTGCTCTCCTCATCGATGGTGATCAGCCTGTTCATCCGCTTCATATCTAAAAGGATCCCGCCCGCCATAGGAAGGGCTCCGCCCTGGGAGCCGGAACCGCCTCCCCAGGTATGTACGGGGATCTTATAATAATTCGCGATCTTTAAGATCCTGGATACTTCCTCAGCGCTGCCGGGGCGCACGATATAATCCGGCTCCGGAGGCACCTTGCCCCGGTCGGACCACATGCGGCTGATCCAGAAATAGTCCACGCCGTAAACCATCCGCTCGCTTTCCGCTGTGCTGACATGCTCCTGTCCGACCACATCCTCCAGCTCCGTCAAAATCATATCCGGCATAAATGCTTCCCGTCTCATTCTCCCTCCATTCCGGCGTGCAATACGGCCCCGCCTGTCTGCGTCCTCTGTTTCATAAACTGAATTGCCGTCTGTTTATCCGGCACACTTCTTCTCCCCCCGAGCCTGCTGCATTTCAGGGCGGACACGGCGCTTGCGAACGCCGCAGCCTCCTCCGGCTCCTTTCCTTCCAGATAAGCGGTGATGAAAGCTCCGTGGAACACATCTCCCGCTCCGTTGGAATCCATGACGGGAACCGGAAATACCGGATACCGGTGTACCTCCCCGTCATAGAGAAACCCGCCGCGGCTCCCCTGCGTGATGATCAGGACCTCCGGATGAAATTCTCCATATAACTGCCTTGCTGCCGCTTCCGCATCCTGCGCTCCGGTAAACTTGAGCGCGAATTCCTCCGATGGGATCAGAAGATCCACATAGGGCAGCAGTCTTTCCACGCCCGGATAATTGCCTCCGGCATCCATGCTGACCTTCACACCTGACTGTTTAGCAATAACTGCGCCGGCCAATGCGGCGTCCAGATGATTTCCGTCCAGGTGAAGCACTCTGGCGTTCCGAATGGCTTCAGCCTCCTGTGCCCCCAGTTCAACCTCCGGCACATCGCCCTTGCTCCAGATGCAGGTCCTGGAACCGGTCTGTTCATTCAGAAGGATAAAAGACATCCAGGACAGATACCCCTTCTTCACCAGACAGTACCGGGTATCCACCCCATGCTCCTTCAGATCCCGCATCATAAAAACGCCCGCCGCGTCATCTCCCATAACCCCGATATAAGCGGTCCCGGCCCCCAGCCTGGAAGCCGCCGCAAGAGCCGTTGTGCAAGGGCCGCCTCCCTGCCCCAGCGTCCGACCGGCAAGCATCTTCGTATCCTCTTCGGGCATCTGATGCACCACCATCAGTGTATCATACAGGCTCGCTCCGATTCCTACAATATCATACATGTCCATCCGCTCCTAATAGTCTGATCTTTTCCATTGCAAATCTCTTCACAGCCTGTATCGGTTCATTCATAAACAGATCCAGCGCGATCACCTGCCTGGACACCTCGAAAACGCTGTCCAGAAAAGAACAGCACACATCCGTTCCGAAGTTCACCTTTGCCACGCCTGCCCCGATGGCCGCTCTGACCTGGTCATCCGGCACCCCGGACCCTCCGTGCAGCACAAGGGGGATTCCCACCGCCTGACTGATCTCACGGGCGCGTTCGATCTGAAGCTTGGGCGCTTTTTTATATTTACCATGTGCGGTCCCGATCATGACCGCAAGGGCGCAGACCCCTGTCTCTTCCACAAAACGCTTTGCTTCCGCCACCTCCGTAAAGGGCGACTGGCTCTCATCCCCGGTCGATCCCACATGTCCCAGCTCGCCTTCCACATCGACGCCGACTTCCCCGCACAGTGAAACGATCCTTCCGGTTTCGGCAATATTCCCTTCCAGCGGCTTTAAAGACGCATCGATCATGATGCCGCTGGCTCCATTTCTCAGTGCGCGCAGGACCGCGGCCTCCCCGGAACCGTGATCCAGATGAAAGGCCGCAGGAACGGAAAGCTTTTTGGCCGTCTCCAGGATCAGCGGCGACAGATACTCTCCCTTTCCCTGCTCAAACAGCCTGCTGTACACCTGGAAGATCACCGGGGCGCGCAGCTCCTCCGCCGCCTGGGCGATTCCCATCACGGTTTCCATATTGTAAACATTAAACGCCGGGACGGCATATTTTCCCTCTTTTGCCGGCTCCAGAATTTCCTTCAGACCAATCAGCATTTCCTCACCCCTCTCTGTCCTCTTCTACCCAGTCCGCTGTCAGGTTCGGAATAAACTTACAGGCCTCTCTGAGCACCTCCTCATATTCCCCTTCCACTTCAGCCATATGATGGATATACGGCCCCTCGACCAGCTTTCTTTCCCAGGCGGACAGGTTTTTAAATTCCGCCCACAGATAGGTCCCAAAGGTATACGGCCCGTCTGTGGAGCTGCACTGTCCTGTCAGGAAACGGTAATCCCCGTTGTCCTGGTCGATTCTCGCAAGCGTAAACGTTCCGTCCTTCACCGGGAACCACTGCCGCATGTTCACCATCTTCGCCGCAGCCCCCGGTTTTTTCAGAGAGTAGGCAAACGGCCCGCAGTGCCATAACAGCTCAGAATTCTTATTCTGCGGATTGCGTACCGTAAATTCACCTAGGAACGGCCTGCTCTCCCCAAGCGACGCGCAGGAAAGCATCGCCATGGTGATGGCCGCATGCATATCCGTTTCACAGGCGATGATATATCCCATATCCGCCAGAATGCTGAAAGAAGTGCAGGGCATGGCTCCTACGCCGAGCTGCATGGAGGTCCAGCATTCCGACGCGACCGCATCCAGCCGGTACTCTTCAAACAGCTCCTGATACAGGAGGACAAAGGCGTATATCTTTTCCAGATTCGGCATGGAATCGCTGTCGATCTCATACCGTTCCTTCAGAAGCTCTGCCCCTTTTTCCAGTTCTTCTTTTCTCTCCGCCAGGATCCTGTTAAATTTATCGATCACGACGGCCATATTGATGGGGATCACCTGCAGCCCCAGCTTCTGCATCAGTTCCCCTTCGTTGTAGATGACGGAGCAGAACGGTTTCGGGCGCATGCCGACCTGGCCGATCCGCATTCCCCGGAAGTTTTTGATGATACAGGAAACCCGGATGAAGCGTTCCAGCCCTTCCCGGAACTTCTCATCCTCCACCGCACAGTTTTCGATATAGCTGAACGGAACGTTCAGGCGCTGAAGCTGTCTCGAAACTCCAAATACGCCGCACTGGCTGTCCGTATACCGCGTGCCGTCGGGTTCAAATACGTCGTCCAGAGGAGCCCAGAGCAGCACCGGGACCTTCAGTGCGGCCGCGATCCTTCCCGCGATCTCTTCATTTCCGAAATTGCAGTTGATGAGCACGATGCCGTCCACCTTTTCCCTGGAAAACCGTTCGATGACCGCGTCGGCATCCGATTCGCTGTACATCACATCCACTGGATTGATCCCTTTCAGATCCACATAGGACACATGCGGCCCGGCGCAATTCTTTTCTATGTATTCTACAATTCTGTGTCCCCTCTCTTCCGCCTTTTCCCAGTTGAAGATCCCGGGTCTCGGCGTCACATCCCTTCTCATTGGGGCGAGTCCGATTGTAACATGATATTGAAGCATTTTATTCCCTCCTTATCCAGTCTGTTTCCCCCATGTTCTATATCCAGTATAAAGTCATATCCCCTTTTGAAGAATCCATAAAGATGTTTTTTTTATACACAAATTTGCTTTTTCCATTTTTATCCCACCCCTTGACAAAACCCCTCCTCCGCTCCTAGAATAGAGGATAAATGAAGAGCATTCACAGTCTTCAGTTATCATATACACCAGACAGCAGGGGAACGATTATGGCATACGACATTAACATTAAAGATGGCGGACTTCATGTTGTCAGCAGCGGCGATCCCTTTAATTCCGAGAGAGTTTCTCAGGAATCCATCAGCATCAATAGCTGCGGCTACAATTATTTTGATCATAACGAAAAACGTGTCACTGTCCTGCGTCCCTCCGGGAGGCTGGATTATCAGCTCATTTACATTCAGAAAGGAGCCGCAGATTTTTTCATCAACGGCGAGCCCATGGTTCTTGAAAAAGGGAGCCTGATCCTGTATAAACCAGGCGAGACCCAGCATTACTCCTACTACACTTCCTGTCCAACGGTAGCTTACTGGGTTCATTTTACAGGCGTATTTATTGAAACCCTGCTGCGCCAGAACCACCTCTGGGACAACTGTGTCTATCAGATCGGCGAGGAACCCGCGTTCTCCGATATCATTATGAAAATGGTCCGCGAACTGCAGTTCCGTTCCTATAACTATCAGCTCATGTGCAACGCCTATTTTCAGGAATTGATCTGTGTCATTTCCCGGACGCTTCACAAACAGCAGGCTCCGTCAATGGCGCAGTACGAGGCTTTCATCCCGGTGATCGAACTGATGCACCGGGAGTATCAGGTGAATCGCAGCGTGGAAGAGTATGCCGCTCTGTGCGGAATGAGCACTTATTACTTCATTCATAAATTTAAGGAATATACAGGAAGCTCTCCGCACACCTTCCTGATCCGCATTCGGATGGACCGGGCAAAGAATCTGCTGCTTTCCACCAATATGCCGGTTTCGGAGATCTCGTTTGCTGTTGGTTATGACAATCCGCTATACTTCAGCAGGCTGTTTAAAAAATATACGGGCAGCAGTCCTTCTGAATTTAAAAAGCTTCACAATTAGCCTTACCTGCTGCCCCTTTCCCTGCCATATTGGCTGGGACTGCATCCCACCTTCTTCTTGAAAAGCCTGCTGAAATAAGCTGCATCCTCAAATCCCAGAGCCCTGCTCACTTCATCCACTGTTGCCGAATCATAAATCAGGAGCTTCCTGGCGCGGGAAATTCTCATTTGATTGCGGTATTGTACCGGGGACATTCCCATATATTGGCCAAACAGCCTTCTGAAGCAGCTCTCGCTCACTCCGCAGATTGCCGCGAGATCTGAAATCGGGATATTCTCCGTCCAATTCTGTTCCAGATAAAGGATCCCCTTCTCAATGATCCCGTATTTTCTCCTCGGGAATCCTTCCTTTTTCATCTCAGCGCTCAGCTCTGTCAGGATCTGATATACAATCCCTTTAATCTTCCCCGGCATATACCTGCCCTTATAAAAAGCCTCATTTGCCATCTGGAAGCTTTCCAGGTATCCTTCCCAGTCAGATACCCGTATGACTCGGGGAGTATCCCCCAAAACAATTTTTCTCCCCTTGCTGTCAAATATCTTAAAATTGATCAATATATCGCTTGGAAGCGTATTGTCAAACCGGTAAAATGTTGTCCCGTACTGACTCCCCTGCGGCAGATATACGATCTCTCCCTGTCTTGCAGTGATCTTTCCGCCTTTTTTTAAGGTATAGACCGTCTCGGAGCCTGCCATCAGGCAAAGTCCGTCTTCCCTGCGCGGATTCGCAAGATAATTATTATATCCTTCGCCAGCCCGCCAGTTCTGCTCAAAAACAGAAATATCCATCAGTGCATAATCATGCTGACACAATTCTTCTATCGGTATAAACCGCTCACCCATAACACTATTTCTTTCTTCATTCTGAGCTGCAGGGTGCAGCTCCTCCAAGGAACATGACGCTTGCCCGTTACATCACTCGCCCAGACGCAGGACAATGCCCGGATCGGAATTGTCACCTGCGGCGCGGTTTGCATCGCAGAGCGAATCGATAAGCCCGCCTGGAATGACCAGCTCACAGTCACTCAGTCCAACTCTGCCGGTCACATCGAGCGCCTGGTCGCTCAAAAGATCCTGAGCATATACGCGCCGCCCTTCGACACAGCGGTCGAAGCGGAGCGCAAGACGTCTGTATCTGCCGAAAATTCCGACGGGTGCGTCGGGCGAAACGCCAGATGCTGTGACATCTGCCGGGAAGGGCTTCATGAATACACCATCTACAGTCCTCGGCAGAGCGGCTATCGAATATGCGCCGGTTTCGGGATGATGGGAGGCTGCAACAAAGGGTTTTACCGCGGCAGTCACAACCGGAAGCGGACAGCCGCGCGATATTGCTGACGGCGCAGGGCTTTCAAGCGTTTTCCCGGCAACGAACGGCCACACGTCGATCTCGCGCGGCGGAAAGGTGCACCTGTCATAGAGTAGCTCGTCTGCAACCGAAAGTCCGGCTTCAGCGAGCGCGAACGGCGGAGCTATTCTGTGCCATCTCACGGTGCGCGCAACCTCGGCATAATTTGCGGTGTCGAAGCTCTCCCGGCCGGGGGCAAAGCGGTTATGGCGCATTATTCCCACCGAACAGCCAAGCCCCGCGCCAAGATACATACAATCCTCAACGTTCAGCTTGACTGTCGAGCCGGAAATCCCCTCGCCAAGCAGCGCGATACGGTTCAGCGTCTGCGAATACTTGAATTCGTTTTTTACGTCGTAGGTGCGCAGGTAGTCGCTCGCCGCCGCGATGCGGCGGTTAAAGCTGTCCTCATCATCCGACAGGCGGTCGAGCGAGTAGATGTACTTACCGAACGGGGGGTACATTCCGGCAGGAAAATGCTCTATCAACAGTCCAGGCGCATAACGGCGAACCGATTCCGTCATCATCCGGCGGTAATCGGCGCTGTTGCAGTAATTGCCCCAGTCGACCTTCCAGTAGAGGATCCCTGCCTCGTGCGAGTCGCGCGCCGCCGCCTCCCAGAAGGGACGATCCTCCTCAACTGGCACATGCCCGGGCTTTATCTCCCCAGGACGCTGACAGGCGATCCAGAGGCCTGCGCCCTTATATCCGAGCGATTTTATCCGGTGGGAAATCGCCGAAAGCCGGTCGGCTCTGCTGCCGGAGCAGAACGGAAATCGCGCGGCGTCGGGCATGAGCGAACCGAAGCGTCCGCGATCTTCGGGATTTTTCGTTCCCTTAGGCACGTCCCAGCCATCGTCGAGCAAGACAATGAGGTCGCGCCGTATCAGCTGAAAGTAGTCGCCGATCACGCCATTTTTACCAAACAGGAATTCCTCATCAAGATTATTGCGCACATCGAGCGAATCGTCAGCCATATCGGCCGGACGAACACGCGCCTGCGTCGCCCATGTGCAGTAGTAGTCGCCGGTACAGGGTATTGTTTCGGGTATCAGATTCATTTTCTTCCCATCCTCCTTACATGCTTTTATGATTTACCACATTATATCGCCCGCCGCACCGGAACACAATTTAAATTTATTTATCAGAAGCCCATCTTTTTCATATTTTCAAAACTTATTTTCGCGCTTTCAAAAGGATCCAGGATTCCCATATCATCTTCCGCGACGAAATTAGTGATCCCTATTTCGTGGGCTGTTTTGATGATAGCCGGCCAATTCAGGTTCCCTGTTCCGACAGGAGAAGATATTCTGTCCACATTTTCCAGCGCTCCTTCTCCTCTCGCCGCAATAGAATAATCCTTCAGGTGCATATACTCCGCTCTTCCGCTGAAAAGCTTCAATGCGTCGGAAGGCTCCTTCCCGGCTGCCGCCAGCCAAAAAACGTCAGGCTGGAACATTACATATTCCGGATCGGTTTCCCGCAGAAGGATATCCATCCCTGTTTCCTGTTCAAAATTGATAAATTCAAAGGCGTGAAAATGATACATGAATTTCAGGCCCCGCTCTGCCAGCAGCTTTCCGCACCGGTTCAAATGGGCGGCAAAATCATGAAAGCCTTCCGGGCTTCTGCTTTGTTCTTTGGAAATCGAATCCGTGCGGACCACATCTGTTCCAAAAATCTCCGCCTGCCTCTTTGCTTCATCCAGCTTATCCGGAATCTGGTATACGGAAATTATGGCGGAATCAGCGGAAAGCCCGTTTTCCCGAAGCATCTTCCCAAGCTCCTCATAACTCATAAAGCCCGGTGTTGTGATCTGAACGCTCGTATAGCCCATCTCCGCTACCCTTTTTAATGTCTCAAAGACATTTTCCTTTGTATCCATCGTTTTTCTCAGCGTGTACATCTGAATTCCAAGTCTGCTCATTTTTCCCTCCATTTTCTCTTAAAGATCCATAACCAATTCCTGATACTCTGTATATCCTGGCCGGAATGGCTCCGGTCTTTGGCAGCGGGTAAGCATGGAATAAATCGCTCCTGTTTTGGAGCTCTCACAAATTCCCAGCGCAGCTTCCAGCACATGACGGGTCATTTCCCCGCTCGCTCTCGGTGCCCTGTGGTTGCGGACCGCATAGGCCAGATCCGCCACGCCCAGGCCGCGGGCTGCATTTGCAAGCCCGTGCGTCATGGGGACCTGCTGTTTTTCCCCGCTTTTCAGTTGAATATACACGGGATCTCCAAAATTGTTCGGATCTGCCAGGATCAGCTTCCCTTCCGTACCATAAATGACCAGCCCGTGTTCAAAGGCTCCCGATTCGGAGGAAGTCAGCAGACTGCAGAGAACTCCATTCTCAAATTCCAGCGTCCCTGCGACATTATTCCATGATTCCACCAGCATCTCTTCCTGATAATGCGGACTGTGAGGATTCTGATAAACTCGTTTTGCATCCCTGATCTGGGCGAAGCCGCAGACGCGGCGGATCGCTCCCAGAAGAAATACCAGAGCGGTCAGGTAATAGCTGCCCATATCAAAAATGATTCCCCCGCCAGGACAAAACGCGAACCGCTTCTCCTCCCCCGTATAGAAGCGTTCATGGTGATAGCTGCGGATCAGAACAGCTCTTGCCGCCACAGGCGTTCCAATGATCCCGCTATCGAGCATGAAACGTGCCGTCTGCAGAGACGCTCCCAGGAAAGTATCCGGAGCCCCACACTGATAAACCTTTTTCTGTGCCGCCAGTTCCATCAGTTCATCCGCTTCCTTTAGAGTCCTTGTTATCATTTTCTCCGTATAGGCATGTTTTCCGGACTGCAGAATCGCTTTCGCAACTTCGTAATGCGCTTCCGGGTAGGTCGTATTTATGACGATTTCAATGGAATCGTCATTCAATATCTCTTCATTTGTCATCTGCCTGATGCCAAATTCTTCTGCCCGTTTCTGCGCGCGTTCCGGAATGATGTCAGAACAGCCTACCACGTCCAGCACATTCATCTCTTCGATGCAATACTTTAAATACTGGCCGCTGATCATGCCGCTTCCGATCAATGCGGTTTTTACCGGTTTAAACGGTTTCATCCTCTCTCTCCTCTCCTTTTTTGTCTTAAACCGCTTTCGCATACCTATATTTTAATTCTTTTATTTCGTTTGCATATGGAGAAAATGCTCAGATATTTGGATTTTTCGATTATGTTGTTATTTTTTTATCAATTCAAAGTATGGCCTTACCTTACAAATAAAATCCTCTGAAAAACGCAATGTTTTCCAGAGGATTTTTCTAGGCGTCATGTTCAAATTGTATGCAGGCCGCAGATCATCCGTTTTACTTATGATACATGCTCATCAGTTCCCCATGCGCTTCGATCAGTTCATCGCAGAGACTTCTGATATCATCAATGCTGAGTTCTGCCGCGGTATGAGGATCCAGCATGGCAGCGCGGTAGATATCTTCGATATTCCTGCTCTTTGCCGCCTCTATAGCCATAAGCTGCATGTTGATGTTTGTCATATTCATTCCTGCCAAATGTACAGGAAGCCTTCCCATATGGCAGGGATGGATCCCTTCCCCGTCCACAAGGCAGGGAACTTCTACGCAGGCATCAGGGACCAAATTGTCGATCAATCC
>DWYY01000012.1 GCA_019118445.1 Candidatus Eisenbergiella merdipullorum | reverse complement strand
GGCTCCTGCTCCGTATTCTTTCATCTGTCTTATTGTAGCAGATTCTCCTTCAGAAAAAAATGGAGGATTAAGAGAACAACCGGGAGTATCTCAACTCCCGGTTGTATTTTTCTCTATTCTCAGTCAACAGGCCTGTCCCGCCGCCTCTGATCAGGCCTCCGTCTCAAAAAATCCGTCCTGCCGCCACCGTTCAGCCTTCTGCCGTAACTTCAACCGCCACGATTTCCTCCGCCTTGTTCAGCTCAGAGATGATCTTCTGCATCTCATAGACCTCCGGAAGCACCAGAAACACCTTGATCTCCAGAAGTCCGTCCGGAAGCTTCACGGCGCTGAAGCTCTGCAGTCTTACCTTTGAAAGGTCGATGCAGTCTGCCAGAATGGCTCTCACATCCGTATCCTGTCTGACGTGCAGAGTCACCTTTTCCACGGAAGCATTTCTGACCAGACGGGCACTTCTGTGAAAGAAAAACTGGAGCCCGAGCACCAGCAGCGTGGCGAAAACGGCGATGATGTACATACCGCCTCCCATCGCCACTCCGATGCCCACGGTGGCCCAGAGGCCCGCCGAGGTGGTCAGGCCGCTGACCGTCAGCTTTCTGGTGAAAATCACGCCCGCACCGAGAAAGCCGATGGCGGTCACGATTCCCGCCGCAATCCGGGAGGGATCCAGATTCACATTCGCCCCCAGAACATCTGTAAAACCATATTTGCTCACCAGCATCATCAGACAGGAGGTCAGGGCCACAATGGAGTGGGTCCGGATGCCCGCCGTTTTCAGGTTGTTTTCTCTCTCATAGCCGATGCAGGCTCCGCACAGAGTCGCTGCAGCGATCCTTGCCACCCAGATCAGTTCATTCATCCAGCTAATATCCATTCTTCTCCCTTCAGTCAAAGGAATACAGCATCTCCCACTGGAATTCTTCTTCGTCAAACCGGTACTGCTCAAGAAGCGCCGGGCCGCAGGAATTGGATCCCACGCCGCTCATCTTGTAATCGGTGCATGCCACCACGCATCCGGCTTTTTCCAGTTCGTAGTTATGCGCCTTTTCGGTCAGCTCTTCCGGCGTATATTCGGAAGCGTTAAAGGAGAAGGGATATTTTCCCTGCGCCATAAAGCCTCCGGCCTGCACAAAGGAACAGTTATAATGGCTTCCGTTCTCCTGCGGGCGGATGTAATCCTGATGCAGCGCGCCCACCGTTGTGGAAAACAGATCCATATAGCTCGCTCTGTGCTTGTCAATATAGCTTTCATGCGGGCCGTATCCGAAATAGGACACCGGAACATCTTTCGCCTCCGCCTTTTCTCCGTTCTCCGTTGTCACCGGCAGGCAGAATTTCAGGCCGAATCTGGGAAGGAACGGGAATACCGTGTCGCGTTTTCCTTCCAGAACCAGCTTCACCTGTCCCTCCGCGTTAATGCTCCATACCGCATGCAGGCGCAGGAAAGGCTGTACCACCGGAGCTGCAATGGAAAAGTCGCAGGTGATGGTCGCCACATTCTGGCGGACCTTTGCTTCCGTACGGTATACCTTCACCGTGCTTCTGTCATACCCCGCCTTCCGCCATTCCAGAACGATGTTCCTGTCGTTGTCCGTGGGCGCCCGCCAGACGTTCCATTCCACAGGAGCGGTGATGCAGGCTTCCCCGTTCTTTTCCATACGGATGAAATTTCCCTCCTTTTTGCCGAACTCGTAATGGAAATTTTCTCCTGACGAACCTGACACGCAGAACGCGTACGGAGTTTCCGTAAGCGTCACGCTGCCCTTTTCGACCGCAGGAAGCTTTTCAAAGGGAAGTTCCTTATCCTTCGGCTCGGAGAGCGCGATCTGGTCAAAGCCCATCACATGGCCGGTCTGGGTCAGCTTATCCTTCGATGCCTGGTAATAAGTGAGCAGAAGGAAGCAGTCCTCCTCCTTCTTTCCGGGCAGGTCGATCTGAATATCCCCGCAGCCATGGGGCGCAATGTCCAAAACGTCAACGGAGCCTTCGGAAAGCAGTTCTCCCGCCTTTTTGATCTCATACTGAAGCCGGACATAGCCGTTCAGGTTTCTGAAATCCAGCATATTGTGCAGACGCACGATTCCCTTTTTCCGGTCGATCAGCTCGGCACGCACCGGACGGATGCAGTTTTTCCACTCATACAGCCCCTCATGGGGTCTCCGGTCCGGGAACACCAGGCCGTCCATGCAGAAATTTCCGTCATGAGGATACTCTCCCGCGTCTCCGCCGTAGTGGTACATCTCCCGGCCATCCTCCGCTCTTCCCTCATAGGTGGCGTGGTCGCACCACTCCCAGACAAAGCCGCCGCAGAAGCCGTTGTATTTGTAGATCTGCTGCATGTAATCCTCAATGTCTCCGGGGCCGTTTCCCATGGCGTGTACGAACTCGCACTGGATGAACGGCTTTTTCTCGCCGGGCGAAGCAAAATATTCGTCAATCTGCTGTGTGGAAGCATACATATGGCTCTCCACATCCAGCATGGACTCGTCCTTCACATGTCCTTCCGGCTGGAAATGGCAGCTCTCGTAATGCACCAGCCTGGTGGGATCATACTGTTTCACCCAGCGGCCCGCTTCCTCGATGTTGGTGCCCATGCCGGACTCATTGCCCAGAGACCAGAAAATGACACAGCACTGGTTCTTATCCCGGATCACGTTGCGCCGGCTGCGGTCAATCACAGCCTCTCTGTAAGCAGGATCTTCCGCGAGCTGACTGAAGGTTTTCTCCGTACCGCCTCCGTACTGATCCTGCACGCCATGGGATTCCAGATCCGCCTCCGCGATCACATAAAAACCGTATTCGCTGCACAGCTCCGGGAACCAGGGCGCATTGGGATAATGGCTGGTACGGATGGCGTTGATATTCGCCTCCTTCATGATGCGCAGGTCGAACATGGCGTCCACCCTCGAAACCACAGCTCCGGTAAACGGGCTGCTGTCATGACGGTTGACACCCTTGAATTTCACGGGCTTTTCATTGATCAGCACCACGCCGTTTTTAATGGAGATGGTACGGATTCCCACCTTCTGGCAGATCGTTTCCTCCGGCGTGCTGATTTTCACCGTATAAAGATAAGGCTCCTCCGCGTTCCACAGAACCGGATGCTCCACGGTAAAGGAAACCGTTCCGTCCGCGCCCGGCGCCTGCTGTGCAAGCAGCGTTTCCCCGTCATACAGGGAGCATTCCACCTGCGGCGCTCCCACCGCATCCAGCCGGATCCGGACCTGCGCGCTGTCCTTTTCAAAATCCACAGGC